>DATLRE010000055.1:0-19943 GCA_035534835.1 Acidimicrobiales bacterium
GCCGTCCGCTTGGGACGGTCGCGGGGGCGGTCCAGCAGGTTGTGGTACTCGCGGTCCTTGGTGTGGATCGACTCGATGAACGGCCAGACCAGCAGGATGTTGAAGATCAGGCCCGGGAAGATGACGGCGGGCAGGAACACCTCGAGCGGGATGGTGTGGCCCCAGCCGACCCACTCCCAGCTCGGCATGATGCGGAGCGCGCCGTCGAGCCAGCCCATGTACCAGTCCGGTTGGACGGCGTAGGAGATCTGGTACGGCTCGTACTGGCCGAACTGCCAGATCGGGTTGATCTGGGCGAAGCCGCCCAGCAGGAAGATCACGGCCGAGGACACGAACAGGAAGCCGGTGGTCTTGGCCATGAAGGTCGGGAACATCGGGGACCCGACCACGTTCCGCTCGGTCTTGCCCTTGCCCGGGAACTGCGTGTGCTTCTGTTTGACGAGCAGCCCGAGGTGGGCGGCCAGGAGCCCCACCAGGATGGCGGGGACGATCAGCACGTGGAGGATGAAGAACCGCGGGATGATCACCCCCGATCCGGGATAGTTGCCGCCGAACAGGAAGAAGCCCAGGTAGCTGCCGACCAGCGGGATCGACTCGATGATCGAGTAGGCGATGCGGATGCCGGTACCCGACACCAGGTCGTCGGGGAGCGAGTAGCCGAGGAAGCCGTTGACGATGCCCAGGATGAGCATGGTCACGCCGACGATCCAGTTGAACTCCCGGGGCTTGCGGAACGCCCCCGTGAAGAACACGCGGGCCATGTGCACGGCGATGGCGCCGAGGAAGATGTCGGCGGCCCAGTGGTGGGCCTGGCGCATCAGGAGGCCGGAGCGGACGTCGAACGAGAGCGAGACGGTCGAGGCGTACGCCTCGGACACGTGCTGGCCCCGCAGCGGTGCGTAGCTGCCGTGGTACACGATCTCGTGGGCCGAGGGCACGAAGTACAGGGTGAGGAAGACCCCGGTGCCCAGCAGGACGACGAAGGAGTAGAGGGCGATCTCGCCGAGCATGAAGGACCAGTGGTCGGGGAAGATCTTGTCGAGGAAGGTGCGGCCGCCCTTGGCCACGCCCAGGCGGTCGTCCAACCAGTTGAGGGACTTGTCGATCATGGGCGCTCCCAGAATCCGGGGCCGACGGCCTGGTCGAAGCTGCCGTTCGCCCGCATCTGCCCGGTCGGGTCCACCGTGATGGGCAGCTGGGGCAGCGGACGCGGTGCGGGGCCGAACTCGGGGACGGCACCGGCGTTGACGTTGAAGATCGACTGGTGGCACGGGCACACCAGCTGCTGGGTGCGCTGCTGGTAGAGGCCCACCGGGCAGCCGAGGTGCGTGCACAGCTTGGAGTAGGCCACGTAGCCCTGGACACCCCAGTCGGTCCTGCCCGGGGGGGCGATCGGGTACGGCGGGTCGTTCGGGCCGAGCTGGGCCAGGCGGAGCAGGATCACCTGGTCCGGGGACGAGCCCTCGAACCCCTGCGGGAAGACCGTCAGCACGCCGCCTAGCTCCAGGTCGTCGACCATGACCGGTCGCCCGCCCACGGTGACCAGCTTGGAACCCTTCTTCCAGTTCGTGGTGAACAGCGACGACTCGGTCGGCCCCTGGTTGTCCTCGGACTTGGCCGGCTTCGGACCGAGCGAGCGGACACCGGGGATCAGGAGGGCGAGGGTCATGATGCCACCGCCCAGGGCGAACACGCCCAGCAGGACCTTGCGGCGCTTGACCTCGAGGCCGCCGCGCCCCGTGATGGCGGCGTTGAAGGCGGAGCGCTCGTCGTCGGTCGAGTGGAAGTCGTGGCGCTCCTCGACGAAGGGGCCCTGCGGCATCAGGTACTTGCCCCAGGCGATGACCCCGACGCCCAGACCCAGCATGCCGATGCCGAGCGTCAGCGCCTCCCAACGGTTCGAGGCGTTCACCCAGTAGGCCACGATGAAGGCGACGAAGCCGGCCGTGCCCACGAGCATGGCCAGGGCCGCCAACGCCTCCATGCGCTTCGGGTTCCTGGTCGACGGCAGAAGGTGCGGGTCGTCCAGGGTGGCCGGCGGCAGCGCGCCCTCGGTGCGGGGGGACTTGTCGCTCACGCGCGATCTCCGATCCAGAAGCAGACCAACATGAGGACCCCGACACCGATCAGGAGCCCGACGAAGCCCTCGCCGACCGGGCCGATCCCGCCCAGGCCCGCCCCGCCCGCGTTGTTCGGGTGCTGGAGCACGCCGGTCACGTAGGCGGCGATGTCCCGGGCCTCGGTGTTCGTGATGTTGCCCGGGCCGAAGCGGGGCATGTTGCCCGGGCCGGAGCGGATGGCCTCGACCACCTGGGTCGGCGTGGCCAGGTGCAGGCTCGGGGCGAATGCGCCCTCGGCCAGCGCGTCACCGGCGCCCGAGATGGTGTGGCAGGCGGCGCAGTTGAGGGTGAACAGGGTGTTGCCGGCCTCGAGGTCGGCGGACGCCGTGTGCACGACCGGCACCTTCGTGCCCTGTCCCGGGGTCAGCGACTGCACCCAGGCGGCGATCTCGAGGGTCTGGATCCGGTTGAAGCGCGGCGGCTTGCGGGTGGCCTGCACGGTGAGGGCGGCCAGCGGCATGCGGCCGGTGGACACCCAGAAGTCCACGGTGCCCGCCCCCAGGCCCTGGAGGTTGGGGCCGACGCCGATCTTGCCGTTGGCCTCGGCGCCGTGGCAGCTCGAGCAGTTGGCCGCGAACAGGGCCTGGCCCGGGGCGATGAAGGAGTTGGGCAGGTCGGTGTAGTAGATGCCCGTCTCGTTGGCCGGCGAGGTGGCTGCGGCCGCCGCCGTGGGCGACGGTACGGCGGTCACCGCGGTGGGCGTCTGCTGGACCGTGCCGGGCTGCGCGCCGGGGACGGTGCCCGTCGAGGCGCCCGGCGCCGTGGTGGTGTCGGCCGACGCCGGACCGGAGGAGAAGGCGACGAGCCCGAAGATGGCGACGGCGCCGACGAGGGCGGCGGGCGCGGCCAGGCGGGCCAGGGCCGGACGGCGGGGGGTCTCGGTCGTCACTTGAGCAGGAACAGGCAGCTGTAGAGGCCGACCCACACCACGTCGACGAAGTGCCAGTAGTAGCTGACGCCCTGGAAGACCGAGGTCTCCCCGGGGTCGCCGGCCGGACCGCGCAACCGGGCCAGGAGGAAGATCATGGCGGCCAGCCCCAGGAACACGTGGAGGCCGTGGAGGCCCGACATGATGTAGAAGAGCGACCCGTAGGCCGTGTGGGTCGGGTTGGTGGCCGGGTTGTGCGACAGGTCGACCCACTCGAAGAACTGGTTGGCCACGAAGGCGGTGCCCAGCACCAGGGTGATCCAGACCCAGAGCTTGGCGCTCTTGCGGTCCTCGCGCTCCTGGTCGAAGACGGCCTTCTGCATGGTGAAGCTGGAGGCCACCAGGATGATGGTGAAGATCCCGGCGCGGACCGTGTCGAGGTGGGTGCCCGGCGGCGGCCACACCGCGGCGTGGGCCCGGATGGTGAAGAACGCGGCGAAGAGGGAGCTGAAGAACATCACCTCGGATCCGAGCCAGATGATGACGCCCACGGCCAGCATCGGAGGCCTGTCGGGGCGGTGGCGCGCGGGTCGGGTGATGGCCGGATCGGCGGCGAGAGCCTGGGTCACGGCCATAGTTTTAGTCGACGGAGCGTGCCGGGGGCCAAATCGGGTCGGGTGGCCCGGAACGTGCCCGTCCGGGCTGCGGACCGACCGGTCCCGGCACCCGGAGGGGCCGCTCCCGACGGGGCCCCGGCGACCTCAGGCCCCGGCGGACAGAGCGGCCGGCGGTGCCGCCAGCGACACCACGGTCAGGCGTTGGGTCGGCCGGGTGAGTGCCACGTAGAGGGTGCGCAGGCCCCGGGCCGTCTCGCCGGCGATGACGGCCGGCTCGACCACCACGACCGAGTCGAACTCGAGCCCGTTGGCCGAGTCGGCGCCGAGCAGCACCAGCGGCTCGGACAGCCCGCCGCGCCGCATGTCCCGGGGGTCGACCACCGGGGTGCCGGCACGGTCGAGCGCGCCGGCCAGCACGTCTCGCAGCTGCTCGGGGGCGATGACGGCCACCCGGCCCGGTTGCACGCTCGCCATCTCCTCGGCCGCCGCCGCGGCCACGGCGCGGCCGAGGTCGTCGGCGGTCGCCGGGCCGTCGCCGCGGGCGACCCGGATCATGCGCGGCTCCACGCCCGTGCGCCGCACCGGCTTCGGCGGGGTCAGCTCGGGTGCGGCCACGGCCAGGACCCGGCTGGCCACGGCGAGCACCTCGGCGGGCGTCCGGTAGCTGACCGTGAGCTCGACGGTGCGGGCCGGCCGCCGCCGGGGAAGGTGCTCGACGATGTCGTCCCACGAGGTCGGCGCCCACGGGGCCGTGGCCTGGGCGATGTCGCCCACCACGGTCATCGAGCCGGCCAGCGAGCGGCGGGTCAGCATGCGCAGCTGCATGGGCGACAGGTCCTGGACCTCGTCGACCACGATGTGGCCGTACTTGCGGGCGGCGTCGTCGGCACCCCCCGCCCGCGGGCCGAGCAGGTGCCGCGCCTCGTCCACCAGGGCGGCGTCGGCGGGGGTCCACGCCACGGCATCGAACGAGTCCGAGCGGTCCCGCCGCAGCAGGGCCTGCTCCTCGGGGGTGAGGACCCCGCGCCCGGCCGCGGCGATCAGGGGCGGGGCGCCGTAGAGGTCGTGCAGCAGCTCGTGCGGGGACAGCCGGGGCCACATCCTGTCGAGCGCACGGGCGAGCTCCGGCACGCGCCGGACCTTGCGCGAGAAGTCCTCGAAGTCGAACTCGCCGTCACCCAGTGCGGCCGGGTCCTCGTATCCGGGGAACGCCGTCACCGCGGGGGTGCCCACCCCCAGGCGCTGCTGGGTCTGGCGCGCCCGGTCGGCCAGCACCTGGGCCACCGACTGCTCGACCAGGCGGCGCCGGGCATTGTGGGTGCCGGGCCGACGACGGGCCCCCTCCACGATCCGGCGGGACTCCGCGGCGGTCAGGCGGAGCACGAGCACTCCGTAGGGCACCTCGACGTCCTCGGGCAGCGGGCGCTGCCGGGTCCGGATGGCCCGGGCGATGACCGTGGCCATCCGGACGTCGCCCTTCAGGCGGGCCACGTCGGCCGGCCCGTTCTCCTGCACCTTGATCTCCGGTACCAGCCCGGACACGGTCGACAACGTGACGCCGGTCTCCCCCAACGACGGCAGGACCTGCTCGATGTAGCGCAGGAAGAGGGGGTTCGGTCCGACGACCAGCACGCCTTGGCGCTCGAGGGGGAACCGGTGCGTATAGAGGAGGTACGCCGCCCGGTGCAGTGCGACCGCCGTCTTGCCGGTACCCGGGCCGCCCTGCACGACGAGGACCCCGCTCAGCGGCGCCCGGATGATCTCGTCCTGCTCGGCCTGGATGGTCGACACGATGTCGGTCATGCGCCCCGACCGGGCCCGGTCGAGGGCGGCCAGCAGTGCGGCCGGCCCGCCGATGGGAAGGTCGCCCACGATCAGCTCGCCGCTCCCGTCGGGGCCGGCCTCGGCGGTGTCCCCGTCGGGGACGGGACCGACGCCGTCCGGGGCCCGGAAGCGCTCGTCCTCGACGCTGACCACGGTGCGGCCCTGCAGGGCCAGGTGTCGGCGCAGCACCAGTCCGAGGGGGTCCCTGCCGGTCGCCCGGTAGAAGGGTTCGGCGACCGGTGCCCGCCAGTCGACGACGAGCGGCTCGTGGTCGGGCCCGTGGATGGCCAGGCGACCGATGTGGAACGTCTCGCTGTCCGGCTCGCCGTCGGCGGTGTCCCCGCCGGTGAGCCGGTCGATGCGGCCGAACGTCAGCGCCTGGTCGCCGATGTCGAGCTGCTCGAGCCGGGCGAGGCTGGTGCGCACGATGACGTCGCGCTCGGTCCGGGACTGGAAGGTGCCGCCCCGGCCCAGGTCGAGCACGCCCTCGAGCATCGAATTGGCGTCCCCGCGCATGGCGTCGAGACGCGCGTAGGCCAGGTCCACGAAGTCCTGTTCGGACTCCAGCTCCGTCTCCACGCCCCCACCTCCTGTCTGCCCGGTGCCCGCCGCCCACCCGACCGCACGGGTCCGGCGTCCGGCTCAGGGGAACCCTCGATTGTATGCGCCCCCGCCGGGACGTGCGCCGGGGGCCGGCCTCGCACCCGGGGCGGGTTGCCCCACCCGTAGACTCGGGCCATGTCCTCCGCCGCGCCCCGCGGGACCGCGCCCGCGCCCGGCCGCTTCGACGACGCCCCGTTCATCCGGGCGTGCCGGAGCCTGCCGGTCCCCCACGTGCCGGTGTGGTTCATGCGCCAGGCCGGCCGGTCCCTTCCCGAGTACCGGGCGGCCCGGGGCCCCGGCAGCATCCTCGACGCCATCGCCCGACCGGAGCTGGTGGCCGAGCTCACCCGCCAGCCCGTCGACCGCTACGGCACCGACGCCGCCATCTTCTTCAGCGACATCGTGGTGCCGGCCGCGGCCGTCGGCTTCGGGGTCGACGTGGCCCCCGGCACCGGCCCGGTGGTGGCCGAGCCGTTCCGCTCGACCGCCGACCTGCAGCGCCTGCGCCCGCTCGAGCCCGAGCTCGACACCCCGTACGTTCTCGAGGCGGTGCGGATCCTGGCCGGCACCCTCGAGGTCCCGCTCATCGGGTTCGCCGGCGGACCGTTCACCGTGGCCAGCTACCTCGTCGAGGGCGGGCCGTCCAAGAACTTCACCCGGGTCAAGTCCCTGATGCACGCCGAGCCCGGGCTCTGGCACGACCTGGTGGAACGGCTGACCGACATGGCGCTGGCCTCGCTCCGGTCCCAGCTGGACGCGGGGGCCTCGGCCGTGCAGGTGTTCGACAGCTGGGCCGGAATCCTCACCCCCCGCCACTACGAGGAGCTGGTCCTGCCCGCCACCCGGCGCCTGGTCTCCGAGCTCGGCGAGTCCCACCCGGGTGTCCCGACCATCCTGTTCGGCGTGGGCACCGGCGAGCTCCTGGCGCTCATGGCCACCGCCGGGACGTCGGTGGTCGGGGTCGACTGGCGGGTCCCCCTCGACGCGGCGCGTACCCGGGTGGGGGCGGGCACCGCCGTGCAGGGCAACCTCGACCCCGCCCTGTGCCTCGGCACGTGGGAGGTCGCCGCCGCCGAGACCCGCGAGGTGCTCGCCCGGGCCGGCACCGCCCCGGGCCACATCTTCAACCTGGGCCACGGCGTGCTGCCCGAGACCGACCCCGCCATCCTCGAGCAGGTGGTGGCGCTGGTCCACGCCGAGGGCCGGGCCGGCGTCGGCGTCGGCGTCGGGGCCGTGTCGTGACGGCGGACGCAGCCGGCGCCGCCGGTGGCCGGACCGGCGTCCTGGTCATGGCCCACGGGACCCCGGGCTCCCCCGGGGAGATCGAGGCCTTCTACACCCGGATCCGACGCGGGCGCCCCCCGTCGCCGGAACTGCTCGAGGAGCTGACCGGGCGCTACGAGGCCATCGGCGGCACGTCGCCGCTGAACGGGCGCACCCGCGCCCAGGTCGACGGTCTGGCCGCCGCGCTCGAGGCGGCCGATCCCGGGCGCTTCGTGGTCCGCCTCGGAACCAAGTACGTCCACCCGTCCATCGAGGACGCCGTGGACGAACTGGCCGGCCTCGGCGTGGCACGGATCGTCGGGATCGTCCTCACCCCGCACCAGTCGACCCTGGGCTCGGGCGAGTACTTCGACCGGGCCCGCACCGCGGCGGCCGGGGCGCAGCCGCCGCTCGGGCTCACGGTGATCCCGTCCTGGCACCGGGCCCCGGCGTTCGTCCCCCTCCTGGCCGCCCGCACCCGCGCCGTCCTCGACGCCCTGGACGGCCCGTCCCGGGCCCGCACCGCCGTGTTCTTCACCGCCCACAGCCTCCCCGAGCGGGTGGTGGCCGCCGGCGACCCGTACCCCGACCAGGTGGCGGAGACGGGGGCGGACATCGCCCGGCTCCTCGGCCTCGGAGCCGACCCGACGGTCCGGTGGGGCACGGCGTGGCAGAGCGCCGGCCGCACCGCCGATCCCTGGATCGGACCGGACCTGCTGGAGGAGATGGACCGGGTGGCCGCCGAGGGGGCCACCGCCGTGGTCGTGTGTCCGGTCGGCTTCGTCTCGGACCACCTGGAGGTCCTCTACGACCTCGACATCGAGGCGCTCGCCCGGGCCGACTCCCTCGGGATCGCGTTCGCCCGGACCCCGTCGCTCGACGACGACCCGGAGTTCCTGGCCATGCTGGCCGACGTCGTGCGGTCGGCGGCGGACGACGCGTCGTGACGGCCGGGCACCCCCCCGACCGCCGGCCCGTGATCGCCGTCGTGGGCGGCGGCATGGCCGGCCTGGCGGCGGCCTGGCAGCTGAGCCAGGACCTCGGCCCGTCCGGGGCCGGCTCGCCCCGGGTCCTCGTCCTCGAGGCCGGTGGCCGGACCGGCGGCAAGGTGCGCTCCGCCGAGTTCGCCGGACGGGAGGTCGACGTGGCCGCCGACGCATTCCTCGCCCGGCGGCCCGAGGCCACCGGGCTGTGCACCGAACTCGGCCTGAGCGACGCCCTGGTGGCGCCGGGCGCCGCGGGTGCCTCCCTGTGGGCCCGGGGCCGGCTCCGGATGATGCCGGCGGGCATGAACCTCGGCGTGCCCACCCGGTGGTGGCCGCTCGCCCGCTCCGGCATCCTGGATCCCGTCGGGTCGGCCCGGGCGGCGATCGACCTCGTCCGCCCCCATCGCGCCGACCCGGGCGCGACGGGCGACGCCGCCGTGGGCGCCGTCGTCACCGCCCGGCTCGGCCACGAGGTCACCGAGCGCCTGGTCGACCCGCTGGTCGGGGGGATCCACGCCGGAGGCGTCGACGACCTGAGTGCCGAGGCCACGTTCGCCCCGCTGCTGGAGGCCGACCGGAGCTCGGGCAGCCTCATGCGGCGCCTCCGCCTGCCGGACCCGCCGCCGCCGGACCCGTCGCGGCCCCCGGCGCCGGTCTTCTGGTCGCTCGAGGGCACGACCGCCCGGCTCCCCGCCGAGCTGACGGCGGCGCTCGTCGCCCGGGGGGTCGCCGTCCACACGGGTGTCGCCGTCGAGACCCTCACCCGCCGTCCCGCCGAGCGGCCGTCCGGCGGGACGTGGGAGCTGACGCTGGCGGGTGACGCGTCCTCCGTCCCGGGGGCCACGGGCGGTGCGGACTCGGCCCGGACCCTGGCCGTCGACGGGGTGGTGCTGGCCGTGCCCGCCGGCCAGGCGGCGTCGCTGCTGGCGGCCCACGCGCCGCGCGCCGCCGCGATCCTGGGCGACATCGGGCACTCGTCGGTGTCGGTGGTCACCCTGTCGGTGCCGTCCGCCGCCGTCCGCGCCCGCCTGGTGGGCACCGGCTTCCTGGTCCCCCGCACCTCGACGGTCGGTGGGCGCACCGCGCTGATCACGGGGTGCACCTACCTGTCGCGGAAGTGGCCGGGCCTGGCCCGGCCCGGGGACGAACTGATCCGTCTGTCGGTCGGGCGCTACGGCGACGAGCGGCCGGACTCGCTGGACGACGACGAGCTCGCGGCCGCCGCGTTCGACGAGGCCTCCGTCATCCTCGGCATCGGGGGCCGTCCGCTCGAGTCCCTCGTCACCCGGTGGCACGGGGCCTTCCCGCAGTACACGCCCGGCCACCTCGGGCGGTCCGACCAGGTCGAGCGCGCCGTCGCCGAACTGCCCGGTGTGGCCGTGGCCGGCAGCGCCCTCCGGGGCGTCGGGATCCCGGCCGTCGTGGGCAGCGGCCGCGCCGCCGCGCTGGCGGTGCTGGCGTCGCTGGAGCGAGCACGGCCGGCCGCACCCACCCGATGACCACGGGGTGGCCGGATCCGGACGGCCCGCCCTCGCCCGTTCCGGACGGCCCGCCCTCGCCCGTTCCGGACGCGACCGGCACGGCCCCGCCGATCCCGCCGCCGGACGACGACCGGACGATCCCACCGGCCCTCGCGTCGGACGACGACCGGCCACCGTGGCGCGGATCCCGGGTGCGGATGGTGGCCCACCGGTCCGACACGGTCGTCCCGCGCCGGGGTGCGGTGGCCGTCCCCTGCCTGGCCGCCGGGATCGGCCTGGCACTGTCGCTCCCCCCGTGGGGGTTCTGGATCCTGGCCTTTCCCGCGGCCGGGCTCCTGTGGTGGCGCCTCGGCGGCCTGCGCCCCCGCACCCGCCTGTGGGCGGGCTGGCTGGCCGGGCTCGGCTGCTACGTGCCCGGCCTGATGTTCGCGCGCGCCTTCACCCTGCTCGGCGCGGCCGTGCTCATCGCCGTCGAGGCCCTGTTCGTGGGCGTCGCCTGCCTGGCCGTCCCCCGGGGTCCGGTGTGGGCCCGGGCGCTGGCGTTCCCCGCCGCCATGACCCTGGCCGAGGCGGCCCGCCAGACCTGGCCGTTCGGGGGGCTCCCGATCGGCGGGGTCTTCCTGGGCCAGGCCGGCGGCCCGCTCCTCGGCACGGCCCGGCTCGGCGGGCCCCTCGCCCTGACCGCCGTCGTCTACACCGGCGGCGTGGGGGCCGGCGCGCTCGCCACCGCCGTCGTCCGCGCCGGGCGCGACCGCCGTCGCATCCGCGCCTTCCGCCGACACGACGACGGCCCGGCGACGACGTCCTCGTGGCGCGGCGCCCTGGCCGGGCTCGGCAGCACCGGCGCGGTGGCCGCCGTGGCGCTGGCCGCCGTGCTCGGCACCGGCGTCGCCGGCGCCCTCGCGCCCGACGGCGGTCCCTCGGTCGGCACGGTGACCGCCGCCGCCGTCCAGGGCGGGGGCGTGCGCGGCTTCTCGAAGTCCCAGGTCGACCCCGCCGTCGTGCTGGCCGCGGCCGTGGCCGCCACCGACGAGCTGGCCCGGCGCACCGCGGGTCGGTCCCTCGCCCTGGTCCTGTGGCCCGAGGACGTCGTCTCCCTCGACGGGCCCCTCGACGGGTCGCCCGCGGAGTCGGTGCTGTCCGGCCTCGCCCGCCGGCTCGGGTCGACCCTGGTGGTCGGCGTGACCGAGACGACGTCGGCCACCGCGTTCCGCAACGAGATCGTCGCCTTCGGACCGGACGGGACGGTCGTGTCCCGGTACGAGAAGGTCCACCGGGTCCCCTTCGGCGAGTACGTCCCCTACCGTTCGTTCTTCGCCCACCTCGGCAACCTGTCGGCGGTGCCCCGCGACGCCGTTCCCGGCACCGGGTCGGGACTGCTCAGCACCCCGGCCGGGCCGCTCGGGGCGATGATCTCCTACGAGGTCTTCTACGCCGACCGGGGACGGGCGTCCGTGCGGGCCGGGGCCCAACTGCTGATCGTCCCCACCAACACCTCGTCCTACGCCACGGGCCAGATCCCGACCCAGGAGATCGCCGCCAGCAGGGTCCAGGCCGTCCAGCAGGGTCGGGACCTGCTGCAGGCGGCGCCCACCGGGTTCAGCGCCTGGATCACCCACCGCGGTGCGCTCGTCGCCCGCTCGACGCTGGGCGTGCGCCAGATCGTCCCCGCCGTGCTGCAGCGCCGGACCGGTCGCACGCTGTACGTGCGCTTCGGCGACGCGCCCGTCCTGCTCGCCTCGATCGTCGCCCTCGCCGCCGGGTGGTGGCTCGCCGTCCGGGCCCGGTCGCGCCGCTACTCGTAGTAGCCGGAGTGGATGTACACGCAGGGGATGCCCATGGCGTGGAACATGGCGAAGTTGTTCGGATCGTCCTCGAAGGCCAGGCGCAGGTCGAACCCGAACTCCCGGAGCTCGTCGACCGTGTCCCGCTTGAACCAGGTCACCTGGGAGTAGTCGCCCCGCGACCGCATGACCAGGAGGTCCCACCGCAGGTCGTAGCGCTCGAGCCACGCCAGGGTCTGGGGCCGGACCCGCAGGGGCCGTCCGGTCAGCAGGACGATCTGGAGCGACGGGTCGAGCAGCTCGAGCACCCGGGCCAGCTCGGCGATGACCGCGTCCTCGCCGCACGCGTCGAAGAACGCGTCCCAGTCGCGGCGGCCGCGCTCGATGAAGTGCTGGCGGCCCACGGCGTCGGACAGGACGCCGTCCACGTCGAACACCACGGCCGGGCCGGGGCGCTCGATCCGCCCGCGGTGCCAGGCCCAGTTGTCGGGGTCCCCCACCGTCAGTCCTCGCCGGGAGAGGCGGCGGCGAGCCGGCGGATCTCCTCGACGACGGCCGGGTCGGCCAGGGTGGTGGTGTCGCCCAGCACGCGCCCCTCGGCGACGTCGCGCAACAGGCGCCGCATGATCTTGCCGCTCCGGGTCTTCGGCAGCTCGTCGGTGAAGATCACCGTCCGCGGCCGTGCGATGGGACCGATCTTGGTGGCCACGTGGGCGCGCAGCTCCTGGCCTCGGGCGTCGTCGGGCGGGCCGGCGTCGGCCACCAGCGTGACGAAGGCCACGATGGCCTGGCCGGTCGTGGCGTCCACCGCCCCCACCACCGCCGACTCGGCCACCAGGTGGTGGTCGACCAGGGCCGACTCCACCTCGGTGGTCGAGATCCGGTGGCCCGACACGTTCATCACGTCGTCGACCCGCCCCAGCAGCCAGAGGTAGCCGTCGTCGTCGAGCTTGGCGCCGTCGCCGGCGAAGTAGCGGCCCTCGAACCGGCTCCAGTAGGTGTCCCGGTAGCGCTCGGGGTCGCCGTAGATGCCGCGGAGCATCGCCGGCCACGGGGTGGTGAGCGTGAGGTAGCCGCCGCCCCGCTCGATCCGGTTGCCCTCCTCGTCGACGACCTCGGCACCGATGCCCGGCAGCGGGAAGGTGGCCGAGCCCGGCTTCGTCGCCGTGATGCCGGGCAGCGGCGCGATCATGATCGCCCCCGTCTCCGTCTGCCACCACGTGTCGACGACCGGGCACCGGGCACCGCCGATGTGGGTCGAGTACCACATCCACGCCTCGGGGTTGATGGGCTCGCCCACCGAGCCGAGCAGGCGCAGGCTGGACAGGTCGTGCTTCGCCAGCTCGTCCGCGCCCCACTTCATGAAGGTGCGGATGGCGGTCGGTGCGCAGTACAGGATGGTGACCCCGTAGCGCTCGACGATCGACCACCACCGGTCCCGGCCCGGGTGGTCGGGGGTCCCCTCGTACATCACCGAGGTCGCCCCGTTGGCCAGGGGCCCGTAGACGATGTAGCTGTGGCCGGTGACCCACCCGATGTCCGCCGCGCACCAGTAGACGTCCTCGTCCGGATGGAGGTCGAACACCGTCCGGTGGGTGTACGCCACCTGGGTGAGGTACCCGCCGGTGGTGTGCATGATGCCCTTGGGGGCCGCCGTGGTCCCCGAGGTGTAGAGGATGAAGAGCAGGTCCTCGGCGTCCATGTGCTCCGGCTCGCACGTGTCGGACGGGACGCCGCCGGCCGCCCCGTCCCGGCCGGACAGCAGCTCGTGCCACCAGTGGTCCCGACCCGGCGTCATCGACGGGACGCCGCCCGCGGTGTCCGCACCGGTCCGTTCCACGACGACCACGTGGTCCACGCACGGACACTCGTCCACGGCGGTGTCGACGTTGCCCTTCAGTGCCACGGGCTGGCCCCGGCGCCAGCCGCCGTCGGCGGTGACCACGACCCGTGCCTCGGCGTCGAGGATCCGGTCGCGCAGGGCGTCGGAGGAGAAGCCCCCGAACACGATGGAGTGGACCGCCCCGATCCGGGTGCAGGCCAGCATGGCCACCGCCAGCTCGGGGATCATCGGCATGTAGATGGCCACCCGGTCGCCCCGGGCCACGCCGAGGCCGCGCAGCACGTTGGCGAAGCGGACCACGTCGCCCAGCAGCTCGCCGTAGCTGATCGTCCGGGTGTCGCCCGGCTCCCCCTCCCAGTGGAAGGCCACCTTGTCGCCCCGACCGGCTGCCACGTGGCGGTCCAGGCAGTTGTAGGAGACGTTGAGCGTCCCGCCGTCGAACCACCGTGCGAACGGAAGATCCCACTGCAGGATGGTGTCCCAGGGCCGGAACCAGTCGAGGGCCCCGGCCTGTCGGGCCCAGAACTCCGGACCCAGGCGTGCCGCCTCCTCGTAGATTCCCGGATCGGCGACCACGGCATGCTCGGCGAACCCGGGTGGGGGCGGAAACACCCGCTCCTCGGTGAAGTAGTCCTCGATCGTCGGCTCGCTGCTGTCCTGGTCGGGCACTGCTCCCCCTTCGTCGCCGGCGGGTCGGGACGGACCCGGCCTGGAACTGCCTCAGCCTAACGCCGGCGCCCCCGTACAATGACGGGGCTGTGACCCCGACGACCGACACCCAGGATCCGGCCGACGCCGTACCCGAGGGCCCGCAGGGTGGACTCCCGGATTTCACCCCCGAGCCGGGGGGCACGCGGATCGACGTCCCCCTCGGACGACGGGTCATGGTGGTGAGCGATCTCCTGCTCACCCCCGAAGCGACACCGTCGACCCTGGCCGTGACCGGCGAACTGGCCCAGGCACTCGACACGTGGGACGGTCCCGGCATCCTCGTCATCGCCGGGAACCTGTTCGACCTGGCCGGGGCGGACGATCCGCTCGGCACGGCGGCCCGCTCCCTCGACGCCCACCCGGCCCTCGGACGGTCCCTCATCCGCTTCCTGATCGGCGACGAGCGACGCGTGCTCCGCCAGTGCGGCAGCCACGAACCGGGGGGCGACACCCCGCGACTGCGGACCGCCCCCGACACGGCGTCCCACGTGGTGGCCCCCCTCGCCGCTGCCGGCGTCGAGCACGTCGGCCCCCTCGACCTCCACGTCCAGACGGGCACGGGCGTGCGGGTGGTCCGGGTCGACCCGGGGTCCTGTACGCCCGACACCGGGGCGGACGCCGTCCGCACCTCCCCGGACCCGACGGCCGACACCAAGCCGGGGGCCGTGGCGACCACGCCGGCCGGCCGGCACTGGCGGTCGCTGACGCCCGAGTCCGTCGAGGACGCGCCGTGGCTGGAGGGCCTCGACCACCTGAGCGACCCGTCGGCCCTGACCCGTTTCCTGGTCTCACGCACGATGTACCGTCGGTTCGGCCGCTACGCCTGGTGGTTGCTGGTCCCCTTCGGCGTGGCCCTCCTGCTGCGCATCGCGGTCACCCCGTGGGTCCTCCAACACCTCGGCTCGGGCCTGCCGGCCCGCGCCCTGCGCCACGCCCACTTCGCCGACTTCCAGGACCAGCTGGCCGTCGCTGTCGGGGCGTCCGTCGTGGTGCTCGCCGTCCTGGCCGTGGTGCTCGGTCTGCTCAGCCGTCGCATGTGGTCGATCCTGGGGGGCGGCGCCCTCGACGAGGTCCGCACGGACACCGGGGCCAACGACGCGGCGCGGGACGACGCCCGGCGGCTCGTCGCCCGGGGCTACGCCGGCCTCATCACCGCCGCCACCTTCAAGGCCGAGCTCACCAACCTCGGCACCGGGTTCTACGCCAACGTGGGGGCCACGACCGAGGTGGTCGCCGAGCACCGGGGGCGCCTCGGACTCCCCCCGGTCTTCCTGCACAGCCAGTGGGTGAGCTGGGTCGAGGTGGAGTCCGGGGCCGAGCTGCACGTCCGCATGCTGCTGGCCCACAACGAGCTGGCGTCCCCGAGCCGCCTCGAGCGCATCGTCACGCGGGGCCGGGTCGGCGGATCGCTCCACCCCACCCTCGTCGCCTCCTATCCCGTGGGCTCCTCGTGGCCGCCCGCCCCCGACCTGCGCCAGGCCCACCGCCGCACCCGACGGGTCCGCCGGTGGGGGGCCGCCGCCATCCTCGTCACCGGGATCATCGACGTGCTCGACTCCATCACCCCGCCGCTGCGCGGACGCCTCCACGTGCTCGAGCAGTACCTGCCGCTGCGGGCCAGCGTGGCCGCCGGCGCCCTGGTGGCCATGGCCGGCCTCGCCCTCATCGCGCTGGGTCGCGGGATCCTGCGCGGCCAGCGGCGCGCCTGGCGGGTGTCCGTGGTGCTGCTGGCCGGGACCGTCCTGCTGCACATCGTCGCCGGGGCCGACGTCGAGGAGTCGCTGATCACCGGGGGGGTGCTCGTCTTCCTCGTGGTCAACCGCAGGCAGTTCCAGGCCGCCTCGGACGCCACGTCCCTGCGGTCCGCGTTCGTCACCCTGGCCGCCGTCGCACTCGGGGTGGCCGTGGTGACGACGGCATCGATCGAACTCTTCACCCACATGGGGCACCACCAGCACGTGCTCGCGTGGTGGACCGTGTTCTGGGCGGTGGCCGAGCGGTTCGCGGGGATCACCACCATCGACCTTCCCGAGCGTCCCGACCGGTTCCTGACCCCCGCGCTGTTGACCATCGGGCTCTGCCTGGTGGCCGTCACCCTGTACCTGCTCACCCGCCCGGTGGTCGACCGCCGGCTGGGCTCGGGGCGGGCCGCCGAGTTCCGGGCCCGCGACATCGTGCGCCGCCACGGAGCGACCACGCTCGACTACTTCGCCCTCCGTTCGGACAAGCGGTGGTTCTTCCACCGCGACAGCCTGGTGGCGTACGCCGTCTACGGGGGTGTCTGCCTGATCTCGCCGGACCCCATCGGGCCCCGCAACGAGCGCGAGCAGGTGTGGGGGGCCTTCCGCTCCTTCGCCGACGGCCACGGGTGGACCACGGCGATCATGGGGGCGGGCGAGGAGTGGCTCTCCACCTACCGCGACTCGGGCATGCACCACATCTACCTGGGCGACGAGGCCGTCGTGAAGCTCCAGGAGTTCTCCCTCGCCGGCAAGCACATGAAGGGCCTGCGCCAGGCCCACAACCGCATCCACAAGTACGGCTACACCGTCTCCTTCCACGACCCGTCGCGGCTCGACCCCGGGCTCATCGCGGAGCTCAGCACGCTCATGCGGCTCTCGCGCCAGGGCGAGCACGAGCGGGGCTTCTCGATGATGCTGGGCCGGGTCTTCGACCCGCGGGACACCGGGCTGCTCCTGACCGTGGTGCGCACCCCGGACGGCTCGGCCGCGGCCATGTGCCAGTTCGTGCCGGCGACCGGGATCCACGGGTTCTCCCTCGACCTCATGCGCCGCGACCCGGGCGACCACCCGAACGGCCTCCTCGACTTCGCCCTCTGCTCCACCATCGAGCACCTGGCATCGCGCGGCTTCGAGGGCCTCAGCCTCAACTTCGCGGCCATGCGCTCCACGCTGGCCGGCGAGAAGGGCGACGGCACCGTCCAGCGAGCCGAGCGCTGGTTCCTGAAGCGCCTGTCCAACTTCGCCCAGATCGAGTCGCTGTGGAAGTTCAACGCCAAGTACGAGCCCGAATGGCTCCCCCGCTACGTGGTCTTCGACACCGCGGAGCACCTCGTGCCGGTGGTCATGGCGATCCTGCGGGCGGAGTCGCTGTGGGAGATCCCCGTGCTCGGACGGCTGCTCGCCGCCGGCGCCGAGAAGCGGATGGTGGCCGCCCAGCGCGAGACCGACGAGTTCCTCGCCTCCATCGTGCCGTGGGACGAGGACGGCGTGCGCGTCCGCGGGGTCGCCGGTCCGCCGGCCACCGACCCGGAACCGGTGTCGGCCGGGGTGTCCGATCCCCATGGCGCCGATGGGCCCGACGGGCCCGGTGCGCCGGCGACTCAGCCGCCCGAGGGCTCCGGCAGACCCATCGGATTGGGATAGGCGATCACGCCGGAGGCGTGGATCGCCCGCCCGATCGGTTCCAGGGCGTCGAACACCTCCCGGCGCTCCCGGTCGCCGAGCGCCCGGAACGGGAGCGCCGCCTGGAGATCGGTGGCGACCTCCACCGATCGGCGCAGTCGGATGCCCTCGGGCGCGATCCCGTCCGGGCCGAGCAGCCCGCGGGACCGCAGACGTCCGTCGGCGTCCGCCCACTCGTCCTCCGACCAGCCCCGGGCGGACAGGAACATCCCCTCGGACAGACCCTCGCCCGCCGCGAACAGGACGAGCGCCTCGATACCGTCCAGTCCGGAGGCGGTGAGCGCCGCGACATGGCCGTCGCCCCGGTGCTCCCGCAGGCAGGTGCAGGCCCACCACAACGCCTCCACCGGGTCGTCGGGGCACCCGGTGGCCCGGGTGGCCGCGAACAGCGTCCTGCCGGCACCGGACGCGGCGGCGACCGCCCGGGTGAGCGCCGGCACGGTCCGCTCCGCCGTGACGGAGACGCCGGGAGCGACCCGTTGCAGCATGGCCGCGGCCCCGGCCCGACGCGCCTCCCAGACCCGGCTCGGGTCGGCGATCGCCCAGGCGTCGGGGATCGCCCGCGCCACCATCTCCGGCGCGAAATTGCAGAAGAGGGCGGACACCGGTTCGGGGCCCACCGGACCGAGGGGCGCGGCCCGACCGGCGAAGTAGCCCATCCAGAAGCCCCGGAGCCCGAGGTCGGCCATCGACCGGCGGCACCCCTCGTCGAAGTAGACGACGGCGTGGACCGGCTCGAGCGCCGACCACCAGTCTCGGGCGTCCGGCACCGTCACGACCGGGGTCCCGTCCCGCTCACCCGCCGTGCGGGCCGGTGGCGAGCGCTCCGTCGGGACCCGATCCGGCGTCGTCGGCGGTCGGCGCCTGTCCCGGCGGATGCCGACCGCCGTACAGGCCGACCAGCATCACCACGAAGAGGGTGACCAGGACGATGATGACCGCCACCTTGACCGTCGGTCGGCTCCACAGGACGAGGACCACCAGGCCGAGCACGAGGACGCCCCACTGGAACGCCTTCCGGTGGCCGGCGACGGTGTCGTGTACCGGCCCACCCGACATCCACGACGGCATCGAGCGGTCGTGCAGCCACCGTCGGACGGGACCCAGTCCGACGACGAACGCAACGATGGCGACGATCGCGGCGACGATCAGCACGGTGCGCACCGAGTCGAGCAGTGCGGCGTCGACCGCATCGATGACCGCCGCGGAGGCGGGCTTCGACCGGCCGGGGCCCAGGGATGCCAGGTACTGGTTGCGGCCGACGTTGGCGGCGACCAGCAGCAGCGCCATCGACACGGCCAGGCCCGAGGCGGCGTGCACCAGGCCCCGCCTCCGGTCCCGGGCGGCCACGACGGCGCCGACCAGCAGGAGGATCGTCACGATCGGCAGCACCACGACCAGGTGGTTGAGGAACCGGACCCATCGCTGCACCTTGGCCAGCTGTTCGGACTGGAAGAGCACGAACGGGGCGCCGGTGTAGCTCGGCACCTTGTCGAACACGGAGAGACCCTTGGCGGCGAGCTGCGCCTTGGCCGCCTTCTCCACCTGGGACAGGTCCACGGTCACCTGGCCGTTGGTGGACTGGAACGCGCCCACCTTGTTGCCGAGCAGCAGGTTGTCGAGCTGGGCGTGCGACTGCCGCACCGCCTCCTCCCACAGGCGCTGGAACTGCGGGCTCTGCACCAGCTTGAGGGTGATCTGGTAGGTCGCGGTCTGCACCGCCCCGCTGATCGGGTTGGCGAGGAAGCCGGCCTGTGACGGCAGGGCGTCCTTCACCCGTTGCTCGACGTCGGTCCGGGCCACCAGGTTGTCGCTCACCCGGGTGGCGACCGCCTTCTGGACCGCCGGGTCCTTCGCCAGGGGCGCCACCGTGGCCACGAAGGTGTCGGTGTTGAGCAGCTCGTTGCGGGCGTAGACAACCACGACCGACAGGACGGCCAGGAGGCAGGCCAGCACGATCAGCACCCACGAGGCGACCGTCCGTCCCCGCCGTCGCTTCGGTGCCCTCGCGGCCGCGACCCCGTGCCTTGCCGCTTCGTCCTCGTGCGCCCCGACCTCGTCGTGCAGCGCGTCCGCGTCCTGCCCGTGCGCCGGTGGTTCGGTGGTCACGCGCCCACTGTACCGGCGGCCCCTGCCGCCACCGGGGAGGCTCCGCACCGCCGACGCGACGTTGGCCGCCCCCCGTGCACCCGGCACAGGAGGCGGCCACCCGCCGGGACGACCGGAGGGTCAGGCGAGCAGCTTGGACTTCTGCGCCTCGAATTCTGCGTCGGTGATGACGCCCTTCTCCTTGAGGTCGGCGAGCTTCGCGAGCTCGTCGACGCTGCTGCCCGAGCCGGCGGCCTGCTTGACGTAGGCGTCGAACGCCTTCTGCTGCTGGGCGGCCTGCTCGGCGGCGCGCTCGTGCATCTTGCCGCC
>DATLRE010000056.1:0-13849 GCA_035534835.1 Acidimicrobiales bacterium
TCGCTGGTCGCCGTCGTCTCCCACGTGCCCCACCTGACCGCCGCCACCCTGATGGCGCTCGCCTCCGACCTGGGCGAGGAGCACGGTGCCCTGCTGCAGCTGGCGGCCGGCGGCTTCCGCGACATGACCCGCATCGCCGCCGGCCAGCCCACCATCTGGCCCGGGATCTGCGACGACAACGCCACCGCCATCGTCGACACCCTCGACCTGCTCATCGACGCCCTCGGGGCCATGCGCCGACGGGTGGCCGAGCGCGACCACGCCTCGCTGCTCGAGGTGCTCGAGCGGGCGGCCACGGCCCGGCGCGCCATGAGCGAGCGGGCACCCCGGCCCGAGGAGCTGGCCGAGGTGCGGATCCCCGTCCTGGACCGCCCCGGGACCTTCGCCGAGATCGCCGTCCTGGCCACGGAGCTGGGCATCAACATCTACGACGTCGAGATCGCCCACTCGGTCGAGGGGGACCGCGGTGTGCTCGTCGTGGTCATCGACGCCGCCTCGGCGCCGACGTTCGGCGAGGCGCTCGCGGCCAAGGGCCACCGGTCGAGCACGTCGCCCGTCGGGACGGTCCGGTGACGACCGCGGCGACCGGGACCCTCGAGGTCGCCGGCGGGCGTCCGCTCGCCGGCACCGTCACGGTGCCGGGGGACAAGTCCATCTCCCACCGGGCGCTCCTGCTCGCCGCGCTGGCCGAGGGCACGTCGGTGCTCACCGGCCTGTCCGACGGTGACGACGTGGTCCGCACCCGGCTCGCCGTCGGGGCCCTGGGGGCCCGGACCGACCGCGACCCGTCCACCGGAACCGTCGTCGTGGAGGGCGGTCGGAGCCGCCTCGCCGCACCCGGTGACGAGATCGACCTGGGGAACTCGGGGACGGGCATGCGCCTCCTGGCCGGTGTCGTGGCCGGCATCCCCGGGGTGACACGGCTGACCGGTGACGCCTCGCTCCGCTCCCGCCCGATGGACCGGATCGCCGGACCGCTCGGGCGCATGGGCGCGGACGTGGTCGGGAGGGGCGACCGGTGCCTGCCCCCGCTGACGGTCACCGGAGGCAGGCTGCGCGGCATCGACTACACGCCTCCGATGGCCAGCGCCCAGGTGAAGGGGGCCGTGCTGCTGGCGGGGCTCGACGCCGACGGCGAGACGGTGGTGCGCGAGCCGGTGGCGACCCGGGCGCACACCGAGGAGATGCTGGCCGATGCCGGGGCCCTCGTCACCGTCGAACCGTGGGGGGACGGCCGGGTCGTCCGCCTGCGCCGGAGCACGCTGCGCCCGGTCGACCGGTACGTCCCCGGGGACCCGTCGCAGGCCGCGTTCTGGGCCGTGGCCGGGGTGGTCGTCCCCGGCAGCCGGGTCACCGTCGAGCACGTCCACCTCGGAGCCGAGCGCATCGGGTTCGTCCACGTCCTCGTGCGCATGGGCGCGTCGCTGGAGCTCCACGACGGGGGAGGGGCGGTGGGTGCGCTCACGGCCTCCCACTCCGGCCTCGCCGGCACCACGGTCGAGGCCGCCGAGATCCCGTCCCTCGACGAGGTGCCGATCCTGGCCGTGGCCGCCATGGTGGCCGACGGCCCGACCCGGTTCCGCGACGTCGGCGAGCTGCGCGTGAAGGAGTCCGACCGGCTGGCCGGGACCGTGCGGCTGGTGGAGGCGTTCGGGGGGGCCGCCCGGGTCGAGGGCGACGACCTCGTCGTCGACGGCGGGACCGTCCCCGCCCCGGGGGTCCTCGACGCCGGGGGCGACCACCGGATGGCCATGGCCGCCGCCGTCGCCGGTGCCGCGTGCGCGTCCAGCCGGTCCACGGTGGTGACCGGATGGGAGTCGGTCGCCACCAGCTATCCGGGGTTCGTCGACACCCTCGACCGGCTCGGCGGGGGAGCGTCGTGACCACGGGCGCCCGTGCCCCGGTGGTCGTCGCCATCGACGGTCCCGCCGGCTCGGGCAAGTCGACGCTGTCGCGGGTGCTCGCCGAGCGCCTGGGCCTCCAACGCCTGGACACCGGCGCCATGTACCGGTCGGTGGCCTGGGCCGTGCTCCAGCGGGGAGTCGACCCGGCCGACGCCGACGCCGTGGCCGAGGTCGCCCGGCGGCTCGCCATCGACGCCGGCGACCGCGTGGTCGCCGACGGCACCGACATCACCGAGGCCGTCCGCGGCCCCGAGGTGAGCGCCGCGGTCTCGGCAGTGGCCGCCAACCCGGCGGTGCGGGCGGTCCTGGTCGAGCGACAGCGCTCATGGGTAACCGCCCACGGCGGGGGGGTGGTGGAGGGTCGGGACATCGGGTCGGTCGTCCTTCCCGACGCGACGCTCAAGCTCTACCTCGACGCCTCCCCCGAGGTCCGGGCCGCCCGCCGGGCCGAGGAGGGCGCGGCGGCGGTGGCCCGGAGGGACCGGCTCGACAGCACGCGGGCGACCTCGCCGCTGGGCCGGGCCGACGGTGCGAGGGTCATCGACACGGGAGCGCAGAGCGTGGACGAGATCGTGGAACAGGTGCTGGCGTGGCTGTGAACCCGGACAAGGGGACGGGGGAGGGGGAGGGGGCCGACGGGGCTCCACTCGAGATCGAGGTCCGGGTGGACACCCGGTTCACCCGGATCTACCGGCTCCTGCGGATGCTCGTCCGCCTCCTCAACGCGCTCCTGTTCCGCACGTCGGTGCACCGCCAGGGGACGGTACCGGCCGAGGGCCCGGTGATCATCGCACCGGTGCACCGGTCCTTCATCGACTTCTTCGTGTCGTCCGAGGTCACCGACCGAAAGCTGCACTACATGGCCAAGGACTCGCTCTGGAGGAACCCCGTGCTGGCCCGGATCCTGCCGTCGGTCGGTGCGTTCCCCGTCCACCGGGAGTCGGCCGACCGCGAGGCCATGCGCCGGGCGCAGCAGGTGCTCGAGGCCGGCGAGGTCCTGATCCTGTTCCCCGAAGGCGAGCGGCGCAGCGGCCCGGTCGTGGCGGACCTCCACGAGGGCGTCGCCTTCCTGGCGGCGCGCACCGGGGCCACGGTGGTGCCGGTCGGGATCGGCGGATCGGCCTCGGTCATGCCCAAGGGCACCCGGATCCCCCGGCCCCGCCACATCCACCTGGAGGTGGGGGAGGCCCTCGCCCCGCCCGAGCGCTCCGGCACGGGCCGGGTCCCCCGCAGCCGCATCCACGGGCTGACCGAGCAGCTCACCGCGTCGCTCCAGCAGCTCTACGACCGCGCGGTCGAGGTGACCGGCCGCTACTGACGCCGGCCGCCGGTCAGCGGCGGGCCCGGTTGCCCAGCGTGACCCGGGCCCAGGTGGTCACGATGACCTTCGCGTAGTTGAGGCCGAAGACGAGGTTGCCGCCCTTCTTCGACGCCCCCGACGCCCGCGGGTGCCACATCGTGGGTCGCTCGGTGAGCCGCCACCCGCGGCTCGAGGCGGTGATCACCACCTCGGCCGTCTGGTACTGGTCCTGGACCAGGTGGGGGACGATGTCGTCGAGTACGTCGACCCGGAACGCCCGGTAGCCGTTGGACGAGTCGGTCAGGTGCTGCCGGGCGATGTGGTTGATGGCCCAGGCGTAGACCGTCACCCCGGCCCGTCGGAACCGGTCGGTCGTCCGGTCCGTCCCGAGCCGTCGCGAGGCGATCACGAAATCCGCCGTGTCGTCGAGCAGGGGCCCGAGCATGACGGGCAGCTCCGCGGGGTCGTTCTGTCCGTCGGCGTCGAGGGTCACCACGTACCGGGCGCCGTGCGCGGAGGCCAGCTCGTAGCCGAGCCGCAGGGCGGCGCCCTGGCCGAGGTTGACCGGAAGGACGCAGGTCCAGACCCCGGCATCGAGCGCCACCTGGGCCGTTGCGTCGGTCCCCCCGTCGACGACCACCAGGGTCGACACCTCGAGGTCGTCGACCAGGGTGGGCATCGCCTTCAGGACCGCCCCGATGTTGGCCTCCTCGTGGTAGGCGGCGAGGAGCGCCACCACCGGGCCGAAGCGGGCGTTCGGGTAGCGGGCGGCGAAGTCCGCCCGGGCCTGGTCGAGCACGTAGCCGACCAACCGGGCGGACCGTTGCGCGGCCCGGCTGTCGGGAAGGGTCAGCCACCGGTGGCGCTGGGTCGGGGCCATCAGAAGCTGTGGGGCCGGGCGAAGACGGCGCGGACCCTGGGCTCGAAATGGGCGAGCGGCTCCGTCGGGTAGTCCGGGTCGAAGCTGGTCTGGTCCCATTCGTCGGCGAACCGCTCGGCCAGCGGGTACCACGGCTCGTCCCGGTGGTTGTCGCGCAGGTCGGGGTCCATGTCGAAGTGGTGGAAGTAGTGCCGACCCTGGAACTCCTGGTGGAACAGGATCGCCTGGGTCACCTCGTCCCGCACGTAGGGGCGGAGGATCTCGGCGGCGATCCTCGGGTGGTTGGGTACCGAGATCGCCTTCCCCACGTCGTGACACAGGGAGGCGACGACCATCTCGTCGTCGGCACCCGCCCGCTCCGCCCGCGTGGCGGTCTGGAGGCAGTGGGTCAGTTGGTCCACGGCGAACCCGTCGACGACGTCGGCCAGCGATCCGAGCAGGAGCAGGACCCGGTCGGCCACCCGGCCCTGGTGCTTCGCCGTCTCGGCGCCGACCACGGCCCACTGCTCCGCGGTGGAGGCGTCCATGCGGGTGAACGACACGGTGGGGGTGGGAGCCGCGGGCGAGGTCGTCATGCGCACATTCTCGCGCCAAAACCGGACCGGGCGTCCGCCCCGTCGATCAGGTGAGGGAGGCGATCTGCCGGAGCACGTCGGCGGCGGCCGTGTTCCGGTCGTCGGCCAGTACCCGACCCGCCGGGTCGGCCGCCACGCCGGTCGGTTCCGGTACCCGGTTGAGGAGCCCGAGGGCCGCCTCCAGTCCCCGCAGGAGCTCGCGGAGCTCGGGCGGGGGCGGGAAGTACTCCTCCTCGACCGTCACGGCCGAGCTCTCCACGCCGTGCACGGGGGCCAGACGGGCCACCACTGCGTCCACCAGTGACTCGGGGGCGGACGCGCCGGCCGTGACCCCGACCGTCCCCGTCAGGTCGTCGGGGAGCTCGGAGGCGTCGTTCACGCGCACCACCCGGGGGCAGCCGAACGCCGTGGCGACCGTGGCCAGGGCCACGGTGTTCGAGGAGTTGTCGGAGCCGATGACGACCACCGCGTCGCACCGGCCCGCCAGCGCCTTGAGCGCCGCCTGGCGGTTGGTGGTGGCGAAGCAGAGATCGCTCCGGTTGGGCATCCACAGATCGGGGAAGCGCTGGCGCGCCCGGTCGACGATGTCGGTCCACTCGTCGTGGCTGAGGGTGGTCTGGGCCAGCAGCGCCACCATCGGGTCGGCGCCGACCGCCGGCGGCAGGTCGACGGCGTCCACGTCCTCGACATGCTCGAGCAACCGGACCGACTCGGGCGCCACGGCCATCGTCCCCACCGCCTCCTCGTGGCCGTGGTGGCCCACGTAGAGCACCGTGTAGCCCTTGCGCGCCCGGACCTTGAGTTCGTGATGGACCTTGGTGACGAGGGGGCAGACCGCGTCCACCACGACCCGTCCGTCGGTCCGTGCCGCCTCGACCACGTCGGGGGCCGACCCGTGGGCCGACAGCATCAGCGGCGCACCCGGCGGCACCTCGGACACCTCGTCCACGAAGACGACGCCCTGGGCCTCGAACTGGTCCACCACGTGCCGGTTGTGGACGATCTCGTGGTAGCAGTAGACGGGCGGTTCGAACACCCGGACCATCCAGGCCAGGGCCTTGATCGCCTTCTCCACCCCGGCGCAGAACCCCCGGGGCTCGGCCAGGATGACGCGTTCGACGGGCACCGCACCAGGCTACCGGCGTCCGACGCTCCGCCCGGTCCGCCCACGGTGCCGTCCGGAACGGGTCGGTGCCGTTCGGAGCGGGTCGGACCGGCGGGAGCAGGGGAGGGCCGGAGCGGAAGGGCGGGTCCCACCGGGTAGCCTGGTGCCCATGTCGGCGCTCCGAGTGACGACGGCACCCAAGGTGGTCGCCGTCACCGAATCGTCACCGGCCGCGCTGTCCGGACTGCAGTCCGGTGACGAGCTGCTCTCGCTCAACGGACGATCGCCCCGTGACGTCATCGAATACAGCCTCCTCGTGGACGAACCCGAGCTGGACCTCGTGGTCCGGCGCAGGGGCCTGCCCGAGCCCCTGGAGGTGGCCGTCCGCAAGGAGCCGGGTGAACCGCTGGGGATCGAGGTGTCCTCGGCCGTGTTCGACCGGGTGCGCACGTGCGACAACCACTGCGAGTTCTGCTTCATCCACCAGCTGCCGAAGGGCATGCGCCGCAGCCTGTCCATGAAGGACGACGACTACCGCCTGTCGTTCCTCTACGGGAACTTCACCACGCTGACCCGGTTCACCGAGATGGACCTCGAGCGGGTGCTGACCGAGCGGCTGAGCCCGTTGTTCGTGTCGATCCACGCCACGGACCCCCACGTCCGGGCCGGCCTGCTGCGCAACCGACGCGGCGCCACCAGCCTGCGCTGGCTCGGCGCACTGCTCGACGGCGGCATCGAGGTCCACGGCCAGATCGTGGTGTGCCCGGGCCGCAACGACGGGGACGTGCTGGACGACACCCTGGCCGGCGTGCTCGACCGCTATCCCGGGCTCGCCACCGTGGCCTGCGTGCCGCTCGGGGTCAGCACCTTCTCGCACGAGGACACCATGCGCCCCCACACCGTCGAGGAGGCCGCGGCCGTCTGCGACCTGGTGGAGCGGTGGCAGGGTGTCTTCCTCGAGTCGGTGGGCCGCCGGATGGTCTTCGCCGCCGACGAGTACTACCTGATGGCCGAGAGACCCTTTCCGCCGGCAGCGACCTACGAGGGGTTCCCCCAGCACGAGAACGGCCTCGGCATGGCCCGCGCCTTCGAGGCCGCGTTCGGGGGGGACGAGCACGCAGCCCTCGGCGTCCGGCCCGGGTTCTTCGCCGCCGTGGACGGCGCACCGGCCTCCGGGTACCGGGCGCCGCGCCTGGCGTCGGGAACGGGGACGGTCGACACCCCGGGGGAGCCGGCCGACGACGGAAACGCCGGCACGCCGCCCGTCGCCATCCTCACCGGCGAGTACGGAGCCCGGGTGCTCGCGCCACTGATCGCGTCGCTCGGACGCGGCGACATCCGGCTCGTGCCCGTGGCCAACCACTTCTTCGGCGGGAACATCGGCGTCTCGGGACTGCTCACCGGCACCGACCTCACCGCCGTCCTGGCCGGGCAGCCCGTCGGTCACCGCTACCTCCTGCCCGACTCCTGCCTCTCCGAGGGCCGCTTCCTCGACGACCTGACGGTCGCCGACCTGCCCCGGGCCGTCGAGGTCGTCGCCACCGACGGCCTCTCCCTGCGCCGAGCACTCGAGCGCCCCGCCCCGGCAGCCGCATGTGCACCGTCCGGACCGGCCCCCGTCCGGGTGCCGGTGACACTGAGAGCCCCCCGATGACCCCGACCACGCCCGAGACCCCCGCCCGTACCCTGCCCCGGGTGGTGGTGGCGGGCCGGCCCAACGTGGGCAAGTCCACCCTGGTGAACCGCATCGTCGGCCGCAGGGCGGCCGTGGTCGAGGAGCGGCCGGGGGTGACCCGCGACCGCAAGGAGCTGGACGCCGAGTGGTGCGGCCACCACTTCACCATCGTCGATACCGGCGGATGGCGGGCCACCGACGACCCGCTGGACGCCCAGGTGAGCGCCCAGGCCGAGCGGGCCATCGAGGAGGCGGACGTGATCCTCTTCGTGGTGGACGTGACCGTAGGGCTGACCGAGGAGGACCTCGACGTGGCCCGGGTGCTCACCCGTTCCCGGCGCCCGGTCCGGGTGGTCGTGAACAAGGTCGACTCGGACCAGCGCGAGGCGGACGTGTGGGACGCCCTGTCGCTCGGCCTCGGCGACCCCTGGCCGGTGAGCGCCCTCCACGGCCGCGGCACCGGTGACCTCCTCGACGACGTGGTGCGCGCCCTGCCACCGGTCGACGGAGCGGACGGATCGGAGGTCGGCGCCCCCGACGGCCCGGCGGCGGAGGAATCCCGTTCCGGGGACGACGAACCCGTCGACCTGGTGGGCACCGCCGAGACCGACGCGGGCGTCCCCCGTGTGGCACTGGTGGGCCGACCCAACGTGGGCAAGTCCACGCTCTTCAACCGGCTGGTGGGCGACGAACGGTCCGTCACCCACGACGCCCCGGGCACCACCCGGGACACCGTGGACACGATCGTCGAGACCCCCGAGGGGACGATCTGCTTCATCGACACCGCGGGCATGCGCCGCAAGTCGAAGACCGAGCGGGGCACCGAGTACTTCTCCGTCCTTCGGGCCCTCGACGCCCTCGACCGGGCCGACATCGCCCTCCTGGTGATCGACACCACCGTGGGCATCACCCACCAGGACCAGCGCCTGGCCGAGCGGATCGGTGCCTCGGGCTGCCCCGTCGTGGTGGTGCTGAACAAGTGGGAGCTGATCCCCACCGAGGAGCGGGTCGGGATCCTGGCCGACGTCGGCGATCGGCTGGCCTTCCTGGGCGAGGCTCCGGTACTCAAGATCAGCGCCCTGTCCGGTCTCGGCGTCCACCACATCCTGCCCGCCATCGCTGCCGCCGAGGAGGCGTACCACTCGCGGATCCCGACCGGCGAGCTGAACCGGGCCCTCAAGTCGATCCAGCTGGCCCACCCCCCGGTCGGCGCCCGGATCCAGTACGGCGTGCAGGGGGCGAACGACCCCCCGACCTTCACGCTGTTCACCAACGGCCGCCTCCAGCCCACCTACCTGCGCTACGTCGAGCGGGGCCTCCGCGAGCGGTTCGAACTCGGACCGACCCCGATCAAGATCCGGGTGCGGGCGAAGGGCGCCAACGGCGGTGGGGGACGGAAGCGGTGACGTCGTCGGAACGGGGCCGCCGTGCCCTGGTGTGAGCAGTGCGACGCGGAGCTCGAGGCCGAGGAGCTGACCGAGGAGGGAACGTGCCCGACCTGCGGATCCGAACCCCTGGCCCACCGCAGGCAGCCGTGGTGGTTCAAGTTCCTGGCCGTGGCCACGGTGATCTACCTCGGGTACCGGGCGTTCCAGGGCATCACCTGGGTCGTCCACCACGTCTGACCGGCACCGGGGCGGGCACCCCGTGCCGCCGCCGTGGCGGGGCGGTCCCCCGGCCAGGTGAACGGGGGGCGACCGCATCGTGGCAGACGGCCGATCGACGCCGGTCCGTCGAGCGGGTACGTTGCCCCTGGGGCCCCGCACGAACCGGGGGCCGGATCCGACCCCAGGGGGTACGTCATGCGCAGCAGGTCGTTGTCCACACTCGTCGCCACCGGGGTGGTGGCGCTGGGCCTCGCCGGTGCCGGCGTCGCAGCCGCCGGCACCGCTTCGGCGGCCCAACCCGCCAAGGCCGCCAAGATGCTCTACCTCTCACTCGGCGACTCCTACTCCGTCGGATACCAGAACCCGACGCTCGGCAACACGCCCGGCTTCACCGGCTACGTCGCCAAGAAGGAGAAGCTCCGGCTGGAGAACTTCGGCTGCGGAGGCGCCACCACCACGTCCCTGTTCACCCAGATCGGCTGCCCGACCGGCGCCTCGGCCGCCACCCACGGGGTGGCGTACCCGACCACCTCCCAGGTGACCGCGGTCCTGGGCTACATCGCCGCCCACCCGGGTCAGGTGAAGCTGGTCACCGTGTCGATCGGCGGCAACGACGTGACCTCGTGCGCGTCGGCCACCAACCCGATCACCTGCGTCGTGGCCGCCAGGACGACCATCCAGACCAATGTCGCGAACCTGGTGGCGCAGCTCGACGGGGCGCTGACGGACGCGGGCGACACCGCGGCCCACATCGTCGGCATCACCTATCCCGACGTACTCCTGGGTGACTACGTCGCCCCGGTCGGGTCGACGAACCCGGTCCTGGCCGCCCAGTCGGTGAGCGCCTTCGACCTGCTGATCAACCCGACGCTCCACGCCGCGTACACGTCGGTCACCCGGGGTGCCTTCGTGAACGTGACCAGCGCCCCGTACAAGAAGGCCACGGCCGGCGACGACACCGGTACCTTCGACACCACCACGGGTGCGTACACGGGACCGACGCAGTCGCTCAAGGGATTCGGCAAGGACGTACCGGTGGCGGTGGCGGAGGTGTGCACGCTGACCTGGTACTGCGACGCCTCCACCTTCGGCGACATCCACGCCACTACCAAGGGCTACGACTTCATCGGCAGGCTGATCGTGGCCGAGCTCGGTACGCCCTGACCCGCCGGCCCGCCTACACCTGCCCGCGGGCCCACGCGGCCACGGGTGGCGGATCCCGTCGGGTGGTCGAGCCCCACCGCGTCACCGCCGCCCGCGTACGGTGAACTGCGATCGACGATAAGGAACGATCCGTGACCGACCACACCTCCGATCGGACGACCGTGGCCATCCCGCTGTTCGACCGGTTCACGGCCCTCGACGCCATCGGACCCTACGAGGTGCTCCAGCGCGTCCCGTCGGTCGATGTCGTCTTCGTCGGCCACGAGACCGGCGAGGTGCGCAGCGACAACCGCATGCTCGGGATCACCCGCGACGCCGTCTTCGAGGACCTGGCGTCCCCCGATGTCGTGGTGTTCCCCGGCGGGTTCGGCACACGGGCGCTCCAACACGACGATCGGGTCCTCGACTGGGTGCGCTCCGCCCACCGCACGACCACCTTCACCACGTCGGTCTGCACCGGTGCGCTCGTCCTGGCCGCGGCCGGCCTGCTGACCGGGCGCACCGCCACCACCCACTGGTCCACGTTCGCCGAACTGGAGCACTACGGGGTGACCGCCGTGCCCGAGCGCGTGGTCGAACACCTCGACGATCGCCTCCTGGTGGCCGCGGGCGTCTCGAGCGGCATCGACATGGCCCTCCGGCTCGTGGAGCTGCTCGTGGACCGCACCGCAGCCGAGGCGGCCCAGCTGATGATCGAGTACGACCCCGCACCCCACGTCCAGGCCGGTTCGGTGCGCGCCTGTCCGGACGCGGCCATGGCCCGCGCCGTCGAGTACGCCTCGGTCGGGCGCCACTAGGGCGACAACCGCTCCCTCCGGCGGCGGGCGTCATAAGATCGCCCCGTGCTCGACTCCACGACCCGTGTCCTTGACGTACTCGAAGAGCTGCTCGAGGCGACGCGTTCGGCCCGATCGGCGCTGTCCGTCAACGAGGAGCTCATCGTCCAGTCGATCTCGGCGCTGCGGTCCGGCGGCGAGATCACCGACCTGATGCACACCGAGCCCATCGGCGACCAGCGCCAGGCGACCCAGGAAGCGCTCGACCGGGTGAATGCGGGTCGCCACCAGCTCCGCCTCACCGTCATCGCCGCGTGCATCGAAGCCGGCATGACACCCCGCGAGATCGCCGAGCAGTGGGACATCTCCCGTCAGCGCGTGGACCAGTTCGTGCAGAAGCTGAAGCGGGCGCGCACCGACTGACGATCCGCCGCAGGTGAACGGTGCGTCCAGGTACGCGGCCTGATGGGGCTCTCCGGCACCGGCGTGCTGTACGCCTCCGAGATCAGCGGGAGAGCCATCTGGGTGGAGGCCCCCGCAGCGGCTCCGCTGTCGAGTGATCTGGCGAGATGCCACCGGGACCTCCCTCGAGTCCTCCCGTGCCACCCTGGTGGACGCCAGGGTGCGGGCAGTCCGGCTCGGCTCGTGGGGATCGGGCTGCCGAGCAGATCGAGTGGTCGATCACCGACCTCGGGGCAGAACATCGGGGTGCATGCACAGAGGAACCGGTGCCGGAGCGTCCGTGCCACCCCCGTCGGACGCCGCCGCGACCACCGGCCCGGACCCGACTGGGGGCCGGTCGGGGAATATCGTAGTGAACGCTACAGTTGGAACCGACATGGCACGCGCTCCGCTTCCGCTGGAGTCCGGACTCGGGTTCCGGCTCGACCGACTGGTCCGCACCATGCGGACCGCCTGGGCCGGTGACCTTTCGTCGATCGGCCTGACGCCGCCCCAGGCCGCGGTGCTCCGCGGGGTGGCGGACACGGACGGCATCTCGATCCGTGCCCTGGCCCGCCTGCTCGGTGGCGATCCCATGAACGTGAAGCGCTGCGTCGACGAGGTCGAGCAACGCGGTCTGTTGGCCAGCGGCACGGCCGAGGGCGACCGACGACCGCGCGTGCTGACGCTCACGGAAGAGGGACGGGCCGTCGTCGTGAAGGTCGACCGCCTGGTGCACGCGCAGGACGCCCGCCTGACCGAGGCGGTGGGGGCGCCGGCCCGCCCGGAGTTCGAGCGGGCACTCGGTGCCCTCGAGCGCGTGCACGGCATCGCCCAAGTCGGAGGCGACGGTGACGACGGTTCACTTCCGGAGACCGCAGCCGCGTCACCGGATTCGTCACCCCGCCGTTCCCCCCGGTCCACTTCGTCACAGGAGAAGGAGCCACACCCATGACCAGCAGTCCGGAACACCACGGCCACGACCAGGGAACCCACGGAGCGGGTGCGACCTGGGACGAGCGGTACGCTGCGGGGGAGTGGCCCACCGACCCCGACCCGTTGCTGGTGGAGCTGACCGGTACCCTGTCTCCCGGACGGGCCATCGATCTCGGCTGCGGCACGGGGCGGAACGCCGTCTGGCTGGCCACGGCCGGTTGGAAGGTGACCGGTGTGGACGGTTCGTCGGTGGGACTGGCCCAGGCCGGACAGCGAGCGACCGAGGCGGGGACGTCCCTGGACACCGTCCAGGCCGACCTGGCCGGGTACCGCCCCGACCCCGGTGCCTACGACCTGGTGGTGGTGGCCAACATCCACCTGCCGGCCGACGAGCGCGGGCATCTCTTCGCCGCCGCCGCCGAGGCGCTGGCCCCCGGTGGGCACCTGTACGTCGTCGGACACCACCTCGAGTCCCTCGGGCTGGCGGGGCCGCCGGACCCGGATCGGCTCTACACCGAGGAACTGCTCGGCGAGGCATTCGGTGAGCTCGAAGCGGTCCGCCTCGGACGCACCGGCCACGGCGACACCGCCGAGCGCTCCACCGCCGGTGACGTCTACCTCTGGGCCGTCCGCCCGGCATGACCGTACCCGTGGCCCCGCCGGCGCCGCCGGTCGCCGGTACCGGCCGGCCACGCCTCGCCCTGGTGGTGATCGCCGCCGTGCAGCTGATGGTGCTGCTCGATCTCACCATCGTCAACATCGCCCTCCCGTCGATGCAGCGCGAGCTGCACTTCAGCACCACCAACCTCGCCTGGGTGATCAACGCCTATGCACTGACCTTCGGTGGCCTGCTGCTGCTCGGAGGGAGGATGGGCGACCTCTATGGCCGTCGCCGGCTGTTCATCTGGGGGATCGCGGTGTTCACCCTCGCCTCGCTGGCCGGCGGATTCGCCCCCTCCCAGGCGTGGCTCGTTGCCGCCCGGGCCCTCCAGGGTGCCGGTGCCGCCGCCGCCTCGCCGGCCGCCCTGTCACTCATCGCCACCACCTTCCCGGAAGGCCCACTCCGCCACCGGGCCATGGCCGTCTACGCCGGCATGTCGGCGGCCGGGGGTGCCCTCGGCCTGGTGCTCGGCGGCCTGTTGGTGGACGTGGCGTCCTGGCGGTGGGTGCTCTTCGTCAATGTGCCGATCGGCCTGGCCGCCGCGCTCACCGCGCCGTTCGCACTGTCCAGGGTGCCGGGTCGGGGCGGTCGACTCGACCTCCCGGGGGCGGTGACCGGATCGTTCGGTGTCGCCGCCCTCGTGGAGGGCCTGCTCCGGGCGCCCGACGCCGGCTGGGCCGGCAGGAGCACCCTGGCCGCCTTCGCGGCCGGCGCCGTGCTCCTCGCCGCCTTCTCGGTCATCGAGTCCCATCGGAAGGACGCGCTGCTACCGCTCGGGTTCCTCGCCGATCGGAACCGTTCGGCCGGCTACGGCGTGATGCTCCT
>DATLRE010000057.1:0-2920 GCA_035534835.1 Acidimicrobiales bacterium
CGACGCCGAGGGGGCGTTCTGCTTCTCGGGACGCGACAGTGCCGAGCGGGGGGCCCGATTGATGGCCCGGCTGGTGCCGGTGGCCAACCGCCTCCGGGCCGACCGGCGGGCGGCGGCATCCGCCTGCCGGGGGTCCTCGGACCGGGCCGGGGGCACCCCGGCGCCGTCCTTCGAGTCCGAGGCCGCCCTGCGGGCCGACGCCCTCTTCTCGGTGGTGACCGGCCGGCGTCCCGCACCGCCCGCCGGGGCCGGCGGTGGGGACGTGGGAGCTGCGGGCGTGGTGGGTGTGACAGGGCCTGGCGGTGTTGGCGGTCCTTTCGGGACCGCCGGTGTGGCGGGCGTGGTGGGTGTGACAGGGCCTGGCGGTCCTGGCGGAATGGCCGAGCCTGGCGAGGACGCCGGTCCCGCCCCCGGTTGCGACCCGCCGAGCCCGGACGGGTCGGCCGGACTCGGCAGTGCCGGGGACCTGGTGGGTGCGCCACCTGCGGCCACCGTCCTCGTGCGGGTCGACCTCGCCGCCCTGCGCCGGGGCCGGGCCCGGCCCGGGGAGTTGTGCGAGCTGGACGGCCACGGCCCGGTTCCCGTCCCGGTGGCGGCCAGCCTGGTCGACGACGCCTTCTTGGCCCTGGTGTTCACCGAGGCCGGCGACATCCGTGCCGTGTCCCACCGGGGCCGGACCATCAACCGGCGCCTGCGCACCGCCCTGGCCGTCCGGGACCGGCGGTGTGTGGTCCCCGGGTGCCCCGTCGCCTACGGGTTGGAGATCGACCACGTGCGTCCCCTGGAGTCCGGGGGCCGGACGGAACTCGACAACCTGGCCCTCCTGTGCCACCACCACCACCGGATGAAGACCTACGACGGGTGGGTGCTCGAGCGCACCGGGCCGACCGACGAGGACCCCCGGTGGTGCTTTACGCCCCAGCCGCCCTTCGGCCAGGAGCCCGACCTCGGGCTCGACCGGCCCCCCGACGTGCCGGGGGGAAGCTGACCGGCACCCCCGGAGGCCGGGCCCCGGGGCGGGTGGACGGATGGGTGGCGGATGGGAGGCGGGGGCGACGGGCCTGTCTCCTTCGGTGGATACCCCGGCTTCTCCCTCTACGATTCGGAGCATGAGCGCACCCGTGGCCCCCGATGGAACTGTCCTCGTGATCGGAGCTTCACTCGCGGGTCTCCGGGCAGCCGAGGAGATCCGACACGAGGGCCACATGGGAGCGGTGATCGTCGCGGGTGAGGAGACCCACGCTCCGTACGACCGACCGCCGCTCTCCAAGCAGGTGCTGGCAGGCAAGTGGGACGCCGAGCGCATCCGACATCACACCCCGGACGCTCACGACGCCTTGGATCTCGACTTCCGGTTGGGGCGCCGGGCCGTCGGTCTCGATGTCGAGGGGCGCGTCGTCGCGTTCGATGACGGGAGTGAGATGGCCTATGACGGACTGGTGATCGCCACCGGCGCTTCGACCCGTCGGTTGCCCGGAACCGAGGAGATGGCGAACGTGTGGATGCTCCGCACGCTCGACGACTGCCTGGGGATCCGTGCGGACCTGGCGGCTGCCGGCGATGCGCCCCGCCTGATCGTCATCGGAGCCGGATTCATAGGATCCGAGGTGGCAGCCACGTGCCAGGGAACCGGTGCCCGCGTGACCCTCCTGGAGGCGCATCACACGCCTCTGGCCCGCGTCCTCGGCGACGAGATGGGTCGGATGTGCGCCGACCTCCATCTGGCCAACGGGATGGATCTCCGGACCTCGGTGACCATCGACCATCTCGAGTCGGATCCCGGCGGTCCCGATCCGGTGACCGTGGTCCTCGACGACGGAACGCGGCTGCCGGCCGACGTCGTCGTGGTGGGGATCGGGGTCACCCCGTCGGCCGGTTGGCTGGAGGGCCCAGGGGTCGAGCTCGACAACGGCGTGCGATGCGACGGCGCACTGTTCGCGGCCGACCGGGTGGTGGCCGCCGGGGACGTCGCCAACTGGACGCGGCCGTCGACCGGGCGGCCCGTTCGGGTGGAACACTGGACCAACGCCGCCGAGGGGGGAGCGGCGTGCGCACGCAACCTGCTGGCGGGAACGGTTGGGGCGGTTCCCTACGACCCGGTTCCGTTCTTCTGGTCGGATCAGTACTCGACGAAGATCCAGATGATCGGACTGGCGGATGCCGACGACGAGGTGGTCGTCGTCAGCGGGTCGGGGGAGGAAGGGAAGATGATCGCCCTCTACCGGTCCGGGGACCGTCTCGGTGCCGTGCTGACGTTCAGTCAGCCGGCCAAGCTCATGGGCTACCGCCCGCTGTTGGCGGCGGGAGCCTCGTTCGACGAGGCGCTGGCCCACGCCAGGTCCTGAGCTCCGGCCGCCGACCCATCCTGCCCGGACCCGCCGGACGGCCCGGGCCCGCCCGGCCCCCCGGAGTCCGCCGGCCCTGGTGAGTCCCCAGGGCGGCTTCCGGTGCGACGTCCACGACGGTCCCGGTGAATCGAGCGGAACCTCCGGGAGACGCCCAGCGCCCACCGGAGTTCATCGACGGAGGGCTCAACCCCGCCGTAGGTCGCGCGCTCGACGATGGTGGTCACCGCGCCGATGTCGTTGGCGTGCTCGGGGGAGCAGAGGGCCAGTCGCTGCCCGTATGCCGAGAGGGTCTCGTGCGATCTCCGTGTGCAGCCGATCCGTGCGCCGCCACGGGCGAGGTCCGCCGCGACCTGGTGGGCCCAGGTCGGCGGACGCCGGCGGTTCCGGCGTCGCAGCCCGACGACGACGACGGTCGCGACGCCCGCCAGGGACAACGGCAGCCAGGGGAGCCGAGCCAGGTTGCCGCCGATCGAGTGGGCCAGCACCGAACCGGGCGTCGGGTTGGCCAGGGGAACCGTCGCCGTCGGATCGAAGTTCTGCCAGCCGTAGCCGGGGAACCAGACCTGGACCCA
>DATLRE010000058.1:0-5994 GCA_035534835.1 Acidimicrobiales bacterium
TGATGAGGAGCGAGGCGTAGAAGTGCCGGAGGTCGTGGAATGTGGCCCACTCGGGGAGTTCCGCCTTCCCGGCTCCCCGGTGCCACATCTCGCCGGCCGAGTTCCGCCGGAGCGGTGTCCCGCTGCTGCCGGTGAAGATCAGATCCGACGGACCCGTCGGATGCTGGGCGAGGTGTCCAGCCAGCACCGTGCTAACCACGTCGGGCAGGGGGACGGTGCGGAAGCCGGCCTTGCTCTTCGGTGGCCCGAACTCGGGCACACCGGCCTTGGCCCCGATGAGCTGGCGGTTGACCCGGACCTGACGGTGGAGGAAGTCGACCCGATCGACGCCGAGGCCGAAGCACTCGCCCTGGCGGAGGCCGGTGCCGGCGGCGAGTACGACGAGTGCCCGGTAGCGGTGGGGACAGGCGTCCGCCATCTGCTGGACCTGGGCGGCGGTCAGCGGCACGACCTCGCCGTCCTCGCGTTTGGACAGGGCGATGCGGTTGCACGGTGACGCACCGATCAGCTGGTCGCCGACGGCTGTCTTGAAGATGGCGGCCACCCACCGGTAGACGACCTCCACCGATCCCGGGGCCAGCACCTCGCTGTGGCCCTTCACCCACGACTGGACCTCGCTCCGTCGGATGGACCCGAGCGGGCGGTGTCCGAGGAACGGGTAGGCGTGGAGGCGGAGGTAGCTCTCGGCCTGGGCGGCGGTGGAGGAGCGGTGGACCTGGCCGAGCCGCCACTGTTCGGCGTAGTCACGGAAGGGGATGAGGCCACCGGCCGGGTCGACGTACCTTCCGTGGGCGAGGTCGCCCCGGATGGCGTCGAGGAAGAGCTCGGCCTCCTTCTTGCGGCGGAACTGCTTCGTCTTCTGCGGCCCCCGGGGTACTCGCGCCACCGCGCCCGGTAGTGGCCGTTCAGCGGGGGAGGGTGACGGTGAGCCGGCCTGTAGGCGGGATTCTGTCCGCCCCTTGCGGGACGGGGTGGCCATCCATCTGAGCGGTCTACCTGGGGGTGGCACCCGATACCGGGCGCCGGACGGGCCGCCCACGCCCCCTGTTCGACCTTGCTCCGGGTGGGGTTTACCGAGCCGACCGAGTCACCCCGGCCGCTGGTGCGCTCTTACCGCACCATTTCACCCTTACCTGTGCGCCGCCCGGGGGCGACGCCATCGGCGGTCTGTTCTCTGTGGCACTGTCCTGCAGGTCGCCCCGACTGGCCGTTAGCCAGCACCCTGCCCTGTGGAGTCCCGACCTTCCTCGACCAGACCCCGTCCGGAGGCGGACCCCCGGGCGACCCTGGCCGCGACCACCCGGCCGGCTCACCGTCCCGACCATGGTCCCACAGGGCGGCGCTCGGCACACCCTCGTCCAGGGTGAGCCGATTCCCGGGCCCCAGCGACCGCAGTCGCCGGTCATGTCCTACCCGGGTTCTATCCTGACCACGTGTCCCCCGACCCACGAGCAAGCAGGCTGAAGGATCACCGCGACACCGAAGCGGCGCTGTCGATCACCGATCTGTACGCCCGGGTGGACCGCGCCGTGCGCACGACCTTTCCGGACGAGATCTGGATCACGGGGGAGATCCGATCACTCAAGGTCAACGCCAACGGACACTGCTTCATCGACCTGGTGGATCCCGGAAACGCACAGGGCAGCGGAGCCCCCCAACTGAGCGTCAAGTGCTGGGCCAACCGTTGGCGGACCATCCGCTCCACACTGGAGCGCCTGGGAATCACCCTCGAGGCGGGCATGGTGGTCCGGGCCCGCGGCGAGGTCGAGTTCTACAAGGTCCGGGGGACCGTCGACTTCAAGCTGGCGGAGCTCGACACCGACGCGCTCATGGGAAAGGTCGCCGCAGAGCGGGCCCGGCTCATCCAGGCTCTCGTCGACGAGGACCTCTTCGACCGCCAACGTCGGATGCGGGTGGCGACGCTTCCGCTTCGGGTGGGACTGGTGGCCAGTCCCGGGACCGAGGGATTCCACGACTTCCTCGGCGGCCTCCGGGCCTCCGGACTGGCCTTCGCCGTCACTGTCGCCCCGACGGCCGTCCAGGGCAAGGACGCCCCGGCAATGGTGGCCGCTGCCGTCCGCGACTTGCAGACGGTGCCGATCGACGTCATCGTCATCGTCCGCGGCGGTGGCTCCAAGGCCGATCTTGCCGCCTTCGACCAGGAACCGGTGGCCCGGGCCATCGCCACCTCGGCGTTGCCTGTGTGGACCGGCATCGGCCACACGGGCGACCAGTCGGTGGCCGACGAGGTGGCCAACCGGTCGTGCATCACGCCGACCGAGTGCGGTCAGGAGCTGGCGAGGCTGGCATTCGACTACTGGCGCCAGGTGGAGGCGGCGGGGACTTCCCTGGCGCGCATCGCCCGCGACCGTGTTCTCCAGGCCGACAAGGTTCTCGCCGGCCGCCAGCGCGCCATGTCCACCGGGGCCCGCAACCAGCTGGACCGTCACACCGATGGGCTGGCGCATCGGGCGAAGGCGCTCCGCTCCCTGGTGCGCGGACAGGTGGACACCCACGCCGAGCGTCTGGTCGCCGCCGGGTCGACCGCGGGACGGGCGGCGGACCGGGCCTTGCGGACACGTCAGGACGCGCTCGAAGCGCGGGCCCGCCGCCTCGCGGCACTGCCGGGTCGGCGTCTCGAAGTGGAGGAACTCCGGGGCGGTCAGCGCAGGCGGCTCCTCGGCGCCTACGACTATCAGCGCCAGCTCGAGCGCGGCTACTCGGTGACCCGCGGCCCGGACGGGAGCGTGCTGCGGTCCGTGCTGGGCCAGGCCGCGGGCGCCGTGCTCACCACCCAGCTCGCCGACGGCACGATCGACTCCGTCGCCACCGACGTCACGCCGGTCGCCACGACGATCCCGGTATCGCCTTCGAGCGAACGCACCACGGACGAACCCACAGACAACGAGACCACGGAAGGACCCGACTGATGGCTGCACGCACGCCCAAGGGCACGGAGGACGGCACCACGCCGGTCGCCGACCTCACCTACTCCGACGCCGGCGCCGAGCTCGACGGGATCATCGACGAGTTCGAGACCGGGGTGGTCGACGTCGACCGCCTTGTCGACCAACTCGAACGGGCCACGGAGATCGTGGACGAACTCGACCGGAGGCTGAAGCGCACCCGCATGCGAGTCGAAGAGCTGGTGCCCCGGCTCGAGGCCATCGGACAGGATGCCCCGGAGGAGGGGACAGGTGACGGCTCCTCCGGCGACGACACCGGTTCCGACGCCCTGTTCTGATCGACCGGCGGAAGGCGTCACGCGGCTTCCGATGAGCCGTGCCCGTCAACCGATGTTGCGCTCCCGGCCTTCCCAGTAGGGTGCGCGCAGTTCGCGCTTGAGCACCTTGCCAGAAGGGTTGCGGGGGAGTGCGTCGACGAAGTCGACCGAGGTCGGGCACTTGTAATGGGCGAGGCGCTCACGCGTCGCCGCGATGATGTCCGCCGCGAGAGACGCATCGTCGCCCTCGGCGTCCGGGGAGCGGACCACCACGGCCTTCACCGTCTCGCCCCAGCGGTCGTCCGGGACGCCGATGACGGCGCCGTCTGCAACGCCCGGATGGGCGAGCAGGGCGTTCTCCACCTCTGCCGGGTACACGTTCTCGCCGCCGGAGACGATCATGTCCTTGATCCGGTCGTGCAGGAACAGATAGCCGTCCTCGCTCAACCACCCGGCGTCGCCGGTGCGGAACCAGCCGTCTTCGGAGATGACCGCCGCCGTCTCGTTTGGTCGGTTCCAGTAGCCGAGCATGGTCTGGTCCGACCGGGCGAGGACCTCGCCGACGGCGCCGGGCGGAAGGACCTCGCCGGTCGCCGAGTCGACGATGCGTAGCTCCACATGCGAAAAGGGCCTGCCCGCCGAGCGCAGCAGATGGGCCCGGGGTCCGTCCGGGTCGTGGTCCTCGGGCATGAGCGAGGTGATGGCGCCGGTGGTCTCGGTGAGTCCGTAGACCTGGGCGAAGTCGCATCCGAATGCCTGCATGGACCTCACGAGGACGTCCTCGCTGATGGGGGAGGCTCCGTAGTAGATGGTGCGGAGCGAGGAGACGTCCGTTTCGGCAAGTTGCGGGGTGCTCAGCAGGAACATGAGCACGGCAGGCACGACGAAGGTATCGGTGATCCGATGCTCCTCGATGATGTGGAGGATGTCGACCGGGTCGATGTCCCGCACGATGACGGAGTGCCCGCCGCGCGACATACCCGAGAGCGCCCAGCCTGTCCCGCCGATGTGGAAGAGGGGCATGGCCACCATCGACACGGTGTCGCCGTCGATCCCGAAGACCTCGACCGCCCCGCCGAGGATGGTGGCGAGGTTCCTGCCCGAGATCATGGCGCCCTTCGGCAGCCCGGTGGTTCCCGACGTGTAGAGCTGGGTGACGACGTCGTCCGGGCCCGGCTCGAAGCCGGGGTCCACCGGTGTGCCCGCGTCGCGCCACGCCGGATAGTCGGCAAGCGGGACGTACCGGCGTACGGTGGTCACAGCCGCCCGGGCCTCGGACACGGTCGTGTCGTAGTCCGGGCCGTAGACGAGGACGTTGGCGCCGGCGTCCTCGAGGATGGCGGCGACCTCCGCCGGAGCGAGGCGCCAGTTGACGGCAACGCTGACGGCGCCGAGCAGGGCGCAGCCGAAGAAGACCTCGAAGAACTCGATACCGTTGCGGTCCAGGAAGGCCACGCGGTCGCCCCGCCCGACTCCGTCGGCCACCAGTGCATTCGCCACCCGCACGGAGCGCTCGTACAGCTCCCCCCAGGTCACGGTCTCCGACCCCAGGGTCAACATGGGCGCATCGGGCTGCTTGGTGGCCCAGTGACGCAGCATCGCCGTGGCAGATCGCGTGAAGTTGGTGCCCGTCGCGTCGGAAGTCGTCATGATCGCTCCATTCCCCCGTCTCCCCTGTCGGCTCGCCGTGCGGCACGGGGCGTGCCTGCGGATCGGTCCGATGCCGGTCCGGACCCTACAGTGGTGGAGTGACCGATGCCTCCGCGCCCGCCGGGACCGACCGGCTGTACTTCCGCCAGCTCCTGGCCGGAAGGGACTTTGCCGCCGAGGACCAGGTGGCACAGCAGATGGTCAACTTCGTCTACCTGCTCGGCGACCGCGCCACCGGCGAGGCGGTGATCGTCGACCCGGCCTACGGAATCGACGATCTGCTCGGGATCCTCGCCGCTGACGGGATGCGGTGCGTGGGGGCGCTCGCGACTCATTTCCACCCGGACCACGTCGGGGGCGACCTGATGGGCTGGCGGATTGAGGGGATCACCCGGCTGATCGAAGCCGCTCAGGTCCCGGTTCATGTGCAGGCGGACGAGGCGCCCTGGGTCGAGCGGTCCACGGGAGTCGGGCCGGATGATCTTGTCACCCACGCCGGCGGGGACGTGGTGCTCGTCGGGCAGGTACCCGTCACTCTCGTCCATACGCCCGGGCACACGCCGGGAAGCCAGTGCTTCCTGGTCGATGGGAAGCTCATCGCCGGAGACACCCTCTTCCTCGACGGTTGCGGACGCACGGACTTCCCCGGCAGCGACCCGGCTGCAATGTACGAGTCGCTGATGACCCGGCTGGCCCGCGTGTCGGACGACACCGTGCTCTATCCGGGTCACTTCTACTCGCCGGAGCCCTCCGCCACCATGGGGCACACCCGTACGCACAACTACGTGTTCCGGTTGGCGACCCCCGAGCAGTGGATGACGATGTTCGGCGGCTGACCGGTTCCCAAGTCCGTCCTGTAGCGGGCCACGCATGACTTCATGCGCTGTCACACCCCCGTGGAAGTCTCGTCCCATGGCGCTTGCCACCCGTTCCGAAGCACTCTTCGACGCACTGCCCGATGCGCTGCCCGATGCGCTGCCGTCCGCCGGTTCGACCGGGCGTACGACTCAGCGTGGCGCCGGTTCTGCCGGTTCTGCTCCCACCCCGGTGCCCGGTGGTGGGGAGCCCGGCCGGACGGTCCGGCTGTCCTCGCTGGCCGACTCCCTGGCCTCTTTCGTGTC
>DATLRE010000059.1:0-29524 GCA_035534835.1 Acidimicrobiales bacterium
GGCACCCCCGACGGTCCCCGATGTCCTGGCCGGTCCGACGGTGGGGATCACCGGCCATGTGGTGGGCGCCGCCGAGCCGGATCTGGCGGGGCTGGACTGGAACACCGGGAACTTGTCGGCCGTCGCACCGCTGCGGCCCCCGCTGGTCCGGATCGACGCAGAGCTCGGATCCATCAGCCCGCGGCCCGGGTTCGTCGACACCGGTCCGCTCCTCCGCAAGTTGGCGGCCATCCGGGCCGACGGTGGGGAGCCGCTGGTGATCATCGACTACCTTCCGGCCTGGCTCGGGAAGCCGACGGTGGCGGCGGCGTGCACCGGCTGCGATCCGACGCTGGTGGCCCCACAGGACTGGGCCGCCTACGACAAGCTGGTCGAGGCGGTGGTGCGGCGGCTGGCCACCGCACCCCATCCGGCCCGGATGTTCGAGGTGTGGAACGAACCCGATCTGACCTTCTGGAACGACACCGCTCCCCGCTTCCTCGAGCTGGCCGTCCACACCCATCGGGACGTGGCCACCGTCGCCTCGGAAACCCATCTGGCCCTGCAGGTCGGCGGTCCGGCCGCGGCCATGTTCACCGCCGATCCGACCTTCATCCGGGACTACGTGGCTGCGATCGAACAGGCGGGTCTCCCGATCGACTTCGTGTCGTTCCACTGGTATGCGAACTACCCCTGCCTGGGACCCGATCATCCCGAGACCGCCGCGGAGCGCGGCCTGTGGGAGAAGCTGAAGTGCAGCAATCCCGATCTCACCCCGGCCAGCTACGGGACCCTCATCGCCAAGGTCCGAGCGGCGGTGCAGTCCGCCGTGCCGGCGGGCCGGCCGGTGCCCACGCTCTTCCTCGACGAGTGGAACATGTCGGCCGGCGGGTACGACGTGCGTCAGGACTCGAACGTCGGCGCGTCGTTCGCCCTGGCGTCCCTCATCGAGATGGAGGATGCCGGGCTCACCCGGGCCTACTACTACCGGGCCGTCAAGGGCCTGCCCACCACCCCCGGCGACTGGGGTATCGCCACCCAGACCGGAGCGCACCTTCCGGCGTGGTCGATCCTCTACACCTGGGCCCGGATGCACGGCGAGCGGCTCGCGCTGTCGGGAACACCACCGGCCGGCGTGTGGATCCGGGCCGTGCGCTCCGGCGGTTCGACGTCGGTCCTCGTCGCCGACTTCTCCGTCCAGGAGACCGCAGCCCAGCCGGTCACGCTGCAGTTCGACCCGGCGTGCACGCGCGCTGCGACGGTGCGCACCCTCGATGCCACCCACCCCTCGTTCACCGCCTCCGCGGACTCCCCTGCGGGCGGGACCGACCGCCACGTCGAGACTCCCTCGAAGGGCCGCCTGGGCCTCTCCCTCGCGCCCGACTCGGCCACGTGGGTCACCACGTCGTGTCGGCCGCTCCCCTGAGCACGACCGGCGCAGGGACGGACCGCGCCGGAGCGTCGGGGACACCGGTGCGACCCCGGACACCGCGTACACTCGGTCCCTCCGGCGGTCGATCCCGGCCCCACGACCCCAAGGATGCCCGCATGCGTGACTTCGGGAGGCACACGACCGCCGACGAGGTGCTCGAGGGGGTGGACCTGGCCGGCCGGCGGGTGGTCATCACCGGTGCCGCCGGCGGTCTGGGCCGCGAGAGTGCCCGGGCGCTCGCCGCCCACGGCGCCGCCGTCACCGTGCTGGCCCGGAGCCGCGAGCGCGCAACGGGTGCGGTGGCCGAACTGGAGGGACTCGTTCCCGGCGCGGCGTTCGAGCCCGGGGTGGTCGACCTGGCCGACCTGGCCAGCGTGCGCTCGTTCGCCGGATCCTTTCTCGACACCCATGACGCCGTCGACGTGCTGATCAACAACGCCGGGGTCATGGCCTGTCCCCTCGGTCGCACCGCGGACGGTTTCGAGACCCAGTTCGGGACCAACCACCTCGGTCACTTCCTGCTCACCGACCTGCTGGCGCCGGCACTCCTCCGGGGGACCGCGCCACGGGTGGTGACCCTGTCGTCGGCCGGCCACTCGCGCGCCGACGTGGACCTCGTCGACCCGAACTTCCTCACCACCGAGTACTCGGCCTGGGTCGCCTACGGGCAGTCGAAGACGGCCAACGCCCTGTTCGCACGCGAGCTGGCCCGGCGCGCCGGCGGCCGGGGGCTGCTCTCGTTCGCCGTGCACCCCGGCGGCATCATGACCGACCTCGGCCGCCACCTCGACGACGGGCTCATGAACGAGATGCTCGAGTTCGCCCGTGCCCGTTCCGAGGCGGCCGCTACCGATTCCGGCACCGACCCGGGCGGAGCCCCGGGAGGCGGCATCGAGCTGAAGTCGGTGGAGGCCGGAGCCGCGACCCAGGTGTGGGCGGCGACCGCACCCGGACTGGAGGAACACAACGGCGCCTACCTGGCCGACTGCGGCGTGGGGGTCCTCGGCGCCGACCCGGGGGTGAACGGGTTCCTGCCCTACCTCCTCGACGACGGGCATGCAGCCGCACTCTGGGAGCTTAGCGAGCAGCTCGTCGGCACCCCCTTCCCTCTCTGATCACCCGCGGATCACCCACGGGGAGTTCGGACAGCGCCCGTCGGGCCCCTGCCGGGCGGGCTCAGTCGAAGTCCATGGCTACGGTGACGTCCTCCCACTCCTCGACGGAGGCCTTCCACGCCGCCGTCTTCTCGCGGAAGGCGTGGAGCACGTCCCGGCCGAGGAGGAGCCGCAGGGGCGGATCGTCCATGCCTGCGATCCGGAGCACCGCGGCGGCCAGCTTGGCCGGGTCGCCGGGAAGGTGCTCGCCGAAGGCCAGGATGACCTCCTTGCGCTCCGACACCTCGGCGTAGTCCTCGATGCTCTCCGCCCGGTGCATCGACCGGGTGATGTAGTCGGTCTGGAACGCGCCCGGCTCGATGGCGGACACCTTGATCCCGAGCGGAGCGACCTCCTTGGCCAGCCCCTCGGTGAGCGCCTCCATGGCGTGTTTGGTGCACGAGTAGTAGGTGTTCGGCGGGTTGGTGACGATCCCGGTCATGGAGCTCACGTTGACGATGTGGCCCCCGCCCCGGGCGCGCATCTGGGGGAGCACCGCTTTGATCGTGTCGACCGCCCCGAAGAAGTTCGTGTCGAACAGCGCACGGACCTCGGCGTCGTCGCCCTCCTCGACGGCGGACAGGTAGCCGTACCCGGCGTTGTTCACCAGCACGTCCACTCCGCCGAACGCGGCGTCGGCCCGGTCCACCGCCGCCGCGATCTGGGATCGGTCGGTGACGTCGAGTGCGGCGCTGACGGCGGTGCCGGGGTGGGCGTCGACGAGGTCCTGCACCGCTTCCGGCCGACGTGCGGTCACCAGTACCGAGTGCCCGGCCTCGAGAGCGGCGGAGGCGACCGCCCGTCCGATCCCCGTCGAGCAGCCGGTGACCAGCCACCGGCTCACGCCCGCACCTCGGGCAGGCGCCGGGTGTAGGCCGCGGCACGGTCGGCGAGCTGGCGGGCCCGCTCGTCGGCGGTCACCTCCCGGGTACCGGCCGGGAGCACCGACTCGAGGTCGGCCAGCTTCACCAGCCGACCCGATGCCGCCAGGTCCCCGGTCGGCCGCCGGTCGGGGAACTCGGCCATCCGCAGGGTCAGGATGCCCGAGGGGAGTCCGCACGGATCGACCCAGTTGTGCACGCCGGGGTCCGCATTGGCCACCACGTAGGTCCAGGTCCCGTCGGCGTTGGGCTCGGACTGGGCCTTGTTGAGGCTGCCCGTGCGGTCCATGATCCCCATCGTCGTACCCCACACGTTGGAGATCGGCACCGTGAAGTACCGGGCACCGCCGTCGTCGAGGTCGATGACGAACGCCTCGTCGTCCTCGAGGAGGAAGTGGCCGCCCACGTACACCTGGTCGCGCAGCGCCCCGCCCTTGTCGGCCGAATGGGCGAGGTGGAACCGGTTGGGCTTCCCCATCGTCATCCCCTTCGCCAGTCCATGGCTGAAGTCGGCGAACTTGCGCATGTAGCCGGCCGCCCGCCGGGCCTGCTCGTCGGTGGTGAGCGGCGGCGTCGGTGGCGGCGGTCCCAGGCGCACGATCTCGAGCCAGTTGGGGTCGTCGGCGCCCCAGTCGAGCAGGACGTCACGGATGTAGAACTCGTGGGCCTTCTCCGTCGACCGGACGTGGTTCGGGCGGCCACCGGCCGGGTCCGCGTCGACGGTGACGACGAACGAACCGTCGGACTCGGTGACGAGGTCGTGCCCGTTGAACAGGGCCTCGGTCCCCATGCTGTCGTCCCAGAGGGTGAAGTAGTTCTCCGTCATCCGGTGCCCGCCCACCCGACCCCGGATCTCGTAGCGCTCGTCGCCGGAGATCGGAATGACCCGGTAGACCGAGTCCGGGTTGTCGATGCCCCAGCGCGAGCCGGGGACGCGCACCCCGTCGACCTCGTGCTCGAGACGGGTGATGCACGTCACCTTGGGGTGGAGGGGGTCCTGGTTCGAGGACCAGACGACGGCCGAGAACATGACCTCCTCGAAGGCCCGGTCGAAGCAGTCGCGCATGGCCTGCGACGGTTGCTCCTTCTCCAGCCAGTCCGCCCGGATGGCCTCGCGGGCCTCGGCCACGACCGGGTGCTCGAACAGTGCGAGTGCGGCCAGCTCGTGCTCGTGCTGCTCGACGGTGGCGACGGGGTGGTCGTGCATCGGGGGATTGTCGCACACTAGAGAAATCGACCGGTGTAGTCGGCGAACCGCTCGCGGATCTGCGACGCGGTGAGCCCGAAGTCCTCCGGCGCGTACCGGTGCACGGGCAGCGCCTCGCGCCCGGCGTCCTGGGCCGTCCACGCTTCCATGGCGGCCACCGACCGGTCGGTGGGCTCGAGACCGACGGCGGACAGGACGGCCGAAGCGGTGCCGATCGGATCGGCCATGGCCTCCGCGAAGGCCACGTCGCTGACCGTCCCGGCCGGGATCCGGTCCCGGGCCGCCACGGCCCGGTCGCAGGCCCATCCCATCCGTTCGAGCCACTGGCGACCGACCTCGTGGGGATCGGCCGTCCCGCAGTGGGTCCGCCACAGCGTCGCATTGAGGGACGCGCCAGAGGGGATCACGTCCACGGGGTCGCGGTGCGAGTGCACGATGCAGGCGTCGGGGAACTCGGCGAGCAGCGTCTCCAGGTACCCGAGGTGGTCCGGCGTCTTCAGGACGAACGGGCGCGGCGGTTCACCCCGTTGCCGCTTCTGCCACTGCAGGAGCTGCAGCATCCGGCGCAGCCAGCGGTAGGCGGGGGCGAAGTCCTGGGTGTCCACCCAGGACCGGTAGCGGGGGACGTCGCAGGAGGCCTCGGGGATGTGCGACAGGAAGGCGTCGGACAGGAAGACGATCTCCTCCTCGGCCTCGTGCACGTAGGTGGGATGGATGGCGAACAGCTCGGGCGCGAAGGCCCGGGTCTGCTCCTCACGCGCCTCGGCGGCGGCGATCCGGGGGTCCTCCGCGGCGGGATCCCAGCCCGGTCGGGGTGCCGGCTCCCCGACCTCCCACCCGTAGGCACAGGCCAGGCGGGGGTCGCTGGCCAGGATGCGCTGGAGGAGCGTCGTGCCCGAACGCATCATGCCGACGACCACGATCGGGGCCACGATGGGCTCGGCCAGGATCTCGGGGTGGGTGCCCCACCACTGTTCCGCCCGCAGTCGCTGCGACAGGCTGCGCAGCAGTGTTCCCCGCCAGACGGCGGCCCCGAGGTCGCTCAACGGCGCGGAGCGCAACGAGTCCAGCAGCACGCGCAGCGGCTCGGTGAACGGTTCGCCTCCGAAGTCCTCGGCGCCGGCCACCCGGACGGCGGAACGGAGCAGCTGCTCCTCGTCGAACACGTCCGCGGCAGCCGTCGTCACGGACTCTCACTACCATTCGCGTCCATGACCGACAACTGCCGCGCCATCGAGAACCTCGTCTACACCTACGCGGAGCGGATCGACCGCGGCGACCTGGCCGGGGTGGCGGAGCTGTTCCGCAACGGTCGCATCCAGGCGGGCCCGGGCATCGTGTTCGAGGGATCCGACCGGGTGCGGCGCATGTACGACGGCGCCACACGCCTCTACGCCGACGGCACGCCGCGGACCCGGCACGTGACGACCAACGTCGTGGTGGAGATGGACGACGACGCCGGCACCGCCGCCGCCCGCTCCTACTACACCGTGTTCCAGCAGACCGACGAGCTCCCTCTCCAGGCGATCATCGCCGGCCACTACCACGACACGTTCCACCGGGTGGATGGCGAGTGGTGCTTCGACACCCGGGAGATGTTCGTGGACCTCACCGGCGACCTCAGCCGCCACCTCCTGTTCGAGCTGTAGCGACCCCCCGGTCCCACAACTGCCGCAGACGTGGCAGGACCTCCTCCGCGAGCCCGGCGATCTGCCGGCGGATCGCCTGCGGCGCGATCCCGGGGAGGTGCACGCGCAGGTTGACGGCGTCGGCACCGGAGGCGAGCCAGGCCCCATGGATCCGCTGCGCCAGCTCCCCGGGGTCGTCGGCGGCGATCGTCTGGTCGTCGCCGAAGGACGGGCCCGCGCCGGCGTAGCTGTCGTACACGCCCCGTTGACGCTCGATCTGGGTGGTCGGCGGGGGACCCAGCCACACCCTGCGGATGATCACCTTCGGCCCGTTCCCCCCTGCGGTGTCGTAGGCGTCGCAGATCCGCCGCAGCCGTCCGACGTCCGACATCCCCTCGGACAGCATGCCGGCCCCGCAGCCGGCGGCCCGCCGGGCGGCCGCGGGCGAGGCGGCCGCGCTGAGCACCGGGACCGGTGCCCTGGCGCAGGCCTGGAGGGCGCGGTCACCCTCGAGTCGGCCCAGGTCACGACCGGCGAGCATCCCGACGATCCGTGGGAGCCCGTCCGTGAACAGCGGAACGGCGTCGGCAGGGTCGACGCCCATCGCCTCGAAGTCGAGGGGGAGGGCCCCGGCCGCCACACCGAGTCCCACCCGGCCCGGGTGCCGGACGCCGAGCCACGCCACCTCCTCGGCCAGCTGGGCCACCGGACGGAGCGGGAGCAGCACCGGACAGGCGGCCACCCAACCGGTCGCCGTCTCGTCGAGGACGAACGAGGCCACCTGCAACGGGTTGGGAAGGTACCCGGCGAACCCCCCGTGGTGCTCGCTGGTCATGACGCCGTCGAAGCCGGCGGACAGCCCGAGGCCCGCCTGGTCGCACAGCTCGCGGAGGATCCGCCGAGCGTCCAGCTCGTTGTGGGGATACAGACGGAGGGAGACCGAGCCTCGGGCAAACACCACGGCGGTGCCCCACACTAGGTGGGTCCTGGACCGTGGAGCCGCACGGGACGGCGATCGCCGCCGCGGCGCTCCCCGGTGCAGTGGGGCCGGGGCACCACCCCGCACGTGAAGGGGAAAACCGTGCGATCCGCCCGATCCGTCCGTACCCCTGATGTGGAGCCCGCTCATCACCGGGCCCCGCACCGCCCGGCCCGGGACCGACCCGGCCGACGGACGACGAGAAGGAGGCGGGCCCATGGCCCAGTACACGGAGGCGGCACTCCTGCACGACGGGGACGTCGACCTGGAGCGGGACGAGGAGCTCGTACTCCGGTGCCAGATGGGGGACCCGACGGCGTTCGCCGAACTCTACGAGCGGTACACCGCCCGCCTGACACGGTTCTGCCTGCGCCGGCTGCACGACCACCAGGAGGCGGAAGACGTCGCGCAGGAGACCTTCGTCCGGGCGTGGCGGGCACTGCCGCGGTTCGCGGGAGATCGGCGCTTCTACCCGTGGCTGACCGTCATCGCCAGGAACCTGTGCACGGACGCCCTCCGGCGGAGGTCCCGCTCGGCCCCGGTGGTCGACGTCGACCAGGCGAGCACCCGGGCCCATCCGGTGGACAGCGGTCCCACGACCGAGGAGCAGATCGTGGCGGCCGCCGACGGGGAGCTCGTCCACCGTGCGCTCGGCCGGCTGAACCCGCGGCACCGGCGGGTGCTCGAGCTGCGCGAGGGCTCGGACTGGTCCTACAAGGAGATCGCCCGGTTCGAGGGGGTCGAGGTCAGCGCCATCGAGACGCTCGTGTGGCGGGCCCGCCAGGCACTGAAGCGCGAGTTCGAGGCGCTCAGCGACTCCCGCCCTGCGCTCGGCGCCGTGGCGCTCGTCGGCACCGGGGCCGGTGCCCTGCAGCGCACGCGGGCCTCGGTCGCCCGGCACGCCGGCCACCTCCACCCGGGCCGCTTCCGGCTCCGCGACGCGGCGGCCGCGCTGGTGGTGACCTCGGCACTGGCCACCTCGGCCGCCCTGCCGTCGACCGGGCCCGGTGCGACGACCCGACACCCGTCGACGGACCGTCCCCCCGCGTCGGCTCCCGCCACCGTGTCGGCGGCCCGCACACCCGTGGCCACCGGAGGCGTCCCCGGCGCAGCGAGCATCCGGAGCGGGGTCGGTGGTGCGCTCGTGGCCACGGCGGCCGGAGGGTCCGGGGGGACGACGGACAGCAGCGCCGCATCCGAGGCCGTGGGCAGCCGGTCGGCAGCCGGAACGAGCTCCGGTCCCGGTGCCCCGGTTCCCGTGCCCGCAACGGCTGCGCCGGTCGGAGCGCTCACGCCTGCTGCCGTCCTCGCGCCGGTCGTGTCCCTCGCCGGCCAGGTCGTGTCGGCGGTGACCACCGTGGTGGGGACCACCGCCACCCCCACCGGCCTGGTCCCGGTCGCCACCGGGGCAGTGGCCACCCTGCCCGGGGCCGTCGCAGGTGGTGTCGCCACCGCCACCGGTCCGCTCGCCACAGCCGTCACCGGTCCCCTGGGGCTCACGACGGCGGCGAGCGGCACCGTCGGCAGCGTCCTCGGCACCCGTTGACAACCCCTCGGGGCGGCGATCGCCGGGAGCGGGTCCGTCCACCGGGACCGCGGGGTACTCACGACGTCCGCGCCGCGCCGATGGTCGGGTGTCCCGAGCGGAAGTCCAGCGGCGCGATGGCGACGGGCCGGGCGGTGGACCCCCGGACCGAGTACGACGGGTTGTACACGAGCCAGTGGCGATCGCCCAGGGTGAGGACCGACGACTCGCCCGGTCCCTGCCCCTGCGCATTGCTGGCCAGGAGCGGGGAGTCCCCGACGTCCGCACACGGCCCGAGCGGCCCGCGGCACCGGGCCACGCCGATGGCATAGTCGGCGGCCCAGAACCCGCCACCGGCCGAGTAGAACAGCCAGGTCCGGCCCCCCACCGTCACCAGGTCCGGCGCTTCGATCAGCGAGTGCTGCCAGGGCCGGTCCGCGGTGAAGATCGACGTCGGCGTGCCGAGGAGGCCGAGGCCCCCGACCGCCAGCCGCTGGCTCCAGATCACCGGCGGCCCGTACCGGGCCGGGTCGGAGTTGTTGTCGGACTTCCACACCAGGTACGAGGTGCCCGACGGCGAGACGTAGACCCGGGGATCGATGGATCCCCCGAGCGACCGCTGGCACACCAGCGGCGCCGAGGCGGGCAGGAACGGTCCCGTCGGCCCGGCGGCGATCGCATCGCCGATGCAGTGGACGGCCGGTTCCGTCCCCCGGATCTGCGCGGCGAAGTAGAGGACCCACCTGCCGCCGAACCGGTGGACCTCCGGGGACCAGGTCTCCCCCGACTGCGCCCACCCGGGGAGGGTGGGCAACGCGTCGTGCACCGGACCCCAGCGGCCACCTCGGGTGCCGACCTCCACCGCCACGTCGACCCAGGGCAGCGGCTGCGTGGAGTAGAGGTAGTAGGTGCTGTCGTAGTCCACGACGGTGGGGTCGCCCCAGTCCAGGGGGCCGGCCAGGACCTCCTGGCCGGGTGCGGCGGAATTGCCGTCCGCCGGGGCTCCGGGGGGTCGCACCGGGGCGGCACCGCGGCTGCCCGGCGGGACCGGTACCGCGGCACCCGACCGGGCCGGACCGGTGCCGACCGCCCCGGCCAGGAGGCACAGCGCGGCCACCGCGACGGCCAGGGCGGCGACGGTTCGGAGACCGCGTCGACCCTGCGACCCGGACGGTGGCTGCCTGCTCATCGACGGGGGAACGTACGAGCGGCGGGCTTCTTGCGGTCCGAGGCCGGTCGCGTCGCCCGCCAGGGCCGATCCTCTACCCGGGGATCACGGGACGGTCGGGACTGCCGAACCGCCCAGGCCGTCCACCACGCCCGTGACGGGGGTCGGGCCGACGGTGCCGGAGACCGACTGGACGACCGGAGCCACGACAGGTCCGATGGGCGTCGCCTGCACGGTTCCACCGACCGCGGTGGCGACGCCGCCCACCGTCGCGAGGACCGCCCCGGTGGCCACCTGGACGGCGCCGACCGCACCCGAAGCAGCGGTCGACAGCACGCCGGTCGCTGCCGGTCCGCCTGTCGCCGGGTTCGCCACGGGCGGGACCACGCTCCCCGCCCCGCCACCGGATCCTGCCACCGGCGGGGCGGGCAGACCCGGGTCGGACGCGACCAGGGTGGCTGCCGGCCCGATCGACGGCGTACCTGCCGGCGCGGCCCCGGCACCCGCGGCGACGACGGGAGATGCTGCGGAGCGGGCCAGGCCGGGAGCGCGGGGCACATCGGCGGCGCGGTGCGCGCCGGCACCCACGTTGCCGTAACCCACGACGGGCGGCGGGGTGGGCGCGTGGGACCATCCCAGCGGGGTCACGGCCGCCCCGACGCCGAGGGCGACGACCGCGGCGACGGCGGCCCGGACACGCACCGGGGATCCCGACGCCCCGCCGGCGCGATGGACGGCGTGGGCCACCCGGTTGCGGGCCAGCACGAACCGTGTGCCGCCCGTCGCGATCACGGCCGCTGCTCCCTCGGACAGTGCGTGGAACTTGCGGCGGAGGGACGCACGGGCACGCCAGAGCAGCGTGTCGACCGCGTTCGCCCCCAGTCCTTCGTGCGCCGCGATGTCGTCCACGGACCAGTCGAGCTGCTCGCGGAGGTGCAGGACCCGGCGGTGCCGGTCGGTCAGGTGCCGCATCGCCTCGTGCGCGAGCGCGGCGTCGAACGCGGTGGTCAGGTGCTCCTCGACGCCCCGGCGTCCGTCGAGCGCGGCCTCCCCCCGCACGTCGGCGAGGGACGCGGTCGGTCGGTGGCGGCGCAGCACATCCGTGCAGGCATTCGACGCGATGACGGACAGCCAGCTGTAGAAGGAACGTCCCGCCTCGAACCGGTCCATGGCCCGCCAGGCCCGGATGAACGCCTCCTGGGCGACGTCCTCGGAGTCCGCCGCGCCACCGAGCCGGCGGCGGCAGTGGCGGACCAGCCGGTCGTGGTAGACGGCGTAGAGCTCGCCGAAGGCGGCCGCGTCCCCGCCCTGGCAGCGCTCGACCAGCAGCCGGTCGCGGTCGAGGTCGACCTCGTCCGTGGCAATGGTCACCGCAACCCCCCGGTCCCGTTCGCGTGCCTCACCCCGGGCGCCCGTACGTCATTCGTAGGCACCCGTAGCCCGGCCCCCAGGCTACCCCTCGCCGTCCGCTTCCGCCCGGGCCTGCAGGAATCCGGGAATCCGACCGCAAGTTCCCCCCTCCGTGTCCGTTCCACCGGGCAATCGGCCCGATGCGGGTCGTGTACACCGAGCGACCCGGCGTGCGTCGGGATGAGGAGCGAACGATGACCAGCGAATCCATCACCCCGAACGACGGAGCTGCCCGGGAACGCACGCCCCCGGGGGGTACGGCACCGCGTCGGGGCCTCCGCCGTGTCGGGCTGTTCACGACGGGCGCCGCCCTGTGCGCACTCGCCGGGTCCCTGGCCGGCGGGCTCGGAAGTGCCCCGGCCAGCGACGCCGCCGCGTCCACGGTCCTGGGGCTCCCGTCGGGCTTCCCGTCCGGGTTGCCGGCGGTGCCCGAGTTCCCGGCCATCGCCGGCCTACTCCTTTCCCGCGTCGCACCAGGACAGAGCGGCGCCGGGACCGGGGCGGTAGGCGTCTCCGGTACGGGTCGGGTCTCCTCAACCGGCTCGGCCGGGGGCCTTCCGCCCACCGGACTTCCCTCCATCGGGTCCGCCGGCATTCCGACGACCCTCCCGGTCCCCGTCCCCGGCCTGCCCGGCGCGGGCGGCGCCGGTCTGCCTCCGATCCCGGGCGGCGGCATCCCGCCCCTTCCCACCACTGGCCTCCCCATCCCCCCGGTCCTGTCGGTACTGGCCTCGATCCCCGGGGTGCCCGCCCTCGCGTCGGGGCTTCCCTCCGGCATCCCGGGACTGCCGCCCCTGCCGCCGCTGCCGCCGTTGCCCGTCGGCGGCCTCGGCGGCGGGGTGCCCCCGTGTGTCTCGACGCCCGGCCTGCCGGCCAGCCCGCTCGGCTCCCTGCCCGCCACCGGGGGCGGCTCCGTCTCGGCGTCGTCACCCCTGGGAGGCGTCACGGTCACGGCGTCCACCTCGGGCGCCACGGTCTGCGCCGGATAGCCGCATCGGCGACCGTACGACGGCGGGGACACCCGTGGGCGACGGTTCGCCCCTTCCCGCCGTCGCACGGTCGCCCTAGGCGTCCCCCGAGAACATCCCCAGGACCTGCCCCATGTCGAAGTAGTCCCGCCAGGCGTTGATCCTGCCGTCACGGACCTCGAAGGTCCCCATGACGGGCAGGGGGGCGACGACACCGCCGATGGTGAAGGTGTCGATCCGCTCGGTCAGCACCACGTTGCCCCGCACCGCCAGGTGGACCGTCTCGATGGTCATCGACTCGCACATGCCGAAGAAGCCCTCGATGAACGCGATGGTCGCGTCGACGCCGACCGCCGGTTCCACGGGGATGTTGTGGTAGACCACGTCGTCGGTGAAGAAGGGACGGAGCGCCTCGGCGTTCCGCCCGTCGAATGCGTCACAGAACGTGCGGACGACCTGTTCGGCCGCTTCCTCGATTCCCATGGTTCCTCCCCGTTGTCGTGGGATCAGGCTAGCCAGACGACTTCCGCGTGCTGCGACGGGTCCCCGCCGACCGTGGCCCCACCGTGCGTCAGGTCAGGAACAGCGACAGCGGCGAGTCCGGGGGCACCCGTTCGATCGACAGCGGGCTGGCCTCCATGCGCGCCAGCAGGTGGGCGAGGTCGCCGGCCCGCTCGAGTTCGATGCCCACGAGGGCGGGGCCGGTGTCCTTGTTCGATTTCTTGACGTACTCGAAGAGCACGATGTCGTCGCCCTCGCCCAGCACCTCGTCGAGGAAGTGGCGGAGCGATCCGGGCTCCTGGGGAAAGGTCACCAGGAAGTAGTGACGGAGTCCCTCGTGGACGAGCGAGCGCTCGATCGTCTCGGCGTAGCGGCTCACGTCGTTGTTCCCTCCCGAGACCACACACACGACCGGGTCCTCCGTCGGCCGGCCGAGTCCGAGGGCGGCCGCGCTGGCCAGGGCGCCGGCCGGCTCGGTGATGATCCCGTCGACCTGGTAGAGGGCGAGCATCTCCGTGGCGACGGCACCCTCGTCGACCACCCGGACCTCGTCCACGAGGTCGCGCACGATCGGGAAGGTCCGGTCGCCCACCCGCTCGACGGCCGCACCCTCGACGAAGCGGTCGGTCGAGGAGATGGTCACCGGGTGGCCGGCCGCGAGTGCGGCGGTCATGCTCGCCGCCCCGGCCGGCTCGGCCCCGACGATCCGGGTCGACGGCGAGTGGGCGCGGAACCAGACCGCCATGCCGGCGATCAGGCCACCTCCGCCCACGGGCACCACGAGCGTGCCGATCGGGCCGTCCGCCTGCCGGGTGATCTCGACGGCCACCGTCCCCTGGCCGGCGATGGTGCGCGGGTCGTCGAACGGGTGGACGTAGATGGCACCCGTCGTGGCGCAGTCGGCCCGGGCCGACGCGCTGGCCTCGTCGAACGAGTGCCCCGCCACGACGGTCTCGACCAGGTCGCCTCCGATCGACTGGATCTGCTGGCGCTTCTGTCGGGGCGTCGTGGTGGGGAGGAACACCCGTGCCCGCACCCCGAGGAGCTGGCAGCTGTAGGCGACGCCGAGCGCGTGGTTGCCGGCACTGGCGCAGACGACCCCGAGGGCCCGCTCGGCCCCGGACAGCGACGAGACGACCGTGAAGGCACCGCGCAGCTTGTAGGACCGGGTGATCTGCTGGTCCTCGCGCTTGAGCCGGACCGGGCACCCCAGTTCGGCGCTGAGCCTGCGGGACTCGTGCAACGGGGTGGTGGTCACGACCGGCGACAGGCGCTCGGCCGCCGCAGCGATGTCCTTGACCTCGACGACCTCGCTCATCTGCTCCATCCGCTTCCTGCCGGACCCGGCGCGTCCGCCCATCCTGCCAGCTCGCGCCCCCCGGGCACCGGGACGTCGTTCCTGCCGCCGGCGTGACGACCGGGCCCGTCGGTCCGCCCGCCCCGTGGCGGCGGCCCGATTGTGTGGCGGAAGGCCCTAGCGACCGGAGCCGGCGTCCCTCACGATGGGAACGTGGTCACGGAGACGGACGTCAGGGAACTGGTGCGGCAGTGGGACAGCCCGGTGGTCACGAGCCTCTACCTCGATGTCGACGGGAGGCGGTACCCCCGCCCGTCCGACCTGGCACCTCGGCTGCGCCACCTCTTCGAGCTGGCCCGGGCCAGCGCTGCGGCGCAGGGAGCGGACGCCACCAAGGCGGTCCAGCAGGATCTCCGGCGCATCGCCCTCTGGATCGAACGCGAGCTCGACCGCACGACGACCCGCGGGGTGGCCGCGTTCTCGTGCGCGGCCCTGGACCGGTTCGAGGTGTTCCCCCTGTCGGGCGGCGTGCGCGACGGCGTGGTCGTCGGGCCGGGCCCGGACGTGGCGCAGCTGTGCGCGTCGGTGTCCCGAGGACGACGGACCCTCGTCGCGGCCGTCGACCGGCAGGGCAGCCGGATGGTGCGGCTCGACGACGGGCGGATCGAGGAGCGCGGGGCCCCGATCGACGCAACCGAGCGCCAGGTGGACACCGGCGTCGAGATCGGGAGCTTCGAACGGCGCCACGAGGAGCTCGCCCGACAGCACTTCCGGCACGTGGCCAGGGCCGTGGTCGACGAGCTCGAGGCGTGGCGGGCCGGCGCCGTGGTGCTGTCGGGCCTGGAGGAGAACCTGTCCCAGCTCGAGCGTCACCTGCCGGACCACGTCCTGGCCCTCGTCAAGGGACGGCTCCGGCTACCGGTCGCGAGCGAACCCACCGAACTCGCACAGGCCGCCGGCGAGGTCGTCCGCGCCGCCGAGCGGGAGCGCCTCGACGAGCTCGTCCGCGAGCTACGCGGGCGCTCGGCCCAGGGAGCCTCCGCCGTCGCCGGTCTCGGGCCGGTCCTGGAGGAGCTGGGCGAGGGCCGTGTCGGCACCCTGCTGGTGGAGGAGGACTTCGACGTACCCGGCATCCGGTGCCCCGACTGCGGCCGGCTGGCACCCGGCGGCGACTCGTGCCCGAGGTGCGGCTCGACACCCCTGGCCGTCGAGCACCTCGTCGAGGCAGCGGTCAACGAGGCGTTCGCCCATCATGTGACGATCGAGTTCGTCGAGCCCGCCGGGTTCGAGGGGCTCGGGCGCATCGGCGCACTGGGCCGGTGACCCCGGCCGCCGGCCGGGTGACGGTCCGCGGCGAACAGGCATCGGTTGCGGACGCCGTCGTCCGCAGCTTCGGCGGTCGGTACTCCTCGGAGCTGGGGATCGAGGTGGACGCAGGTGACGACGAGGTCGAACGGTGGTTCCTGGCGGCGACGCTGTTCGGGACCCGCATCTCGGCGCGGATCGCCGAGCGCACGTTCGACCAGCTCACCCGAGCGGGGATCGCCCGGATCACCGATGCACGGGACCGGGAGTGGGCCGACCTGGTCGAGCTGCTCGATGCCGGGGGATACACGCGCTACGACTTCCGGACGGCCACCCGGCTCCAGGCGCTCGCCGTGGCCGTCGACACCCGGTTCGGGGGCGCGGTCGCCGCCATCGGTTCGGGCTGTGCCGATCCCTCGGAGCTCACCGCGAGCCTCGACGCCCTGCCCGGCTGGGGACCGGTCACCATCCACCTGTTCCTCCGTGAGCTCCGGGGCGTCTGGCCCGGCGCCCGGATCCCACTCGATCCGAACGCGTCGGCGATGGCCGCACATCTCGGGTGGCTCACGGGGCGGCATCCGGACGACCTCACGGTCGTCCGGAGCGTCGCGGCGGAGGCCGGGCTCGACGCGCGGGACGTCGAATCCGGGCTGGTGCGACTGGCACTGGCCCACCGGCGCGTGCGGGACTGCCCGGGGGGGACGCGCTGCGTGCTCCTGCGCCCCCCGGAACGGTGGGGTCGTGACCGACGGGCCGACGACGTCGGCACTCCGGATCCCGTGGGTGCGGCGGGACGGCGTCCCGGGTGCCCGACGGTGTCGGCGGACTAGGACAGCCGCTTCGCCTCGGCCAACCCGGCGGCGCTGTAGACGCCGTCGGGGAACACGGCGTCCCAGGCGTCGCGCACCCCACGGAAGTCCTCGCTCGGCCCGTAGGCGGCGCGGGCGGCAGCCACCACGTCGTCCCGACGGGCGGCGACGGCGGCACCCGAGGCGAACTCCAGTTCGGTGTCGATCTGCGCGATCGCCTCGGCGAAGCGCCGCTGGTGGCCGATCAGGCGGACTGCGTTGGGGGGAGGCGTCACGGGGATTCCTTGTCGGTGGCGTCGGGCCGACCCGCGGCTCGAGGCAGGGGGACCCGGGGACGGACGGTTGGCGCACCATCGTCTCACCTGGCGCGCCGCGCCTCCCACTCCGGGTCCGGCGCCTCCCGTCGGGTGGCGGGGTACGGGCCGTCCCGCCCGGGCGCGGGTTCAGCCCGGGTGCTCGGAATGACCGTCCGGGTGCACGGCGAAGCGGCCGGCGTCCCGCGGGTGCACGGGATCGTCCGTGGGCCAGGGCCACCCGCCGAACCCCGACCGCCGGTAGTCGCTGAACGCCTGCTCGATCCCGGCCCGGTCGTTCATGACGAACGGCCCGTACTGCTCGACCGGCTCACCGATCGGCCGTCCCTGGAGGACGAGGACCTCCGCTCCCCCGCCACGGGCCGTGAGCTCCACCGGGACGTCCGGGCGCAGCACCGCGCCCACCGGGGCCGACAACGACGTCGCGCCAACGCCGACCGTTCCGGCGAAGACGTACAGGGTGCGTACCGTCCGGGTGTGGGCGGCCGCCGGGAGCGTCAGGCGTGCGTCGGGATCGAACCGTGCCTGCCAGATGGCGACCTCGGCATCCGGACGGGACGCCCACGAGTCGGGCGGGGGCGGCAACGGCACGACGTCCCCGAACGGGCCCGCCACGACCGTCACGTCGACGGCACGGCCGGCGCCGTCCTCGACCACGACCCGGGGGAGCTGTTCGCGCCAGAACATCGTGAAGTACGGGTCCACCATCTTCTGGTCCGCCGGCAGGTTGAGCCAGATCTGGAACAGCTCCGACGGGTTCGGCCCCGTCCGGTCCAGCAGCGGCATCATCTCGCTGTGGACGATGCCGCGCCCGGCGGTCAGCCACTGTGCGTCGCCGCGTCCGAACCGGGCCGTCGCGCCCAGCGAATCCGAGTGGTCGATCATCCCCTGCCGCATGAACGTCACCGTCTCGAATCCCCGGTGCGGATGCTGCGGGAACCCGGGGACGATGCTGCCGTGGTACATGCTCCAGCCTTCCGCGCCCGAGAAGTCCATGCCGATGTCCCGCGCCTCGAGGGAGGCGGCCGGACCCATGTGCTCGTTGGCGGCGGGGTAGTGGTCCACGTGGTGCACGCAGAACAGGAACGGGTCCGCGGTCACCCACGGGAACCCGAGGGACAGCGTCCGGACCACAGGATCCTCCATGTGGGTACCTCCTCGGCCCCCGGTCTAGCCGGATCCCCGCACGGGTGACGCACCCGTCGGACGCCTAGACCACCGCGACGAGGAGGACGGGCACGGGACTCAGGTCGAGGATCTCGCGGGCCACGGCACCCCGACCGGAATCGTCCGCCTGCGGCCAGCCGACGGCCACCAGGTCCGGGTGGAACTCCTCGACGGCACCGAGCACCTGTGCCGCGGGCACGCCGATCCTCAACTCGATCCGGGCCTGGGGCGCATCCCGCATGTGCCGGGCGAGGAACTCCCGGGCGTAGGCCCTCGTCTCGTGCTGGATCTGGTCGGTGAAGCTGGGGACCTCCTCGTCCACGTGCACCACCACGATCTCGAGGCCGGCATCGGTGGACAGCTCGATGGTCCGCTTCAGGGCCCGGACCTTGCCGGGGCTGCCCTCCATCGCGACGAGGACCCGGCGCAGCGACGTCGGCAGTCGGGCGTCGGGGGGCACCACGACCACGGGCTTGTCGGTGCCGCCGGCCAGCGCCAGGACGACGTGTCCGGCCGGCCGCGGGCCACCAGGGGTGCCGCGGGTGCCGAGGACCAGCGCGACGACGTCCTCGTCGGCCACGGCCAGCGCGAGCTGCTCGACCGGATCGCCGGACATCGTGCGCAGGGACACACCCGCGGCCTCTGCGCAGGCACGTACGGTCCGGTCGCCGTCCTCGACGACGTGGACGGCATCCGGCGTGCCGTCGAGGGCCTCGGCCACCGCCTGGGCCATCGCGAGCACCGGGCGTGCAGCGGCAGAATTGTCGAGGGCGGCGAGGATCGTCTTCATGGCAGTAGCTCCCAACGGGGTCCGTGACGGAGGAACACCAGATCGCGCGCTCCGGTGGCGAACGGCGACCCGCCGACGACGACACGGATCGGATGATCCGTCGAGATGGTGAGGCGGGCCCGCTCCTTGCGGATGCGCACCCTGCTGCCGTGGAACCGCACGCGCATCTCGATGGCGGACCACGACGGAGGCAGCACCGGGTCGATCCGGAGCATGCCGCCTGCCGGGTGGAGTCCCAGGAATCCGAAGGCGAGGGCCTGCCAGGTGCCGCCCATCGTGGCCAGGTGCAGGCCCTGGGCGGTCGAGCCCGTCAGGTCGTCGAGATCCATGCGCGCGGCGATGCGCAGCGACTCGAGCGAGCGGTCGAAGTCACGGGCCCGGGCGTGCAACGAGGCGTGGACGGGTGGGGACAGCGAGCTGCCGTGCGCGGTGCGCGGCTCGTAGTAGCGGAGGTTCGGCTCGAGGCTCCCGGCCACCGCCTCATCGGGGAGGAGGTGATGGATCATCAGGGCGTCCGCCTGCTTGATCACCTGCGCGCCACGGGTCCGCTCGCGTCCCAGCAACAGGTCGGCCGCGATCGGGCGGCGGGGGGCGAACTCGGCGATCATCAGCGGCTCCAGCCGACCGAAACCGGCGAACTGCTCGTAGACCCCCGTGTCGGCGTCATAGCCGTCGACCAGGGCGTCGGCGAGCCCGATCCAGCGCCATCGCTCGCCGTCGTCGTCCCCTCCGTCCGCGCCGACGGCCTCGGCCGCGCTCCGCAGGTTCCACCGTGCCATGACGTTGGTGAACGCGTTGTCGTCCACCGGCTCGTGGTACTCGTCGGGTCCGACGACCCCGTAGATGTGGGCGCGGCCGTCCGGTTCGACCCGGATCCGTGACGCCCAGTACCGTGCGGTCTCCGCGAGGAGCCGGCGTCCGGGTCCACGGGCGAACTCCTCGTCCCCGGTCCAGTCCACGTAGCAGCATGCCGCCCACGCCACCTCGGCGACGATGTGCTCCTCGAGCTGGCCGGTGCGGATGAGCACGACTCGCCCCGACCGGTCCCGGGCACGCGTCGGGGTGACGTCACGGCCGGTGTGTGCGGACTCCCACGGAAAGCGCGCTCCGGCGCGGCCCGACGTGCGTGCCGCGTCGAGTGCGACCTGCAGCCGTCGGATGCGGTACTCGAGCATGGACCGGGCCGCTTCCGGATGGGTGGCGGCCAGGAAGGGGAGGACGAAGGTGTCCGCGTCCCAGAACACGTGCCCGCCGTACCCCATGCCGGACAGACCGCGGGCGCCGACGGGAGACTCGCCGGTGTCGGCGACGGACGCCATCAGGTGGAACAGCGCGAAGCGGAGGTCCGACTGCAGTTCGTCGTCCCCCTCGATCACCACGTCGGCGTCCTCCCATCGGGATGCCCAGGCACGGCGGTGTGCGGCGAGCAGCCGGTCGAAGCCGACGGTGGCGGCCCGGTTGGCCGCGTCGACGGCGGTGGAAGACTCCGGCAGGGCGTCGGGATCCGCGCCGTAGGCGGCCACGCGGTCGAGCACGCTGCCGCCGGCACCTGCGCCCTCCGCCCGACGGGGGCTGCGGAAGCGTGTCTGGACGGCTGCTGCGGACATCCCGCCGGTGGATCCGGCGACCCGGATCCAGGTCGCGTCGCCCACCCGGCCGGCATCGTGGATGGGGTCGTCCGCGGCGGGCGACAGGGGCGGACCGGAGCGCTTCGCGGACGGGTACCGGCTGCGCAGGACGGCGGTGGCCGGCCGCGCCAGCGACACGAACCGGATGCTCTCCGTCCGGTCGTCCTCGGCGCCCGCCCACTCGTGCAGCACGCCCGTCCGGAGGTCGAGCTCCCGCCGGAGCGGGTCCCCCGCGTGCATGGCGCCCTGGGCGAAGGCGACGGGGCCGGTGAGCAGATGGGAGGCCGGACCCTCCCCCACGTAGATCCCCCGGGCGACGACCCAGGCGTGCCGGCCGGTGCGGTCGGCGAGCGGTGCCCCGCTCATGCCGACGTGTCCGTCCGCCAGGCTGAGCAGCGCCTCGTGCACGCGCTCGTCCGCCGGGTCGAATCCCTCGATGCACAGGCTCCAGCCCGCCCGGGAGGAGGCCTCCGGGAGCGCGTGGCGCCGGCGCCGGCGCAGCTGGTCCCCGAGCAACTGGTGGATGCGCGCCACGCCTCCGGTAAGTGCCCCCGCCCCGGGTCCGGGCGACCTCCGTCCACCGTTGACAAGCACCACGGTCGTCTCCCGCACGTCGGGGACGACGACGGGCGCCGGCCGATGGGGAACGCCCGACCATCCGTCGACCACGGTCAGGACCGCCCGGGGATCCACGCCCCGCCGCCAGAGCTCCTGGAGCACGCCTACCGCCACGTCCCCCGCGTCCTCGAGGCCGATGTACACGACGTTGTCCTCGACGACCACCCGCGGCTCGTCGATCCCGACCTGCCGCGCCACCTCCACGGCCAGACCCGAGAGGTGGGACACGCCGGGAATCCCCCCCTCGTGCAGCAGGCGTCCGAGTCCCGACCGGGTGAACGGCACGGCCGGATCCCACGCCAGTTCGACCCCCACGCCGAGGGTACCGGCGGGGCCAAGGGTCCGGGAGGACGGGATCCCCAGGTCGGCCAGCCTGCGGGCGAGCGCCTGTCCGGCCCGGTCGAGGGACGCGGCGTCCGTGTCGGGCCGGGACAGCTCCAGCTCGCAGGTGCCCGACTGGTCCACGGCGAGCGCACCGGAGCCGCGGCTGTCCGCGACGATCAGTGCCGGCGCATCCGGGGCGGGTCCCCCCAACCACTCGGTCAGGTCGCCGGGCGGGGCGGGGGCCATCCAGGCGATGGCCATGCCGGACCCCCGCAGCGCCCGCAGGTCCTGGGCGATCCGCGCCGACAGGGAGGGGTGCGCGCTCCAGAGCACGACCGCCTCGAACCGCCGGTCCAGTCCGGCCGGAAGGGCGGCGAGGCGGTGCCGGACCGGGCCGCCCGATGCGCCGTCGCCCTGCCGTGTCCCGTCAGGGGGACCCGTGCCGGCCACCGGTCGCGGGCGCCCGGTCGGGCCGGGTACATCGGGTTCCGCCTCTGACATCGACCGTCCGATCAGCGCGAGGAGTCCTGCACGCAGGCTAGCGGAGACCGGTTCGAGCAACTCGGCGGCCGGCGCAGATCTCCCGGGCGGCCGCACGCGGAACGCCGTCGACGGGGGGCACGACCCGTGCGCCCGACGGAGCCCACGACGGCACCACCGGGGTACTTCGGCCCTTGTCCCCGGATCCCGGCGTGCCCAAGATGAGGGCATGTGGATCGACGAGCGGGGTTCGGAGGTGCTGGTCCTGGCGGAGTGCCGACGGCTGCTCGCGCTCGGGGCCAAGCGGCACCACCACGGGCACCTGGGGATCTCCACGGACGGCGCTCCCCTGGTGCTCCCGATCGACTACGCCGTGCACGAGTCCGAAGTGGTGCTGCACATCGGCGAGGAGCTGTTCGACCGGGTGAACGGCCGGCTCGTGGCCTTCCAGGTGGACGACTCCTCCGACGGGCTGCAGCAGGACGGCGGAAGTCCCGAAGGCAGGTGGAGCGTCCTGGTCCGGGGGCTGGCCCGCGAGATGGAGTGGGCGTCCGCCGGCGGGCACCTCCCCGAGCCCCGCGTGGCGGAACCCGGCCATCGCCTGGTCCACGTGCGGGGGGACGTCGTCACCGGCCGGCGCCTCCGTCCGGCCGGGCCCGGTGCAGACGCCGGAGCGCCGTGAGCGTCCGACCGGGACGGGACCCGCAGGAGCGCGGTCCGCTCGGGGGGCCACTCCCGGCACCACGGCGGACGTCCATGCGGCGGGAAGGGTCGGCGTGGCCCCGGTGACGCCGGACGGTCCCCCGAGCTGAGCACCCCGACCCGCTCCCCGGTGGACCCGGACGACTGCCGCGCCTGGCTCTTCGACCTCGACGGGGTGCTCACCCGGACGGCGGACGTCCATGCGGCCGCCTGGAGAGCGGTCTTCGACGAGTTCCTGGCCACGAGCGGGGCGTCGGCCCAGGGGCCCGACGCCCCGTCGACCGGGTTCGACCCGGTCGACGACTACCTCCGGTACGTCGACGGGAGGCCCCGGGCCGACGGGGTGCGCACGTTCCTGGCCTCCCGGGGCATCGTCCTGCCGGAAGGGGATGCGGACGATCCCCCCGGGCTCCCTACGGTGGCGGGCATCGCCGACGCCAAGAACCGGCGGGTCCAGGAGATCCTGGAGTCCCGGGGGGTGGCCGTCTACGACGGCGCGGTCGAACTGGTCCGCTCCCTGCGGGCCCGGGGGGTGCGGACCGCGGTCGTGTCGGCCAGCGAGAACACTCGGGCCGTACTGCGGGCGGGGGGGATCGACGGCCTGTTCGACGCGTGCGTGGACGGATCGGACGTCCGGGAGCGGCATCTGGCGGGCAAGCCGGCACCGGACAGCTATCTCGAGGCCGCACGGGTGCTCGGCGTCGACCCGTCCCTGGCCGCGGTCGTGGAGGACGCCCGGGCCGGGGTCGAAGCGGGCCGGGCCGGGCACTTCGGTCTGGTGGTCGGCGTCGACCACACCGGGCAGGCCGACGAGCTCCGGTCCCACGGTGCCGACATCGTGGTGGGTGACCTGGCCGAGCTGCTCCCCCGGTGACCCGGGGCCCGACCGGACGCGGGGGTGGTCCTTCGGTACTGTCGTGCATCAGCCGATCCGAACATCCGACGGCGCTCGGGGCACTCGCGTTCTCCGACCATCCCGACGGGCGGGTCGGCTCCGTCCTGCAGTTGCCCCACCCGCTCCGCGTGCTCCGTCACGCCCTTCCGGTCATCCTCGAGAGCGTCGTGGCCCCGGTCGCCGCGTACTACCTGGTGCTGGTGGTCGCCGGGTTCCGGGGGGCACTGCTCGGCGCGCTGGCCTGGTCCTACGCCCTGGTGCTGCGGCGGGCCCTGCGCCACGAGCGCATCTCCACGCTGCTCTGGCTCGGAACCGCCCTGCTCACCGTCCGGACGGTCGTCTCGTTCGTGACCGGAAGCGCCTTCGTCTACTTCATCCAGCCGACGGCGAGCGCCTTCCTGGCCTCGTTCCTGCTGGTGCTGAGCGCGCTGGTCGGCCGACCCTTCACCCAGCGGTTCCTGCACGACTTCTGTCCGCTCAGTCCGGGGCTGCTCGCCCGGCGGAGCGTGCACCGGTTCTTCGTGCGGGTGTCGTTCCTTTGGGCCGTCGCCATGTTCCTGAACGGTGCCGTCGTCCTGACGCTCCTGCTCACGGCATCGAACAGCTCCTTCCCGCTCGAGCGACTGGGGGCGACACTGTCCCTGACGGCCGGGGCCATCGCACTGTCGATCACCTGGTTCACCCGCTCCATGCGCAACGACGGGGTCACCGTGCGCTTCGGTCACGCCCGGCCGGGTCGGCCCGCCCCGGAGGCGTGACCCGCCGCGGCAAGACGACGGCTCCCCTGGGAACCGGCGCGCGGCACGGCGCCCGGCTCCGCCGGTGATTGATCCCGGGGACGTTCGGTGTTAGGCCTTGGTGGAGGCGGGCGCACGTGCCGGCGGCGATCGAAGGGTGCTGGTCCTTGACGACACGACCGACGAGGAGTGTGCGGATCGCGCTCGCGGGTCCGCTCCTGCTCGCGCTGGTGGTCGCCGGCTCGGCCGCAGGGGGGTCGCCCTCCGCCTCCGCATCCACGCCCCACATCGCGGTGGGCCTGCCCCCCTCCCCGGCGTTCGCCGCCAACGCGGGGGACCCCGACGTCGTGTACGCCGACGGCGCGTACTACGCCTTCACGACGGGCACGGCACTCGGGAACCACATCCAGGTGGTCGTCGACACGTCGGGCGATCCCACCGCCGGGTACGGGAGCTACACCGGGCAGCCCTACGGGTCGACCGCGCTCCCGAGCACGCCGGGCTGGCAGCAGACCGACACCCAGACGTCCCCCGGCGTCGCCTCCATCGGCGGGCACTGGGTGATGTGGTACGACGCGTCGTTGGCCGGTCACGCCGTCGACTCGGGGTTCAGCTGCCTGGCGGTGGCGACGGCGGCCACCCTCACACCCACCTCCCCGGTCTTCACCGACGACTCGACCGGGTCCCCGTGGTGCCCGCCCGGCGGGGTCCTGGACCCGAGCCCGTTCGTCGACCCGACGACCCACGTCCCCTACCTGGTGTGGAAGACGAACGACGGGAGCTCCGGGGCACCCTCGCAGGTCTGGGGCGTGCAGCTCAGCGGCGACGGCACCGGCTTCGCCGGGACGCCCTCGTTGCTGATGACGGTCACCCCGTCGGAGCGCACGACCGACAACCCGCAGCTGTTCGCCAGCGGCGGCGGCTACTTCCTCCTGTTCTCCGGCGGGAACTTCGACGACTCGTCCTACAACGAACAGCTCGCCCCGTGCGCCGGTCCGCTCGGACCGTGCGCCAACCCGCCGGGCCCGTTCCTCACCACCTACGGCGGCGCCTACGGCCCCGGGGGCGGCTCGGTCTTCCAGGACCCGTCGGGTCGCCAGTGGCTGGCCTTCGCCGCCTGGAACCACCCGTGCACCAGCTGTACGACCGACCTGTCGTCGAACCAGCGGCAGCTCTACATCGCGTCGACCGACCTGGCGCCCTCGACGCCGGCCGTGACCTACACCGGGATCGCCTCGACCCCCTCGGGCGACGGGTACTGGCTGGTCGACTCGAGCGGAGCCGTCCACCCCCACGGCGGCGCGATCTCCTACGGCTCGATGGCGGGGGCCGCACTCAACGCGCCGGTCAACCACCTCGTCCCCACCCCCGACGGCGGGGGCTACTGGATGGTGGCGGCCGACGGCGGGATCTTCTCCTTCGGGGACGCCCGCTTCTTCGGGTCCATGGGCGGCCGGCCGCTCAACGCCCCGGTCGTCGACCTCGCGCCCACCGCCGACGGCGGGGGCTACTGGCTGGTGGCGTCCGACGGCGGCATCTTCGCCTTCGGCGACGCCCCGTTCCTGGGATCGATGGGCGGGCATGCCCTCAACCGGCCCGTGGTGGGGATGGCCGACGATCCGACAGGTCCGGGGTACTGGTTGGTGGCCACCGACGGCGGCATCTTCGCCTTCGGCGCCTCCGGGTTCCACGGGTCCACCGGTTCCCTCCGGCTCAACCTCCCGGTCAACGGCATGTCGGCCACCCCCAGCGGAGCCGGGTACTGGCTGGTGGCGTCCGACGGGGGCATCTTCGCCTTCGGTGACGCACCCTTCCGGGGTTCGATGGGTGGCGCACCCCTGGCGGCGCCGGTGACCGGCATGGCGACCGATCCGAACGGCGGGGGCTACTGGCTGGTCGGTGCCGACGGTGGCGTGTTCTCGTTCGGCGCGCCCTTCTACGGGGCGCACTGACCCCGTCGGGGGGCCGCGATCCCAGGACGCGGACGCTCCGCCGAGAACTCCCTGGTCAGCGGCGTCTCCTCCCGGGATTCGGGAAGTTGGACCCTGGCCGGGGAACGGGCCCTGGCGAAGGCTGGACCCATGGAGACCAGAGACGAGCCTCCCGTGGCACCGCGGTCCGACCCGGACCCACCCGATCTCCGCGCTGCCCGCGAGGCCGGCTGGCTGACGTGGAAGCGCACTGACGTCGACGGCCGGCCCGCCGTGTACGCCGAGGCGGGCGAGGGGCCCGACGTGGTCTTCCTCCACGGGTGGGGGCTCGACCACAAGGCCTACAAGCGCGCCCTCTCCCGTCTGGTGACCGCCGGGGTGCACGTGGTCGCGCCGGCGCTCCCCGGGTTCGGGGGAACGGCCGCACTGTCGCGGCGCGCGCCCGACCTCACCGGCTACGCCCGGTGGGTCGACCAGTTCCTCGACGAGGTCGGCGTCGACGGGCCGGCCCTGATCATGGGCCACTCCTTCGGCGGCGGGGTCGCCATCCGATTCGCCTACGACCACGCCGACCGCACCCACGCGCTCGTCCTGGTGAATTCGATCGGCGGTTCGGCGTGGATGCACCACGGGTCGGCCATCCGGTCGATGGCCGAGCGCCCGCTGTGGGACTGGGGGATCCACCTGCCCGCCGACATCTTCCCGGTCCGGCAGGCCCGCAAGGTCCTGCCGGTCATCGTGGCCGAGGCCCTGCCCAACCTGTTCCGGGACCCCCGCGCCTTCTGGCAGGCGGCCGGCCTGGCCCGGCGTATCAACCTGACCGCGGAGCTCGACGAGCTCCGCCGACGGGGCCTCCCGGTCGTGGTGCTGTGGGGGAGCAACGACCAGATCGTCACCCAGGACTCGTTCGAGGCCATGTGCCTGGCCCTCGGGGACCCCCACGTGGTCACCGTGCCCGGGACGCACAGCTGGCTGATCGCCGACCCGGATGCCTTCGGCGAGGTGATGACCAACGTGCTCGACGTCGTCGGCCTGACCCCGGACCTGGACGGGGCCGCCTGAGCCGGATGGCGCGCGCCGGATCGTCGTGGGCCACACTCTGGCGTGCGCATGTTCGTGGCCGTGTGGCCCGACGGGACGACCCGGGAGCGGTTGTCGTCACTCGACCTTCCGGTGCACCCGGACGTCCGCGTGGTCCGGCCCGACGAGTGGCACGTCACGCTCCGGTTCCTGGACGAGGTCGACGGAGGGCTCGTGCCGTCACTGGTCGGTGCCCTCGAGGAGGCGGCGCGCACCGTGGTGGCACCGGTCCGCTGCGTCCTGGGTCCGGCCGCGGCGTGGTTCCCCGGGGGACGGGTCCTCCAGCTCCCGGCCGGCGGGCTCGACGGGGTCGCCGCCGGCGTGCGGTCCGCCACGCTCCCCCTGGTCCCCGCCGGCCGTTCGGGCGAGGCGCCCTTCCGGGGCCACCTGACCCTGGCCCGGGCCGGCCCGGCGGCGGCCGACCGGCCCGGGCGGGCGGAGGTGGCCGCCGTCGGGTTCACCGGCTCGTTCGCCGTCGACGCCCTCGAACTCGTGGGCTCCCGACGCACCGCCGACGGCCCCCGGTACACGGCGCTCGGGAGCGCCCGGCTGTCCGGCGTGCCGTGATCCGCACGGCCGGGGGCGACCGGAACCCGGATACGGGCACCGGTATCCTTGACGCCGTGGGGGTAGGCGAAGGATGCACCGGTTCCGCGGGTCCGAGCGGCGCGGGGCGGGGCAGGTACCCGGTCCGGCCCCTTCCGTCCCGCCGTCACGGTGGGCACCGGCCCGCGGGCGCGCCCGTGATCCGCGAGGGAGCCCTGCGGTGACGACGACCACGCCGACCGCCGGCCCCGGCAGTTCCGCCACCGGCGACGACCGCATCTCCGCGCTCGACGGCCTCCGCGCCGTTGCCCTCCTCATCATCATGGGGTTCCACTTCGGGGTGGGTTGGCTGCAGGGCGGGTTCTTCAGCCTCGACATCTTCTACGTGTTGTCGGGCTACCTGATCACCGGGCTCCTTCTGTCCGAGTACCGGAAGCGGAGCGGCATCCGGCTGGGGGCGTTCTGGCTCCGGCGGGCCCGGCGCCTGTTGCCCGCACTGCTCGTCGTGCTCGCCGCCGTCACCCTCTACGTCCGCTTCGTCGCGCCCCCGGGGCTCTACCCCGAGTTCCGCATGAGCGCGCTCTCGGCGCTCTTCTACTTCTCCAACTGGTGGCAGATCGGGGCCAGCGGCAACTACTTCGTGGCCCACGGCGCGGTCTCCCCGCTGACCCACACGTGGTCCCTGGCCGTCGAGGAGCAGTTCTACCTGGTCTGGCCGCTCGTGGTGCTGGCGGTGCTGCACCTGTCGCGCTCGTTCGCCAAGGGGGTGCGCAACCTCCTCGTCCTGTCCGCGGCCGGCACGGTCGCCTCGGCCACGGCCATGGCCCTCCTGTTCAGCCCCACGGCGAACCTCACCCGCCTCTACTTCGGCACCGACACGCACGCCCAGTCCATCCTGCTCGGAGCCGTGCTCGCCTCCACCCTGACGATGGTCCAGATGCGCCGGGGCGCCCGGGACATGGCACCCGCGGCCACGACCGAGCGCAGCCGCCGGTTCCTGACCGTGCTGGGCCTCGTGGGGTTCGCCGGCACGTTCGCCCTGACCTACGCCCTGCGGGGCACCTCCGGCTTCGACTACCGGGGCGGCTTCCTGCTGTCGGCCGGATCGGCGGCGGCCATCATCATCGGTGCGGTGTGCGTGCCGGGCGGGCCGATCGCCCGGCTCCTCTCGCTGCGCCCGCTGGTGTGGATCGGCACCGTCTCCTACGGGGCCTACCTCTGGCACTTCCCGGTCTACATCTACGTCGACACCGCCCGCACGGGCCTGACCGGTGCGTCGCTCCTGGCCCTCCGCTCCGCCGCGACCCTCAGCCTGGCCGGCGTCAGCTTCGCCCTGATCGAGCGCCCGGTCATGTACGGCGCCTTCTGGCGCACGCTCCGGTCGATCGCCCCGGCCACGGTGGCACTGGCCGCCACGGTGGCGGTCGTCGTCGTCGGGTCGGTCGTCCCCACGCCGGCCCCCGTCGCCACCGGGAGCACGCTCACCGCGTCCGAACACGTCGCCCTGTCGCGGGCCGGCGCCTTCACCACGCGGCCGGTGCGGTTCATGCTGGTCGGCGACTCCATGGCGGTCACCCTGGCCATCGGGCTCCAGGTGGACAGCGTCCGCCACTACGGCGTGCGGTTCATCAACCGGGAGACCCTCGGGTGCGACCTCGACAACATCCCGGTGATCATCGGCGGCCGGGTCGACCAGCCCGTGTCCGACTGCACCCACTGGCGGCCTCTGTGGACCAGCGACGTGGCGAGCACCCGACCCGACGTGGTCGGGATGCTGGTCGGACGCTGGGACCTCTGCGACCACGTCTACAAGGGCCAGATCGTGCACGTCGGCCAGCCCGCCTGGAACGCCCATCTGGCCGACGAGATCAACCAGGCGGTCGACATCTTCTCGGCCCACGGGGCCAGGGTCGTCCTGTTCACCATGCCGGACATCAACGCCGCCGACGAGGCGCCGGGCAGCGCCGCCTTCCCCGAGAACGACCAGTCCCGCGTCGACGCGTTCAACGCCATCGTCGCCGGCGTGGCCGCCCACCGGCGCTCCACCGTCACGCTCCTCGACCTCAACA
>DATLRE010000060.1:0-1316 GCA_035534835.1 Acidimicrobiales bacterium
TCCGGCCGGGGCTCGGGCACCTGCTCGCGCCGGATCGTGCCGTGCCCGCCGGGGACGCCCCCGGGGCGACGGTCGACGGGTCGGGTGGGCTCGATCGATTCGCCGCGGAAGAGCCGGCGGGGACCGGTCCACATGGCCGGGGGTGCGTTGAACGCGGCTGCCACCGCGTAGCCCACCGCCTCGTAGTTGACCCGCCAGCCCCGGAAGTGGGCCCACGCCTCCTCCTCGGGCCGGGACGAGGCGAACCCGGCGGCCATCAGCCGCTCCCGGGCGTCGTCGAACTGGGCCCGTGGGAGCTCGATCGGGTCGTCGGGCTGCGGGTCGGGGTCGAAGGGGATGCGGGTGGCCTGGGCGATGTCCCGCAGGCAGGTGAAACCCATCCGGAGGCACATGCGGGCCTCGATGGGAGCGCCGCGGGGGTCGATGGCGAGGAGCAGGGCGGCGGCATCCAGGACGGCGATGAGGCTGACGATCCAGGAGTTCTTGGAGCGCGGCGAGCGCAGGTACAGGAGCGACGGGTAGGTGGAGTGGCTCTCGGCGACGTCGGCCGCCCACCGCTCCCACTCGGCGAACAGGCTGGCGAGGTTGTCGACGGTGCCCACCAGCTGGTGACGGATGAGCAGCTCCGGGCCCCAGGCGGGGGAGCCGGCCCGGCTCTCGAGCAGGGTCACGAGGGTCTCCCGGCGGTTGTAGGCCGCGTACAGCGTGGGGAGGTAGGCGATCTGCAGGGCCACCAGCACCATGCCGGTCCCGGCGGCGACGAAGGTGACGACCTTGGAGCCCTCGGTGTGGGACTGGGCGAAGCCCAGGGTGAAGACCGACGACCCGGCCTCGGTGAACGCCGTGACGAACGCCTGGGTGCCGATGCCCCAGTTGACCAGGGTGAACCCGAGGACGGCCAGGAGGAGCCAGGTGGCCAGGAGGGTGATGAGGGCGACGGGTTCGCTGAGTGCCAGGATCCGGTCCTGGGTCGGATAGGCGCGTGACCGGCGGGCGGCCGCCCGGAACGCGGACCGGGTCAGCACCATCGGGTAGGTGAGGCGGCTCGAGGCCGCCCGGGGCACGATGAGCACGGTCAGGACGCTGTAGGCGTCGGCCACCAGCACGGCGACGCCGGCGGCGAGCACGACCAGGCGCAGGGCGGTCACGGCGGCGGGATCGTCACGGGGTCGGCGAGGTGCGGGTCAGACGGCCGCGTCGCGCACGGCGGGTGCCCGGCCCTGGGCCCGCGCCACCATGTCCGCCAGGTTGAAGGAGTCGAGATGGGTCCGCATGTGCTCGCCCACGTCGGCCCACACCGCGAGCAGGACGCACTG
>DATLRE010000061.1:0-43372 GCA_035534835.1 Acidimicrobiales bacterium
CCGCGAGCAGACAGGGGACGGCGATGGACGCACCGCAGGCTCAGCGAACCGACGACCGGCAGACCGGCGCACCCGCGGCCGGCGGCCCGGCCCCCCGCCCGGTCGACCCCGAACGCACGGCGCTGGGCGCCCTGTCGGCCACCGGGGTGGCGGACATGTCCTCGACCGACGTCGGGGCGCACCGGGCGAAGACGCGGTCGACGCGGCTCCAACGGCTGGCGGGACTGCTCGGCGTGGTCCTCGTCCTGCTCGTCCTCCGGGACGTCCTGGCGCCCGGGCTGTCGCTGCCCTCGCCGTCGGTCCCCTCGGGCATGACCCCCTACCTGCTCCCGCTGGGCCTGATCCTGCTGCTGTCCGCCGTCATGGTGGTGCCGCTGCTGGCGGCCGGTCGGTCGCCGCACATCCTGTACCGACCCGACGAGCTCACGATGACGTTCGACGACGTCCGCGGATCGGAGGGCCTGGTCGAGGAGGTCACCAAGACCCTCAACCTCTTCCTGGCCTACCGGACGTTCAACGAGCAGATGGGCGGGACGCCCCGCAAGGCGATCCTGTTCGAGGGCCCCCCGGGCACGGGCAAGACCTACATGGCGAAGGCCATGGCGTCCGAGGCCGGGGTGCCGTTCCTCTTCGTCTCCTCGTCTGCCTTCCAGTCCATGTTCTACGGCCAGACGAACCGCAAGATCCGCGCGTACTTCAAGGAGTTGCGGCGCCAGGCGCGACGCGAGGGCGGCGCCATCGGGTTCATCGAGGAGCTGGACGCCATCGGCGGCGCACGCGGCTCCGGAACGACCCAGGGCGAGGGCGTCCCCGGGGTGGTCAACGAGCTGCTCATCCAGCTCCAGTCGTTCGAGCAGACGCCGTGGTCGCTGCGCATGCGGGGCAAGCTCGTCGAGTCGGTCAACGCCTGGCTGCCCGCGAGCCGCAGGATCCGCAAGCCGACCCACACCCCGGCCAACATCCTGGTGATCGGGGCCACCAACCGGGCCGCCGATCTCGACCCCGCCCTGGTGCGCCCCGGTCGGTTCGACCGGAACATCTACTTCGGCCTGCCGGGCCGGGCCGGGCGGAGCGACATCTTCGACTACTACCTGGGCAAGAAGGCGCACGAGCCCGAGCTGGACCGCCCGGCGCGCCGCGAGACCCTGGCGGCCATGACGGCCGGCTATTCGCCGGTCATGATCGAGCACCTGCTGGACGAGGCGCTGGTGTGGGCGCTGCGACGGGGCGCCCACCGCCTGTCGTGGAACGACGTCCAGCACGCCAAGATGACCGAGGAGATCGGGCTGGCCCAACCGGTCGAGTACACCGAGGCCGAGCGGCGGACCATCGCCACCCACGAGGCCGGGCACGCCACGGTGGCGTGGCTGGTGGGGAAGGGCAGGAAGCTCGAGGTCCTCACCATCGTCAAGCGCCGAGACGCCCTGGGCCTCCTCATGCACACCGAGACCGAGGAGCGGTTCACCAAGACCCGCACCGAGGTCCGCGCCATGATCGACATCGCCTTCGGCGGCATGGTGGCCGAGGAGCTCTTCTTCGGCGAGTCGTCCACCGGCGTGGCCAGCGACCTCCAGGCGGCCACCGTCAACGCCTGTCAGATGGTCGGGCTCCTCGGCATGGGACAGTCGCTCGTCTCGGTGGCCGCCATCGAGTCCGTGGGCGGTGGGCTGGTCGGCAAGGTCCTGTCCGACGACGCCCGCCGGACCGAGGTCGAGGAGCTCCTGGCCGACTCCAAGGCCTCCGTCACCCGGATGCTGGACGAGCACCGTACGGTGGTCGAGGCGCTGCGCGACGCGCTCCTCGTGCGCCACGAGCTCATCGGCGAGGACATCCTCGACGTGATCCGGCGGGCCCAGGCCGATCCGGACATCCTCCCGGGCAACCTGCGGGACACACCCCGCCTGGGTGACGGCCGCCCGGCGACGCATCCCGCCCCGTAGCGGGGACGTCCCCGCGTCGGCACAGGGTGCAGCGCCGTGGAAGGGCTCAGTCGGAGCGCCAGACTCGAATGGCGACCTTCTCACCGCGATGGCCGCGGTGCTCGATGTCTCCCCCATGGCAGGTTCGGTGGCGCGAACATCGGCGGCGCTTTCGAGATGACCCTGGCGGGCTACTCCAGTTCGGATTCCGCAATGGGAGCTGAGGCGGATGGCTCCCTTCCCCACAGTCGGACATGTGGAATCCAAAAGTTGGAGAGTCATACTCTCGTAGTGTAAGATCTCGAACATGGCAAGGACCACTCTGCGGGCGAAGGGACAGCTGACGCTGCCCGACGACATCCGACGGGCCGCGCACTTGGAGGCTGGCGATCCGCTCGAGGCGGAACTCACACCTGACGGCATCCTGCTTCGCCCTCAGAAGCTCATCGACACCACGCAGGCCTGGTTCTGGTCCCCCGAATGGCAAGTAGGCGAGCGGGACGCCGACGCCGATCGCGCCGCCGGGAACGTTGAGGCTTTTGAGTCGGGCGAGGAGCTCATTGGAGCACTCCGCTCGCGAGTGAAGCGTGCGGGCCGGTCCTCGTCGTCGTAGCGGACGGTGCCGACCTACGCCTGGCTGGCGCGCTTCGCCGCTGACTTCGATTCGCTGTCGCCCGAGCAGCAAGCGCAGTTCCTGACTGCCATCGCACAGTTCGTAGACGACCTGCGCGGCAGCAAGGGATTCCGCAAGGGTCTGCGGGTGAAGGGCGTCCAAGGCGCTACAGGGATCTTCGAGTTGACCTGGGCTAGCGACGGTCGAGCGACCTTTCAGTACGGCGCCCCGGATATCGAAGGTGAGACTCATGTCATCTGGCGGCGGATCGGAACCCACGCGATCTTCACGAAGCCCTCAACCGGAGGCGCCACCTGCCCCGGACCGCGCGTCCCCTGTTCGCTTCCCGGTTAGTAGTAGTGCTTTCGGCCCCCCACGGCGTGGCCCAGTGCCCCGAGGATCCAGAGGATCACACCGATTACGCACAGGATCACCCCGATCGTCCAAATGATGGCGATACCGGTGATGAAGCCGACAACTAGAAGGACGATGCCGAGAATGATCATGGGGCCTCCCGAGGCCGATCCTTTAGAACGCTTGCGAATGCACTCTCTACTGTGGTGCCGCCGTCACGGACCGACCAGAGTACGAAGTCCTCATTCCCTCAGTCACTGGCCAGGAGGAACGTGACGGAGGAATGGGTCTACTGACCGTCGGGAACGCGCTTTCTCTGCAGCGTCGATGCCGACCTGCGGGCCGGATCACCAGAGGGCGTCCCAGTCCTCCGGCTCCAGCCAGCCGGTGGGCCCGAGCTCCGGCCGGGGCACCCGGACCGAGACCACGTCGATCCACGTCGGCTGGTCGAAGCCCGACCGGCGCCAGTGGCGGACCGGCACCGATTTCCAGTCCCGGCTCCTCACCCCGCCCTCGGAGTAGCCGGGACACACCCCGCCTGGGTGACGGCCGCCCGGCAACGCATCCCGCCCCGTAGCGGGGACGTCCCGCCGCGCCGGGCGCGTGCCCACCGGACCGGCGGTCCGGGATGCCTACAGCCCGTCCGGCTCCGGTGCCCGTCGGTCGTCCGGTCGATCAGATCGGCCGGTACCTGCAGATCTGGACACCGGTGGCCGACGTCTCCGCGGATCGGAGCTCGAAGCGCCGGGCCTCGCCATCGTCGGCGAACAGCGTCTTGCCGCCGCCGACACCTGGTAGGTGCGGCGACCCTGGAGCAGGGCCTGGCTCCGGTCGGCGATCTCCGCGATGACCGGACCCATGACCTCGGGATCGAAGTACGGCATCGACCAGCCACCGTGGCGGAACCCGCCGCTGGTGTCCTCCTCCGGACCGCCTGGTGCCTGCGCCACCCCGTCGAGGCTGACGAACTCGCTGACGACCACGCGCATGGCAACTCCTCCCGATGAAGCGTCTCCGCCGACATTGTGGCGCGACCGGTGTCCGGTCAGGGATAGGTCGATCGTTCGCCTGGGGGCAGATCCTCGTAGTACGGGATGCGGTGCTCGCGCAGGACGCGGGTCAATCGGCCCCGGACCCACTCGGCCCCACGGTCCTCGACGACCCAGAGTGCGTCCTGCCCGTCCTTGGTCCGCACCGTCACGTCGGTCACCACCTTGGGAGAGGACGCCTTCGAACCCCTACCCGCGCCGAAGGCGCCGGGTCCCAGGCTCTGGGCCAGGCCCTCGGCCATCAGGAATTTCTCCTCGGATCCGCCTTCCCGACGCTCCTGGACATCCACGCTGGAGACGTCGCTCAGCGGGATCGAGTGGGTGAGCCTCCACTGGCCGTATCCGATCCTGGCGTCCTTGATCCACAGATGGACCCCGTGGCTCCCGAGCAGGCGGTGGCCGCCCCGATAGCGGCACCTCACGGACAAGCCGATGAAGACCGAGTCGCCGTCGGCGTCCTCGGACGGGGTGGGCTCCATCGATACTGTCTAGCAATCCTGCGGTTCGACAGGACGGCACGGCGTGGACAGGCCCCATGGAGTCGGCGTCCAGGAACACTCCTGGCACTGCCGTCACCCCTCGACGATCATGCGGACGCTCGTGTCGACACGCATGCAGACGCGTGCAGCGGCACGGGGTCCACCGTCCGACTCGTGCGTCATGACCGCCCGTAGGCCTGGGCCGACCCGTTCCTCCGGGAGGACGACGAATCCGAGGTGCTCGTAGAGCGGACGATTCCAGGGAACATCGCGGAAGGTCGTGAGCGAGATCGCTGGAACGTTCGCCGCGACGGCCCAGATCCTCCCCTGTTCTAGCAGTGCTCTCCCGACGCCCTGTCCCTGCGACTCCGGGAGGACGCTGACCTGTGCCACATGGGCATTGCCGTCGATCTCGTCCAGGAGGATGTAGCCCACCGGCCGGTCGGTGTCCTCCACGGCGACCCAGCTCCGTCCGGCCATCGCGTAGGCGGCCAGCACGACCTCGGAACGGGGTTCCTCGCTTGCGACGGACTCCATCCCGATCGCACGGAATGCTTCACCGGCGGAGCGCTCGATGTCCCGGAGGACGACCCCGTCTTCGGGACGGGACGCCCGGATGCGGATCATCCTCATAGTGTGGCCTGCACGGAAGGCCGGGCACCGGACATGGACGGTCACCCGTCCTGCCGATGACCTCTCCCGATGATGTGGGTCGGGGGCGGTCGGGTGCTAGACCGAGGACGATGGCGAAGCCGCAGCTGACGGTGGGTTTGATCTCGTTCCCCGTTGCGGCGGGTACGGGCCGCGGCGCTGCCGGTAACGCCGGACAGGCGGTGGAATTCACGAATGTCGGCGAGACCAACGCCGTGGTGGTCGGGATCCCGACGTCCGGCGTGTTCGGCGCCGAGGGGTTTCCCGGCTGCCGCCCGATCAGCGTGAATCCCGTGGTGCCGGGTGCCACCGGACGCATGCCGTGACACGGACGTGAAGCGCGCCGGGTCGGACCCGCCCGAACACGGACCGAGACGCGGCAGGACGACCGAACAGCCTGGCGAGCGTGAGCGAACCGTGCGGGAGGAAGCGGCAGACACGGATCGAAGGAAGGGGAGGGGAACCGTGTCCATCCGGGCACTGCTCCCCTGACGGGAAATGGCCGACAGGAACGTCGACAGGAACGACGTCGTCTTCCGCGATGCGAAGGTCGTGCGCAGCTTCGTCGGCGCCGAGGGTTGGCTGGACGAAGGGGAGCGCATCGCACTGTTGCGCGTGGCCCCCCAGGTCCGCTCCCAACCGATTCTCGACGTCGGAGTCGGCCTGGGTCGGACGTCCTCGCTCCTGCGGCTGGTGTCCGATTCCTACGTGGGTCTCGACGCGTCGCCCGAGATGGTGGCGCTGTGCACCCAGCTCCACCCGGAGTTCGATGTACGCCTCGGGGACGCCCGGGACCTCAGCATGTTTCCGGATGGCTCCTTCGAGATGGTGTTCTTCAGCAACTACGGGGTCGATGCGATCAATGCCTCCGGGAGACGGAGCTTCCTGGACGAGGCGAACCGGGTGCTCCGGAACGGCGGCCTGCTGGTCCACAACACGCTGAATCGGGCGGGCCGGCTGTACGGCGAGACCCCCTGGCAGCTGCACGCACCGGGCCAACCGCCGGACCTCCGTGCCCGGCGAATCGCGGGTTGGTGCTGGCACAACCTCAAGGATCCGATGCGAGTACCCCGTCGCTACCGGAACTGGTTCGCCAACCGTCGCTACGCATCGGATCACGGCGGGTGGGCCATGTGTCCGTTCTCCGCGCACGACTTCTCGCTCGTCGTCCACTTCGTCACGCTGGGTCAGCTCCGCCGTGAGCTCGACGAGACCGGATTCGACATCGTCACGATCCTCGCCTGCCCGACGGGCGAGGTCATCGACGAGGAGGCGACCCACTCCGACGCCGGCGGGTTCTACGCGGTGGGAAGGAAGAGGTAGCCGAGGCCGGAGCATCGGCGTGTGGCCGCGACGTCCACCCGCGCACGCGGCCGGATCACCAGAGGGCGTTCCAGTCCTCCGGCTCCAGCCAGCCGGTGGGCCCGAGTTCCGGCCGGGGCACCCGGACCGAGACCACGTCGATCCACGTCGGCTGGTCGAAGCCCGACCGGCGCCAGTGGCGGACCGGCACCGATTTCCAGTCCCGGCTCCTCACCCCACCCTCGGAGTAGCCGGGACGGACCAGCAGGTGGGTCGCCGAGCCGGCGACGACGACGCACGGGCGCACCTTGCCCTCGAGCTCCGGCTCGTCGGGGTCGACGGCGTCGAACCGGATCCAGGCCAGCACCACGCCGGCCGACCACGGGTCTTCCGGGTCGAACTCCTCCTCCTGGAGCGGGGTGAGGACGGCGCGCCGCCGGCCGAGCGAGGGGGCGACCGAGGCGGCGGGTCGGTCCACCCCGTCCGTGTCGGGCCGGCGGTCGGCCGCGGCCAGGCGCTCCTGCTTGCGGGCCTGGCGGACCCGTTCGGCGGCCCGGGCCGCCGCCTCGGCCCGGTGACGCTTCTCCTCGGCATCGCGCTGCTTCTTCGCCCGACGGGCCGCCCGCTGCTCGGCGGACGCGCCGGACCGGGGCGCAGGCGGGGCGGCGGGTGCCTCGGTCCCGCCGGCCGCCGGAGCCGCCCGGCGGTACCGCTCCCAGTCGGTCAGGCCGAACCGCTCCTCCGTGTCGAGGAGCGCGAAGCAGAGGTCGGATGCCGCCATGTCCCCGTCCGCCACCGACGCCAGCATCACGGCCACGGTGACGTCGTCGAAGTCGGCGCCCACCGCGTCGACGGCAGCGAGGAGCTGGTCGCGGGTGGGATCGTCGGCGGCGTCCCCCAGGACCTCGATCACGGCCGCCAGGCACGGCTCGGCCAGGACCGCCGCCGCGAACGGCAGGGCCGCCCGGTACTGGGCCCGCCCCAGGACCGAGCGCGGGTCCCGGTGCTTGCGCAGCGCGGCCAACGCGTTGGCGATGGGCGTGGCCACCGGGAGCCTCGGATCGGTGGCGGCCTGCAGCGACTCGCGCAGCGTCTGCACGTCGACGCGGGACAGGGCCGCCTGCAGCATGGCCTCGCGGGCGTCGTCGGTGATGGGGCCTTCCATGCTGCCGGTCCTCCCGGGTCCGATCCGCCCCGGACGGTGCGGGATCACGGAGGGTCATCTTCGCAGAGGTTCGCCACCCGGTCGGCCCGGACTCCGGGCCCGGGCGCGTCGGGGGCGCTCAGCCGCTGAACGGCGGGGGTCCCCCGAAGAGGTCGTGGAGCACGGTGCGGGCCGAGTGCACCCCGCACATCCCGTGGACGCCGCCCCCGGGGGGCGTCGACGACGAGCACAGGTACACGCCGGCGACCGGGACCCGGTACGGGTTCCCGGCCAGGACGGGGCGGGACACCGTCTGGACCAGGTCGTTCGCTCCCCCGCCGATGTCACCGCCGGCGTAGTTGGGGTTGCCCGCGGCCATCCGCGAGGCGGTGACCGTGCGCCGGGCGAGCACCCGGTCGCCGAAGCCGGGCGCGAACCGTTCGATCTGGGCCTCGACGGCCGCCGTCATGTCCCGGTCCGACCCGTGGGGCACGTGGCAGTAGGCCCACAGTGTCCGTGCCCCGTCCGGGGCCCGCGTCGGGTCGGCCACCCCGGGCTGGACCACGATGCAGACCGGACGGTCCGGGTGCCGTCCGGCCCACACCGCCGCCTCGGCAGACGCCACCTCCTCGAGGGATCCGCCGAGGTGGAGCGTCCCCGCCGCCCGGCACGCACCGTCCTCCCACGGGACGGGTCCCGACAGCGCCCAGTCGACCTTGCACACCCCGGGCCCGGGGCGGAACCGGCCGAGCGCCCGGCGGTAGGCGTCGGGCAGGGCGTCCCCGACCAGGCCGGGGAGCGCTCCCGGGGCCACGTCCAGGACCACGGCGGTGGCGGGTGGCAGGTCGTCCAGCGAGGTGACCCACCGTCCGGTCTCCACCGTCCCCCCGAGCCGCTCCAGCTCGCCCACCAGCGCTCGCGTGACCGCGTCGCTCCCGCCGGACACCACCGGCCATCCGACGGCGTGGGCGGCCGCGGTCAGCAGCAGGCCGAACCCGGCCGTGACCGGTGCCGACAGGGGCCGCACGGCGTGGACGGCCGCTCCGGCCAGCAGCGCCCGGGCCGGCTCGGTGCGGAACCGGCCGGCCAGGTGCTCGAGGCTGCGCACACCGAGGCGGCCGAACCGGGCCACGGCCCGGGGGTGCCGGGGCAGGCCGCGCCGCGGGCCGAGCAGATCGACGGCCAGGTCCGCCACCTCGTCCACCAGCGGACCGACCAGCCGCCGGTACGCGGGCCCGTCGGGTCCGAGCGCTTCGGCCGTGGCCTCGACCGTCCGGAAGGCGGCCGCGGCCCGACCGCCGTCGAGCGGATGGGCGAACGGCACCTCGGGTTGGGCCACCCCGGCCCGGAGCCCGTCGAAGGCGGGGTCGGCGAAGAACGGGGACAGGAGCAGCAGCGGATGGGCGGTCGAGCACACGTCGTGACGGAAGCCGGGGAGCGTGAGCTCCTCCGTCCGGCACCCGCCCCCTGCGGTGGTGGCGCCCTCCGCCACGTGGACGGCGAGCCCGGCCCGGGCCAGGGTCACGGCCGCGGCCAGCCCGTTGGGGCCCGAACCCACGACGACCGCGTCGAACCCGGTCACGTCCCGCTCCGGCGCCCGGCCCACGCCGCGGGCAGGGCCCCCGTCCCCGGGGCCGCCCGCCCGCCGGCGGGGAGGCGCACCGCAGGGGGCGCGTCGGCGGTGGGGCGGGGCACGCCGCGATCCTCCCACGCCCCGTGCCCCGTACCCCGTGCCGGCGGGTCCGATGGCCGGCGTCGGGCCACGGGGCGGGACCATGCGGATGAAATGTCGCGCCCGGGGTGTTGAATGGTAGGTACACCGGTGCGACAGCCCCGGTCGGACCAGGAAAGGCAGAGGACCATGGACCAGGAGCAGGCACCCGAGACGGTCACCCCACCGACGGCGACACCCGGCGACGCCCTGCGCGCCCTTCCGGCCGAGGCCGCCGGCCGCGGCACCCGGTTCGTGTCGGCCCAGGCCATGCAGGCCCGGCTCTTCTCCGTCTACGACGCCGCGGCGGCCGCCGAGGACGCGCTCGCCCTGGTGCAGGACCAGCTCACGCTCACCCTCAACCGGAGCTACTACGAGGCCGACGAGATCGCGCAGATGGCCGACCAGCTCGACTCCCTGCTCTCCCTCGACACCGTGGAGCGCACTCCGGGCGAGCTCGTCTCGGACGAATAGCCGCCCGGTCCCTTCCCTCCCGAGTGGGCGGGGACGCCGCTGCGGCCCGGTGCCTCAGCCGATCATCTCCTTGACCTGGGCGATGACGTCGGTGGCGGTCTGGTCGCCCGTGGGCACGGGCACCACCTGGAGGTGGCTCACCCCGGCCTCCTTGAAGGCGGCGACGCGCTCGGCCACGTAGCCGGCCGGTCCGCACAGCGACATCGACTCGAGCAGCTCGTCGGGCACGAGGGCCTCGGCCTCGGCCTTCTTTCCGTCGAGGTAGAGGTCCTGGATCTTGGCCGCCTCCTCCTCGTACCCGTAGCGGCGGACCACGTCGTTGTAGAAGTTCCGCCCCTTGGCGCCCATGCCGCCCACGTACAGCGCCACCATCGGGCGGGCCAGGTCGCGCAGCGCCACGACCTCGTCGCCCTCGCCGATGGCGACCATGCCGCCCACCGTGATCTGCAGCGGGTCGAGCGACGGGTCCCGCTTGGCGGCACCCTCCGCCAGGGACTCGCCCCAGACCTCGTGGGCCTTCTCCGGCACGAACAGCATGGGGATCCAGCCGTCGGCGATCTCGGCGGTCATGGCCACGTTCTTGTGGCCGAGGGAGGCGACCCAGATCGGGATGCGGGACCGCACGGGCCGGCCGATGATCTTCAGGGCCTTGCCGAGGCCGGTGCCCTCGCCCTCCGGCAGCGGCATGTCGTAGTAGCGGCCGTGGTGCTCGAGGGGCGCCTCGCGGGCCCACACCGTGCGGCAGATGTCGACGATCTCGCGGGTCCGGCCCAGCGGGGCGTCGAAGGGCACCCCGTGCCAGCCCTCGACGACCTGAGGCCCCGACGAGCCGAGTCCGAGGTGGAACCGACCCTCGGACAGGGCGTCGACGCCGGCCGCGGTCATGGCGATCAGGGTCGGCGTCCGGGTGAAGATCGGCAGGATGGCCGAACCGATCTCCACCCGCTCGGTCAGCGCGGCGAGATACCCCATCTGGCTGGGGCCGTCGATGCCGTAGGCCTCGGCGACCCAGACCAGGTCGAGCCCGGCCTTCTCCATCTCCGCCACCTGGGCCGCCGACTTCCGGAAGCCTCCGGCGTAGCTGAGCATCGTGCTGATCTTCATCGTCGTCCCCTGTCGGATCGCGTGCGCCCGAGACTCTACGCCGGTGCCCGTGACGGGCGCGCCCGCCCGGCCGGTCCGGGCGGCGGGGGCGCGAACCGTACGCTCATCGACTGGCTGGCGGTGGCCAGCAGCCGTCCCGACTCCGACCACAGGAAGGCGGTGCCCTGCCCGTACCCGTCGGCCAGCGCCTGGATGCGGATGTCGCACAGCACCCACTCGGTCGGCTCGAGCCGGACGACCCGGAGCGTGTTGTCCAGGCTCCGCGACAGGGTCCGGCGGCCGAGGGGCTGGGCCATGCCCCCGGTGACGTAGTCGCCGAGGATCGCCAGCGTGGCCGCCGAAGGCTCGAGGTGGCCGGGCACCCGGGCCCACAGCGCGCTGTCCGGCTCGCCGGGCGTGCCCTCGCCCGAGCTGATCTCCTCGAAGGTGCGCCCCTTGGCCACCCGGACGTCGATCCGGTCGAAGACCGACGCGGTGAGGAACGACGGCAGCCGCCGGGGCGGGCACGCGTCGGGCGGCGGAACGTCGGGCGGCCGGTCCCAGACCCCCTCGGCCTCCAGCGAGGCCGGCAGTCCGAGCGCGGCGTTGACGGTGAGGATCTCGGTGTCCCCGACCCGTCCGACGGCGCGGGCCTGGGTGACCCGGTGGCCCTCGGCGGCCGGCGTCACCGTCAGGTCGAGGGCGGCACCGGTGGGGGCGAAGGACAGGTACTGGGCGGTGGCCCACACGGTGGGCCGTCCGGAGGCGGCCTCGAGGGCGACCAGCGCGGCGCCGAGCCCGCACCCGCCGAACAGGAAGTTGCCGGGCGTCGTGACCTCGGGGACCACCTCGAGCCGCCAGTGCAGCGGGTCGCCCCGTTCCTCCATGCCGAGGAACTCGCGGGCGTCGGTCATCGGGGTCCCCCGGCCGGGGACGGGCTCAACTGCGCGGGACCTGCGCCCACGGCAGCTCCTTGTCCACGCGCACGTCGCCGGGGAGCCCGAGGATGCGCTCGCCCAGGATGTTGCGCTGGATCTCGGAGGTGCCACCCTCGATCGAGTTGGCGCGGGACCGCAGGAAGAACTTGCGCGACGTGCCGGGGGGCCCGACCAGGCCCAGCACGTCGGACCGGCGCATCTCGTAGTCGTAGCCGACCAGGGCGTCGGCGCCCTGCACGTCGATGCAGAACTCGAAGATGCGCTTGTTGACCTCGGCGAACATCAGCTTGGCGATCGAGCCCTCGGGCCCGGGGTTCCCGGCCTTGCGGTTCTGGGCGGCCCGCATGTTGGTGAGCCGCAGCGCCTCCATCTCGACCCACAGCTGCAGGAGCCGGTCCCGCTCGACGGCGGTGGCACGGTCGCCCTTGGCCTGGAAGACCCGGACGGCCTCCGCGATCGACCCGGAGCCCCGGGGCGGGGCACCGCCCCCGCCGCCGATGGTGGTCCGCTCGTTGGACAGCGTGGTCATGGCGACCCGCCAGCCCTCGCCCACGTCGCCGATCCGGTCGGCGTCGGGGACGCGCACCTCGGTCAGGTAGACCTCGTTGAACTCGGCCTCGCCGGTCATCTGGCGCAGGGGACGCACCTCGACGCCGGGCGCGTGCATGTCGAGGGCGAAGTAGGTGAGGCCCTTGTGCTTGGGGGTGTCGGGATCGGTGCGGGCCACCAGCATCCCCCGGTCGGCGATGTGGGCCAGCGTGTTCCACACCTTCTGCCCGGTGATGACCCACTCGTCGCCGTCGCGCACCGCCCGGGTGGCCAGACCGGCCAGGTCGGAGCCGGAGCCCGGCTCGCTGAACAGCTGGCACCACGCCGACTCGCCGGTGAAGGTCCGGCGCAGGAGGCGGGCCCGCAGCTCGTCGGAGCCGTGGGTCACCACCGTGGGGCCGGCCATGGTCAGCCCGAAGAACTCCCGGGCGCCCATGGGGGTGGCCCCGGCCTCGGCCACCCGGCGGTCGACGATGCGCTGGAGATTGGGCGGCAGGCCCATCCCCCCGAGCCCCTCGGGGAACGAGATCCAGGCCAGGCCCAGGTCGAACTGGCGACCCCGGAACTCCTCGGCCGTCACCGCCTTCGGGTCGAGCTCCTCCAGGAGCTGGGTGGTCCGTTCGTCGACGAGCGCGGTGTCCTCTGCCATGCACGAAACATACCGCCCGGCACCGGACGTGTCCCCGGCGGGCGGAAGGGACCGCCCTCAGGGCTGGAGGCGCTCGAGGCGCCACCGGTCGCCGTCGGCCTCGTAGCGGACCCGGTCGTGCAGGCGGTCGACCCCCTGCTGCCAGAACTCCCAGGCCCGGGGGGTGAGGCGCCACCCGCCCCACCACGGCGGCCGGGGCACGTCCCCGTCGGCGAATTCGGCGGTCCAGTGCGCGACCCGGGCGTCGAGCGCCCGGCGGTCGGCCACCGGCCGGCTCTGGTGGGAGGCGTGGGCACCGATGCGGCTGCCGAGGTTCCGGGTGGCGTAGTAGGCGTCGGACTCGGCCTCGGTCGTCCGGGTCACCGGGCCCTCGATGCGCACCTGGCGTCCGAGCGGCTCCCAGTAGAAGAGGAGCGCCGCCTCGGGGTTGACGGCCAGGTCGCGGCTCTTGCGCCCGTCGTAGTTCGTGTAGAAGACGAACCCGTCGTCCCCCCAGGACTTGAGCAGGACCATGCGCACCGACGGCCGCCCGTCGGCGTCCGCGGTGGCGACGGCCATCGCCTCGGGCGCGTCGACCACCTCCGAGGCCCGTGCGTACCACCGGCCGAACTGGGCGAGGGGGTCGGGGTCGACCGTGCGCTCGTCGACGGTTCCGTCGCCGGGCCGGAGCGCCCGCCCGGCACCCGTCGGGAGCGGGTCGCCGGCGGTCGGGTCCATCTCCCCGACCCTAGCGACGGGATCCCCCGGGCGCCGTCGCCGCCGGGGGCCCGCCGTGGCCCACCGGCGCTGGCTAGCGTCCGGGACGTGCCGACCACCATCGACATCGCCGCCGAACGGGCCGCCACCCCCGGATGCGCGACGGTGGTGCACCTGAACAGCGCCGGGGCCGCGTTGGCGACGGCGGCCACCGTCGCCACCGTGGTCGACCACCTCCACCTCGAGGCGGCGGTGGGCGGGTACGAGGCGGCGGCGGCCGTGTCCGACCGCCACGCCGCGGTGGCCGCGTCGGCCGCCCGGCTGATGGGCGCCCGACCCGACGAGGTGGCCCTCACCGGGTCCGACACCGAGGGGTGGACGAAGGCCCTGTGGGGGCTGGCCCTCGGGGGCGGGCTGCCGGCCGGGCGCCGCATCCTGGTCGACCGCCAGTCCTACGACAGCCACTACATGGGCCTGCTCCAGGTGTGCGAGGTCACGGGGGCCTCGCCGTCCGTCGTGCCCGCCGGCGCCGACGGGACCATCGACCTCGCAGCGCTGGCCGACGAGCTCGCCGTCGGGGACGTGGCCCTGGTCAGCGCCACCCACGTCGGCACCCACCGCGGACTGGTCAACCCGGTCGAGGAGGTGGGGGCGCGCTGCCGGGACGCCGGGGTCCTGTTCTTCCTCGACGCCTGCCAGAGCCTCGGGCAGCTGCCGGTCGACGTCGGTCGCATCGGGTGCGCCGTGGCCACCGCCACCGGGCGCAAGTGGCTGCGGGGTCCCCGGGGAACGGGCCTCCTCTACGTCCGGTCCGACCTGGTCGGCTCGCTCCGCCCCCCCGGGATCGACGGGTCCTCGGCCCGGTGGGAGGACGCCGGCCACTATCGGCTCGAGGCGGGGGCGGCCCGGTTCATGCCCTTCGAGTCCCCCGTGGCCCTCCACCTCGGCCTCGGAACCGCGATCGACCACGCCCTGGCCCTCGGCATCGACGCCATCGCCGCCCGGGTGGGGTACGTCGCCGGGTACCTCCGCGACCGGCTCGGCACGCTGGACGGCGTGGCCGTCCACGACGGCGGCACCCGTCGCAGCGGGATCGTCACCTTTACCGTGGACGGGGTGACGCCGGCCGACACGAAGGCGGCTGCTGCCGCGGCCGGGATCAACGTCTCGGTGACCGACGCCGGGGCGGCCCGCTTCGACATGGGTGGCGACCGGCCGGAGTCGGTGGTGCGGGCCTCGCCCCACTACCTCTCGACGGAGGACGAGTGCGACCGGCTGGTCGAGGTCGTGGCCGGCCTGGCGCCGGCCTGACCCGTCCCCGTCCGCACGCGGCGGGGCGCGGCGCGGACCGCTGCGGTTGCGGCCCGGTTTCCGGTCCCGGTCAGGGGAGGCGCCGGAGCTCGCCGGTCAGGTGGAGGGTGAAGGCCTGGCCGACCGCGGCCATCGAGAGCTCGTAGCGGAGGGCGTCCCCGTCGACCGTGAGGACCCGCTCGACCACCGTGACCTCCTTGGCCGTGGGGGTCCGGGCCACGTCGGTGGACCGCAGACGCACCACGCCGGCCGACACGGTGCCCGCCAGGACCTCGGCGATGCCGGTCGGCTGGGCGATCACCGCCTCGGCCCGGTCCGGCCCGACGATGCGCCAGTAGCCGGTCTCGGTGTGGAGGGGCCGGCCGTCGACGGCGTCGGACGTCGTCTGCCCGTAGGCGAGGAACGGCCGGCCCGTGTGGGAGAACGTCACGGTCTCCCCGTAGTCGAACGGCTCGATCGTCGGGTACACGCCGTGGCCCCCGCCGGTCCAGGTCCCCACCAGCGCGGCGAGGGGGGCGATGGCGGGGTGGAGCTCGGCGGTCACCTCACGAGCATGGCAGCTCGGCGCCCGGCGTGCGGACGGGGTCCGGGGGGTCACGCGGCCCCGTGCCCCACGGCGGCGAACCCGGCGGCGCGGTCGACCTCGTCCCACCGGCGCCGCACCCATGCCGGGCGGGTGTCGCGGCCCGCCGTGGCCAGGACGTCGGTGCGCCAGCGCGCCTCCAGCCCGTCCGCGGCGGCGAACGCCCCGGCCGACCCCGGCGGGTCGGCGGCCCACTCGGCCTCGACCGCGTCCCGCTCGGACCGGTAGCGGGCCAGTCGGGCGTCGTAGGCGGCCAGCACCGCCCGGTGCAGCAGCTCGTGGCGCCACCACAGCGCGGACGGGTCGAACCGTTCGGTCGGCGCCGGCCCGAGGTCGACGGGCGCACCCACGGCGACCGGCTTGAAGACCGAGGTGCACGGGGCCGCGGTGCCGGTCGCCCAGTGCCGGGTCCCGCCGCGCAGGTCGGCGACCCACGAGGCCGTCGTCTGGCTGGACGCCAGGACCCCGCCGGCGTGGACGCACGGTGCGCCGAGGCCACCGTGGGCCCGCGACCACCGGGGCGACGGCCCGTCGCCGTGGCACCGCAGTGCGGCCATGAGGTCGAGGGGCCCGGTGGCCGAGCCGGCCAGGGGCTCGGTGACCGCCCGCCGGCGGCCTGCCGCCGACACCCACGTCCTGGCCCGCCGCGCGTGGGCCCGGGCGAATGCGGGGATCGACAGGCCGTTGGAGATGGAGCGACCCGGACCCCGGACCACCTCGGTGGCCCACTCCCGTCCCGCCGTCTCGACGACCACGGCACCGTCGGGGTCGGCCACCAGGAAGCTGTTGTCGTAGGTGAACCCGGGGCGCTCGTGGCTGCACGGCCCACCCTGACCGTGGCGCTCGAGCAGGTCGACGAGTACCCCCACGGCCCCCTCCGCGGTGGTGGCGCGTTCCAAGGCCAGGCGGAGCAGGTCCATCCCCAGCAGCGCCGGCGGCCCGGCGGGGCCACGGGTGAACACGGCCTCGTTGCCGATGACCACGCCGTGCTCGTTGGTCCCCATCTCGGCACCCCACATCCACCACGGCCGCGACAGCAGCACGGCGTGGGTGCGGGCCACCTGCGGGACGGAGGTCCAGGTGCAGGTGACCGACGACCCGGTGGGGTGGTCGGCGGCGGGTACCCAGTCGAGCACCTGGGCCTCGTTCGGGTCCCGGTCGCTGTTCTTGGCGAAGAGGAGCCCGTCCGGCGTGACCGTCACCAGCGTGTCGCACACGGGTGGTCGCTCCCCCGCTCAGGCCGGACCGGCCGCCGGGCAGCCGGCCACGTGGTCGTCGACGACGCCCACGGCCTGGAGGTAGGCGTAGACGATCGTCGGGCCCACGAAGGTGAACCCGCGTCGCTTCAGGTCCCTGCTGATCCGGTCCGACAGGTCGGTGGTGGCGGGCAGCCCGGCCGTCGGCGCCCGGCGGTGGACCACCGGGGTCCCGTCGACCCACTGCCACAGGTAGGCGTCGAAGGAGCCGAACCCGTCCTGCACGTCCAGGAACGCCCGGGCGTTGCGCACCGTGCCCCGGATCTTCAGCCGGTTGCGCACGATGCCCGGGTCGGCCAGCAGCGCCGCGAGCTTCGCCTCGTCGTAGGCGACGATGCGCGCCGGGTCGAACCCGTCGAGGACGACCCGGTAGCGCTCGCGCTTGGCCAGGACGGTGGACCACGACAGCCCGGCCTGCGCGCCCTCGAGCACGAGCTGCTCGAACAGGTGGCGGTCGTCGTGGGACGGCACGCACCACTCGGTGTCGTGGTAGGCGCGCATCGCCTCGGAGCTCTCCGCCCACGCACAGCGGACGCCGCCCGTCGTGGTCTCCGGGGTCACGGGCGCACCCTACCGGCGGCGGCGGGGTCCGGGCCGGGCCGCGGCGGCCGGATCAGCCGCCCGAACTGCCGGGGAGCGCGCCCACCATGCTGGAGATGTCCACGGTCTGGTCGGCCGGGGGCGGCGCCACGTCGACCGGCGCGCCGAAGTCGAAGAACTCGACGGTCACCCCGACGTCGATCTTGGTCCCGCCCGCGGTCATCGCCTCCTGGAGCGACTCCCGTCGGATCTGGCCCTGGGCATCGATCCAGACGTCGACCGGCAGGAGCGAGGAGGTCCCGAGCTCCGACTGCAGCTTCTGGAGCGCCGACCGCACGGCCGGGCTCCGGTTCTGGTCTGCCTTGGACACGTCGATGGTGGCCGAGTACTCGGTGGTCGGCACCCCGCGGACGGTTGCCGGGCCGACCGTGGTGACACCTTGCGCAGATACGGCCTGGAGGTAGGACAGGCTGTCCGTCGGCACGTTGGCGGAACCGGTGAGCTGCGAGAAGCTCGCCCCGAGCGCAGAGGTGATCGCAGGGGAGTCGAGGTCGATCGACACCCAGGACTTGCCGGCCGGCAGTGCCGTGCCCGGCCTGGACGGGAACTGCAGGTAGAGCATCGGGTTGAGGAGCCGCATGTTCATCGGTCCGATCGAAGGGACGGACATCGAGAACGACGCGGCGCCCGTGGTGAAGTCGACCTGCCCGGTCCCATGGACGGCGACCGAACCGTTCGCGGTGCCACGGACCGTCTCGTCGAGCGACATCGAGGCCGTCCTGGCCGCCACCGTCCTCTGGTAGGCGGTGAGCACCGCGTCGGGGGACCTGCCCGGCGCCGAGGCGGCCGTGCCGCCCGTCGAGGATGCGGCACCCCCGCAGCCGGCCAGGAGCAGTGCCGCCCCGACCGTCCCCGCCGTCCATCGCGTCCGACTCGTCATGTCCGCCTCCTCGTCCCGGGTCCCGCGCCTGGGCCCCGTGTCCGAATGTAGCCCCGGACCGCTCCCGCAGATGGACGAGGCACCGCGGCGCGAGGATGGGCCATGGACTCCGAGCTCCTCCACCTCGACGTCGGTGACCGGCTCGTGGTCGACCTCACGGCCGAGGTCGGCCGGTTCTGCCGGGGTCGGGGCGACGGTCTGGTCCACGTCTTCGCCCCGCATGCCACCGCCGGCCTCGCCCTCCTCGAGGTCGGCTCGGGGTCGGAGGCGGACCTGGCCGACGCGCTGGCCCGCCTGCTCCCCCGCGACGACCGCTACCGGCACCGCCACGGAGCGGCCGGCCACGGTGCCGACCACGTGCTGCCCGCCCTGGTCTGCCCGTCGGTGACCGTCCCCGTGCTCGACGGCGCACCGCAGCTCGGCACCTGGCAGAGCGTGGTGCTGGTCGACACCAACGGGGACAACCCGCGGCGCACGGTGCGCCTCAGCTTCCTCACCGGCTGAACCCGGACGTCGGGCCCCCATGCGGCCGGCTACCCGACGGTGAGTCCCGATGCCTCGAGCCGGGCCCGGACGGCTTTCAGGTGGGTGCGGCGCTCCTTCAGCACCAACCGGTAGCCGGGGTTGTCGGTGTCGGCGATCTCGAGGGAGAGATCCCCGAGCGACCCGTCGAGCAGGTCGCGCAGCTCGGTCGCCTCCGTTTCGCTGAGCGTCAGTTGCATGGTCGTGGTCTCCTCGTGTGCGACGTGGCCCCGTCGGGGGGACGCGTCCATCTTCGGACCGGTGCGGCACGGGCGGACAGGGCCGAAGGTCCCTTCGGCCCCGCGGGGTCGCTGCATCTGCTATCGGGTGGGTCGATTGACACCCGCGGCGCCGACCCGATAGACGGGTGCGATGATCCTCCAAGGCAAGACCGTAGTGGTGACCGGCGTGGGCGGGGGCCTGGGGCGCGAATGCACCGCCTCCGCCCTGCGCGACGGTGCGAACGTGGTGATCGCGGCCCGCACGGCCGACACCCTCACCACCATCGCCGGCGAGCTCGACCCGACGGGCGAGCGGATCGCGTCCCGGGTGACCGACATCACCGACGCCGACTCGTGCGCCGGGCTCGTGGACCTGGCCAGGGAGCGCTTCGGCGGCGTCGACGCCCTCGTGCAGGTGGCGGCCTTCGAGAACGCCTGGGGCGGCCTCTACGACATGAAGTTCGAGGACTGGCGTGCCGCGTTCGACACCAACGTGCTCGGCGCCATCAACGTGATCCGCCCCGCCGCCGCGGCCATGAAGGAGGGCGGGGGTGGCGCCGTCGTCCTCATCGGCTCCCAGTCGATGTTCGCTCCCCAGATGCCCCAGGGCGGGTACGCCGCCTCGAAGAGCGCCCTCCTGTCGGCCATGTACTACCTGTGCGACGAGCTCGGGCCGGACAACATCCGCTGCAACATGGTCATCCCCTCGTGGATGTGGGGGCCACCGGTGGAGATGCTCATGAACTGGCGGGCGAAGAACGAGGGCAAGACGGTCGAGGAGGCGCTCGACGACGTGGTCGGGAAGTTCCCGCTCCGCCGGATGACCGAGGACGGCGAGGTCGCCGACGTCGTGGCCTTCTTCGCCTCGGACCGGGCCAAGGCGGTCACCGGTCAGTACCTGCTCGTCAACTCCGGCGAGATGTTCCGGTGAGCGCCCCCAAGCGCGTCGTGGTGTGGGGCACCGGGTTCGTCGGCCGGATGGTGATCCCCGAGATCCGGGAGCACCCCGGCTTCGAACTGGTGGGCGTGGGCGTGGCCGACCCCGGCAAGGTCGGCCGGGACGTCGGGGACATCTGCGGCGTCGACCCGATGGGCGTCACCGCGACCGACGACCTCGACGCCCTGATCGCCCTGGCCCCCGACGCACTCGTGCACTACGGGCCGACGGCGGCCAGGGCCGACGACAACATCCGGCACATGGGCGCCTTCCTGCGCGCCGGCATCGACGTGTGCTCGACCGCCATGACCCCCTGGGTCTGGCCGCACATGACGCAGAACCCGCCGTCGTGGATCGATCCCATCACCGAGGCCTGTGCCGCCGGCGGGGCCTCGTGCTTCACGACGGGCATCGACCCCGGGTTCGCCAACGACCTCTTCCCCATGACCCTCATGGGCCTGTGCAGCGAGGTCCGCCAGGTCCGCGCCCTCGAGATCCTCGACTACATCAACTACGAGGGCGACTACGAGGTCGAGATGGGTATCGGCATGCCGCCCGACTACACCCCGATGCTCGAGCACACGGAGATCCTGGCCATGTCGTGGGGCGGTACCGTCCCGATGATGGCCCACGCCGTCGGCGTCGAGCTCGACGCCATCACGTCGACGTGGGAGAAGTGGGTCACCCCCACGGCCATCACCACGGCCAAGGGTGTCATCGAGCCGGGCAACGTGGCGGCCATCCGGTTCACCATCAACGGCATCGTGGGCGGCGAGGCCCGGATCTGCCTCGAGCACGTCAATCGGGTGGGCCAGGACGCCGCCCCCGACTGGCCCCGCGGCAACGAGAACGACGTGTACCGGGTGGTGGTCGACGGGACCCCGTCGATCACCCAGGAGACCGCCTTCCGGTTCACCGACGGGAGCGGCCGCGACGCGGCGGCGGCCGGGTGCTTCGCCACCGGCATGCGCGCCCTCAACGCCGTCCCGTACGTCAACGAGCTGCCCGCCGGATGGGTGACCGCGCTCGACCTGCCGCTCATCCCCGGGGTGGGCACCATCCGCTGACCGACCGGTACCCGACCGGACCGGACCGGACCGTCCACCACCCACGACCCACCACCCACGAACCCCCGAAACCAGGAGCGCCCCCATGACCCCCGAGGACCTCGTCGAGATCGAACTGATCAAGCGCCTCAAGTACCGCTACCTCCGCAGCATCGACCAGAAGCTGTGGGACGAGCTCGAGACCTGCTTCGTCCCCGAGGCCACCGCCCGCTACGGCGGCGGGCTCTACGAGTTCGCGAACCGCGACGACATCCTGACGTTCTGCCGCGATTCCATGGGGGCCACCACCTTCCTGAGCAGCCACCGGTGCCACCATCCCGAGATCGACCTGGTCGGCCCGGACGAGGCCACCGGGACCTGGGCGCTCGAGGACACCGTGATCCTCACCGACTACCAGCTCACCATCCAGGGGGCGGCGTTCTACGAGGACCGCTACGTGAAGCGGGACGGCGAGTGGAAGATCCTCCACACCGGCTACAAGCGGTCCTTCGAGGAGCTCGTCCCGCGGGCGTCCATCGAGGGCATCCGCCTGACCGCCGAGTGGTGGGCCACCGACGGGCGCTCGACGCTCGGCTCGTAGGTCCGCTGGTCCACAGGTCCGTCGGCGGATCTCCCGTCCGCGGATCAGGCCGTCCGCGGATCAGGCCGTCGCGTCGGGGCCGAGGGGCCAGGTCACGGCCGTCAGCTGCTCCGACAGGTCCCACAGCCGGCGGGCCGTTTCGGCGTCGAGGGCCCGGGGGGCCGGCGTGTCGACGGCCGGGTGGCCCCGCAGGTGCTGGAACCCGTCCGGTCCGATGTAGGTGCCGCCGGCGACGTCCTGCGTGGCGGCATACAGCGTGGGCAGAGCGCCCATGGCGGCGCTCTGGGCGACGAGTCGGTTGCCGAGGGCTCCGGCGACGTTGGCGATCGGGCTGCCGGTGCGTCGCTGCAGGTCGGTGGCGGCGTAGCCCGGGTGGGCGGCGACGGCCCGCACCGCCGAGCCCGCCGCGGTCAGGCGCCGCTCGAGCTCCAGCACGAAGAGCAGGTTGGCCAGCTTGGACTGCGAGTACGCCGCCCACGGCCGGTACCGGCGGCGCTCCCCGTTGAGGTCGTCGAGGTCGATCCGTCCGTTGCGGTGCAGTCCGGACGACACGACGACCACCCGGTCCGTGACCCGGGGGAGCAGCAGGTTCGTCAGAGCGAAGTGACCCAGGTGGTTGGTCCCGATCTGCAGCTCGAACCCGTCGGTGGTGCGGCGCTCGGACGTGGCCATGACCCCGGCGTTGTCGATCAGGAGGTCGACCGAACCGTCGGTGGCCTCGGCGAAGGCCCGCACCGAGGCCAGGTCGGCCAGGTCGAGCCGCCGCACCGTCACGTCGCCGACCATCCCCTCGGCGGCGGCCCTGCCCTTGGACACGTCGCGCACGGCCAGGGTGACCGCGGCACCGGCGCGGGCCAGCTCGAGGGCGGTCACCCGGCCGATCCCGCTGTTGGCTCCGGTGACGACGGCGGTGCGCCCCGTCAGGTCCGGAAGGTCGGCGGCGGTCCAGCGGGAGGTGGTCATGGCGCCAACGTACGCCGCTACGACAGGGTGGCGCCGTCCATGCGCAGGTCCGCCCCGTTCATGTGGGACGCCTCGTCGGACGCGATGAAGGCGATGGCTGCGGCGATCCCCTCGGGGGTCCCGAACGGCCCGAGCGGGGTCACCCGGCGCAGCAGCTTGGGGTTCGCTCCCTCGGGCAGGGAGAACGACAGGGTGATCGGCGTGTCGATCGCCCCCGGGCTGACGCTGTTGCACCGCAGCCCCTGCTCGGCGTACTCGACGGCCAGCTCGCGGGTCATGGCCAGGACCCCGCCCTTGGTGGCCGAGTAGGCGACCGCCCACGGCTGGCCGGCATGGGAGGCCGTGGACGCCAGGTTCACGATGTTGCCCTTCGAGGCCAGCAGGTGCGGGATCGACTCGCGGCACATCAGGAAGGTGCCGGTCAGGTTGACGGCGAGGAGCCGGTTCCACTCGTCGAGGGTGACCTCGTGGGCGTGGCTGAACGACAGGACGCCGGCCACGTTCACCAGCACGTCGAGCGAGCCCAGCGTCCCGAGGGCCCCGGACACGATCGCCCGGACCCCCGCCTCGGTCGACACGTCGCCCGGCAGGGCCGTGATCGACCCGGCCATCCCGCCGGCCTCGGCGGCGACGGCGTCGAGCGCACCGGCGTTGACGTCGACCGCCACCACGGCGGCCCCCTCCTCGGCCAGGCGCAGGGCCGTGCTCCGTCCGATGCCCGACGCGCCCCCGGTCACGAGCGCGTGGCGTCCACTGAATCGATCCATCGTCATGGCGGCACTGTAGGACGGATCCCGACCCGGGCGCGTCCCGCACCGGCGCCGGCCCCGCGCCCGCGGGCCGGTCGTGGGATGCTGTGCGGCGTCCCCGATCCGCCCCGAGGAGGCCACCTTGCCCACCGCTCGCGTCGACGGGGTCGACCTGTCCTACGAGTTGGCCGGGTCCGGCCCGCGGGTCCTGTTCTGCAACGGCTCCGGGGCCACCCTCGAGGGAACCCGGCCCCTCCTGGCGGCCGTCGCCCGGAGCGTCGAGCTGCTCGCCTTCGACCAGCGGGGGATCGGGGCCAGCGGTCCGGCGCCGGCGCCCTACGGAATGGCCCGGCTGGCCGCCGACGCCCTGGGCCTGCTCGACGCCGTGGGATGGGACACCGCAGCGGTGGTCGGAGTGAGCTTCGGCGGCATGGTGGCCCAGGAGCTGGCCGTCACCGCCCCCGAGCGCGTCGAGCGCCTGGCCCTCCTGTGCACCTCGCCGGGCGGCGCCGGCGGCTCCTCCTACCCCCTGCACGAGCTCGAGGCGCTGCCCCCCGACGAACGGGCGGCGGCACGGGCCCGGCTCCTCGACGAGCGGTTCGACGGGCCGTGGCTCGACGCCCACCCCGGCGACCGGGCCCTCGTCGACCTCCTGGCCGCCCCCGGACCCGACGACGACCCGGCCGTGGAGGCCGGACGGCGGGCCCAGCTCGAGGCCCGGCGGGGGCACGACGTGTGGGACCGCCTCCCGTCCGTCGCCTGCCCGACGTTCGTGGCCTGCGGGCGCTACGACCCCATCGCCCCGCCGGCCAACGCCGAGGCCATCGCGTCCCGCATACCCCGCACCGTGCTCCGCGTCTACGAGGGCGGCCACGCCTTCTTCGTCCAGGACAGCGGCGCGCTCGTCGACCTCCGCACCTTCCTGCAGGAGGGCGCCGGCACGGTGGGGACGCGGCGTTGAGCCCGCCGGGGACCGGCGCCGCAGCGCCGACCCGTCCCGAGGAGGTCCCGGTGTCGGGCCGCTGTGACGAACAGTTCGCCCCCGTGCGCCACGAGTTCGTCCGGAACTTCGTCGAGCGCGGCGAGGTCGGGGCCGGCGTGACGGTGCTGGTCGGCGGCGAAGTCGTCGTCGACCTGGCCGGCGGATGGACGGACGGGGCGCGTACGGCCACGTGGCGGTCGGACACGCTGGTGGACGTCTACTCGGTCGGCAAGGCGGTCGTCGCCCTCCTCGCCCTCCAACTGGTCGACCGGGGCGTCCTCGGCCTCGACGAACCGGTGGCGACGGTGTGGCCCGAGTTCGCCGCCGAGGGCAAGGGATCGGCCACCGTCCGCCATGCCCTGTGCCACCGTGCCGGCGTGCCGGCCATCCGTGGCCTGCTCACCGACGAGGACCTCTGGGACTTCGCCACCATGACCGACGCGCTGGCCGCCACCGAGCCGTGGTGGGAGCCGGGGACGCGCCACGCCTACCACACGAACACCTACGGCCACCTGATCGGCGGCCTCATCCACCGGGCGACGGGCGAGCTGCCGGGGACGCGGCTGCGCACGGTCGCCGACCGGCTCGGTGCCGACATCTTCTTCGGGGTGCCCGACGCCGAGCAGGACCGGTGCGCCGAGGTCCTGTGGGCGCTCGGCGGAGGCCCACCGGTGGTGGACGTCGACGCCCTCTCGGGCGACGAGCTGATGGTGCAGCTCAGCTACTTCAACCCGCCGGGCTACTCGTCGGTCGGCGTCGTCAACACCCGCGCCTGGCGGTCCACCCAGATCCCGTCGACGAACGGCCACGCCACCGCGGCCGGCGTGGCCCGGGTCTACCAGGGCCTGCTCGAACCCGGGCTCCTGCTGTCGCCGTCGCTCCTGGCCGAGGCCGCCTCGCCCCAGTCGGTCGGCTTCTGCCCGGTCCTCGGCGAGGAGGTGGTGTTCGGCCTGGGGTTCACGCCGACGACGCCGCGGCGGCGGTTCGGCCCCAACCCCTCCAGCTTCGGCCACTTCGGAACCGGCGGCGCCGTGGGGTTCGCCGACCCGGAGGCCGGCGTCGCCTTCGGGTACGCCATGAACCACGTGATCCCCCGGTGGCAGAGCAGCCGGAACCGGGCCCTGATCGACGCCCTCTACCGCTGCCTCTGACCCGGGCCCGCCCCGGCCGGCCGGAACGGGCCCGGGCACCGGCGAGGCACCCGTCTGGCAGTGTGGGCCCGTGCGCACCACGGACGTGCCGGGGCGGGACCGGCCATGAGGATCATCCACACCAGCGACTGGCACCTCGGCCGGCGGTTCGAGCGCGAGTCGCTCGAGGACGACCAGCGCGCCTTCCTCCACTGGCTCGCCGGCGTGGTGGCCGACGAACGGGTCGACCTCGTGCTCGTGGCCGGCGACGTCTACGACCGGTCGCAGCCGGCCGAGGACGCCGTGGCCCTGCTCGACGAGGGCCTCGACGGCCTGTGCGCCGCCGGCGCCCGGGTCGCCCTGATCCCGGGGAACCACGACAGTGCCCGGCGCCTCGGCTTCGGCGCCGGCCGCCAGGCGCTCGGAGGGGTCCACGTCTTCGCCGACGACCAGCACCCGCCGGTCCCCTGGGTCTTCGCATCGGGCGACGAGCGGGTCCGCATCCTGGCTGTCCCCTTCCTCGACCCCTACGGCGTCCCCGCGCCGAGCGACGCCGACGACGGGACGCCGCGCGCCCGCACGCACGAGCACGTCCTGGCCGACGCCCTCCGGTCGGGGCGGGCCCTCCTCGATCCGGGCGACCCGTCCCCCACCGTCTGCGTGGCCCACGCGTACGTGTCGGGCGCCGCCGAGTCCGATTCCGAGCGCGCCCTGGCGGTCGGCGGCAGCGACCGCGTCGATCCGGGCCTCTTCGCCGGGTTCGACTACGTGGCCCTCGGCCACCTCCATCGGCCCCAGCGCATCGGGGGCGACGACTCGGTCGCCTACTCCGGCTCGCCCCTCCCCTACTCCTTCAGCGAGGACCACCCGAAGTCGGTCCGCCTCCTCGAACTCGGGCCCGGCGGACTCACCGGCGTCCGCACCCTGCCGATCCCCGTCGGACGCCCGGTGACCACGCTCACCGGCACCCTCGACGAGCTGCTGTGCGACACGTCCCTCGACCGGTGGCTGGACCACTGGGTCGCCGCCCGGCTCACCGACGAGACGGTCCGGACCCAGCCGATGGAGCGGCTCCGCGCCCGCTTCCCCCACGCCGTCGCCCTCCGCTACGTCCCGATCGACGGGGGCTCCACGGTGGGGCGGGGGGCCGATCGGGCCACGGTCGAGGAGCAGCCCGCAGAGGACGTCGTCGTCCGGTTCCTGACCGAGCTCCGAGGCCGGGAGCCGGCGGCGTCCGAGCGCGACCTGGTCCGCGACGCGCTGGCGGCCGCCCTCGGGTCGGCGGACCGGTGAGGCCGCTCGCCCTCCGGCTGGAGGCCTTCGGCTCCTACGCCGGTGTCCTCGAGGTCGACTTCTCCCGGCTGGGCCGGCACGGCGTCTTCTCGATCACCGGACCGACCGGGGCGGGCAAGTCCACGATCTTCGACGCCATCGTCTACGCCCTCTACGACGACCTCCCCGGGTTCCGGACCGACAGCCACGTCCGGAGCCAGCACGCGGACGACGGGACGGAGACGTCGGTGACCCTCACGTTCGAGGCCGGCGGGCGGGAGTGGGTCGTCGAGCGGGCGCCGGCCCAGCTCCGGCCCCGCAGGCGGGGCGGCGGCCCCCCGGTGCTCGCCGACGCCCGGGTCACGCTGTACGAGGTCGGCGCCGACGGCGGTGCCCGCACCCGCAAGCAGGCGGTTGCCGACGAACTCCTCCACCTGGTCGGCCTGACCAAGGCCCAGTTCGAGCAGGTCGTGCTGATCCCCCAGGGGAAGTTCGAAGAGGTGCTGAAGGCCGACACCCGGGAACGGGGCGACCTGCTCGGCCGGCTCTTCCCGGTGGACGTGTTCCAGCGGGCGACCGAGGCGCTCAAGGAGCTGGCCTCCGCCCGGCGCACCGACTACGAGGGACTGCACGCCTCGGTCGCCGCACTCGTCGAGCAGATCCGCAGCGATCTGGTCGAGGCCTTCGGACGGGCACCCGGCGGCGTGGCCGTGCCGGCGCCCGACGATCCCTCCCTCGCACCGGACGGGTTCGATCCCCTGCTGCTCGAAGCGCACCGGGCCGCGCTCGAACGGCTGGCCGACGCACTCGGCGCCGCACGGGAGGCGGCCGGTACCGAGCTCGCGGTCGCCCGCACCCGGCGCCTCGACGCCGAGGCCCTGGCCGACCGCTGGGACCAGTGGCAGTCCGACCGGCGGGACGCCGGCGACTTCCCCGCGGCCGAGGTCGCCGACGGTCAGGAGCTCGAGGCGCTGGACCGTGCCCGCACGGTGGCCCGGATGGCCCCGGCGCTCGAGCAGTGGCGCGCCGCCACCGACGCGCTCGCCCGCGCCCGCGCCGACGAGGTGCGGCTCCGGGCGGCGCTCGACCGCTCCTGGGTCGACGGGTACGGCAGGGCCGAGCCGGACGATGCCGACGGCGCCGCTGCCCTGGCCAACCGCGTCGCCGCCGACGCCGAGCGGCTGGAGGCGGCCGACAGGATCCATACCGACCTCGTCCGGCGCGGGGCCGGACTCGACGCCGACGAGGAGGCGCTGGTGGTGCGCCAGGCGGCGGTCGACGCGTCCGCCGCCGGACTCCTCGATGCGGAGGCCGGCATCACGGCGTCGCAGCTGGCCCTGGACGCAGCCACCGGACGCGCCGCCGGTCGGGGCGACGCCCAGGTCCGCGTGCACGAGCTGGACCAGGCGACCCGGGCCGCCACCCGGCGGGACGAGGCGCTGGCCGACGTCGGTCGGCTGCAGGCGGCGAGCGACGCGGCCGTCCGGGACGAGGACCGCGCCGCGGCACGGGTCATCGCGCTGCGGACGGCGTGGCGCGCCGGACTGGCCGGCCGACTGGCCGAGCACCTGGTGGACGGGGAGCCGTGCCCGACCTGCGGGTCGCCCGACCACCCGGTACCGGCCCGGCCGGCCGCCGATGCCCCGACCGACGAGGCGCTGGCCGGGGCGGAGGACGAGCTGCGGGCGCGGTCCGAGGCAGCGCGCTCGATCTCGGTCGAGCTGGCCGCGGCCGAGGCCACCGCCCGGACGGTCGCTGCCGGGGCCACCGGGGACGCCGCCGAGCTGTCGGAACGGTGGGACCTTGCCCGGTCGGAGCTGGCCGACTGCGTCGCCGCCGAGGTCGAGGCGGCGGAACTGCGCCGCGCCCTCGACGACGAACTGCGCACGCTGGTCGAACGTCGGGCCGCGGCCGCAGACGAGTCCGAGGCGCTCCGGGCGGACCGGGCCGCGCTCGGCGCCCGGCGCGACCAGTGGTCCGGCGAACGGGACGCCTTCGTGGCGGCCCACGGCGCCTTCGCGCCGACGGCCGACGCCGCGCTCGTCCGACGGCGCCTGGCCGACGACCTCACCCGGCTGGCGGCGACCCTCCGGTCGGCACACGAGGCGGGGGGTGCCGCCGGTCAGGGCCGGACCGCGCTCGGACCCACACTCGCCGAGTTCGGCGTCGACGGCCCGGCCGAGCTCGAACAGTGGGCGCGGCCGACCGACGAGATCGACGTCGAGGCCCGGGCACTGGCGGAACGCGCCGAGCAGCGCCGCGAGGTCGAGACCCGCCTGCGCCGGTACGAGGAGTCCGGGGGACCGGCGGAGCGCCCCGACCCCGGACCGTCGGCCGAGGCCGAGGACGCGGCGGCCGTTCGCCACGAGGACCTCGTCGGACGCCACGCCGTGGTGACCGCCCACCTCGCATCGATCGATGCCGCCCGGGCCGAGCTGTCCACCCGGGCCGGTGCCGTCGAGGAGGCCCGGCGCCTCAAGGAGGAGGCGGAGACGCTCTACGCGGCCTGCGCGGGCCAGGGCGCCGGTGCCATCGGCTCCCGGGTGTCGCTGCACACGTGGGTGCTCGCCTACTACCTCCGCCAGGTGCTCGCCCAGGCCAACCTCCGCCTCGACACCATGACCGCCGGCCGCTACGCGCTCGAGTTGAACGCGGAGTCCACCGACGGTCGCAAGGCGTCGGGCCTCGACCTCTCGGTCCTCGACGCCGAGACGGGTCAGCGCCGACCGGCCACCACCCTGTCGGGCGGCGAGACCTTCATGGCCGCGCTGGCCCTGGCCCTGGGCCTGGCGGACGTGGTCGCCGCCGGGTCGAACCACGTCATCGGCGCGCTCTTCGTCGACGAGGGGTTCGGGTCGCTGGACGGCGAGTCGCTGGACACGGTGATCGACGTGCTCCGGTCGCTCCAGGACGGGGGTCGGATGGTGGGCGTGATCAGCCATGTCCAGGACCTCCAGGACGCCCTCCCGAACGGAATCGCCGTCCGGTCGACCTCCCACGGGTCCCTGGCCACCGTCCACTACCCCGAGCCGTGACCACCGACCGTCCGGTCCGGCGAGTGCGCCGGCTGCTCGCCCTGGCGCCGGTCGCCGCGCTCGCCGCCTGCGGCGTCACGTCGTCGGCCCCCCGCCCGTCGGAGCCGACGACGACGACCGTGACGGGCGGCGCCGTCCCGGCCGCATCGCTCCCGGTCGGTCCCGGGTCCCGGGACGGCTACACGATCCAGGCACAGCCGGCTCCGGGGTCGTGCCACTACCGGTGGGTCGGGCCCGATCCCCTGCCGGACCCGACGTGCACCCCGGGCGCCACGAACCCCGGGGTGTCCCCGGCCGACCTCGCTTCGACCATCTGCCGGAGCGGATGGACGGCGTCGGTCCGGCCCCCGTCCGGCGTCACCCACCCCGAAAAGGTGGGGTCGGCCGCCGCCTACGGCTACACCGGCCCGTTCTCCACCGGCGAGTACGACCACCTGGTGCCGCTCGAGCTCGGCGGCGACCCCAACGACCCGGCCAACCTGTGGCTCGAGCCCAACGACCGGCCCGGGGCGACGTCGACCGCCAACACAAAGGACGCCCTCGAGAACCACCTGCGCTCACTGGTGTGTGCCGGTCGGCTGCCGCTGCGCGAGGCCCAGCGGGCGATCGCCACCGACTGGGTCGCCGCCCGGCAGCGCTACGGGACGTAGCCGGCACGGCGCAGGCCGAACGGGCGGCACGGTCGACCCCCGAGAGGTGTCTCCCGGAGGCCCGTTCGTGTACGGATTCCAGTAGAGTGCCTCCGTCATGGTCGCCACCCGAGCCCCCGAGCCGGCCGAGGCGCCCAAGCGCCGGCTGCCCATCCAGATCGCCAACGAGGCGAAGATGATCCGGGCGACGATCGAACTCCTGGGCGACCACCAGGTCGACGAGATCACCAGCCGGATGATCGCGCGCGATTCGGGCACGGCCACCAACTACATCTCGCGGTACTTCGGCGGGCGCGACGGCCTGTTCGTGGCCGTGGCCGCCGAACTCGGCCGGCAGATCAGCGACCTCGTCCGCTCGGAGCAGTCGGTCCTCGAGATCGACCGGCCCGGGAGCTTCGTGAGCCGGATCATGTCGATCCCCGAGGTCGCCATGTGGTTCAAGGTCTTCCGGTACCTCTCGAGCCGCAACCTGACCGGCGTCCGGCCGCACGCCAAGCCGGCCATCGTGACCGCCATCGAGGACTCCATCGAGCTGATCTTCGGCCTCGAGGGGGAGTACGTCCCGATCTGCGCCAACATCTTCCTGACCTACCTCATGGGGAACGCGGCCTTCGGCGACCTCCTCGGGACGACCGACGATCAGGCCGAGGACGCCCTCGCCGCCATGGGCACGTTCGTCACGATGCTGGTGGCGCAGGCGCGGGAGCAAGAGCGGGCGCAGGCGCGGGGTCGGGCTCCGGCCTGAGCCGGGGCAGTCGCCGGGGACGGGTCCCGCTCGAGGGCGACCGAGCCCCCGGTCCGACGTCCCCCACGGCGAGGGGTTCCGTCGGGTCCGTTCGGCGTGAGGGTCCGGCGCTTCGCGGTGTCAGGACGCCCGGAGCAGGTGCAGCTGGGTGTCCGACCAGATCCGGTTGCAGACCCGGCACCTCCAGCTCGTGGCCGATCCAGCCACCAGACGGGGGTACACCACGAGCTTCGGCACCCCCTCGGCCGCGCAGTAGGGGCACGTCCGGAACGCTTCGGAGTCACTCACTGGGTCCACCCTTCCGTCCGACACCCGACCCTCAGTGGATCGGCACGCCCGGGCAAACCTTGAGGAGCGGAACCATGCCACGCCAGGGGACGACGGCCGGGGCACCCTCCTCACCGTGCGGCACGACGCCGGGGCCGGGTCCCCGGTCCGCCCTACCGGAGGCCGGCGCAGTACCCGGCCATGGCCGCCGACTCGAGCTCGAGGTGTCGGCTGAAGCCCCCGAAGATGGCCTTTTCGACCGCTCCCGACAGGAGGGGCACCTTCACCTCGAGCCGGCCGGACACCGTCTCGATCGTCGATCCGCCCCCGTCGTCCTCGAGCCGGAGCGTTCCGTCGCACCGGAGCATCCCGTGGTAGTGGTCCGGGACGACGACGAGCGTCCCGGTATGGGCACCGAGGTCGTAGGTGCTTTCGATGACCCAGGTCAACTTGTCCGCATCGACGATCACGGCCGCCGGACCGGAGATCGTCCCGTCGAAGGCATAGCGGACCGAGGTACGGAGGGTCCCGCCGTCCACGGCCACGTCCAGGAGCTCGGGGGCCCGGACGGCGGTGGTCGACGACCCCAGGTACGCGTAGTACCCGGGCTCGGCCAGTGCCCGCAGCACCTGATCGCGCGTGGCGGCGATCGTCTCGGTGACGGTGAACTGCACGGTGCTCCCCCCGGTCGGCGGCTCCGGTCGCCAGCGTAGGGCCGGGAGCGCACCGGGGTGGACCGACGGGCCGGCCGGTCCCCCGGACACCAGACCCCCTCCCGGCCGTCCCGGACACCCCGGCACACGGGGCGGTGCCAAGATGTGACGATGCTGCCGGTGCCCTCTGCCACCGAATGTCCGCCGTGCGGCCTCCGATCGGGACCGTCGACCCGGCGCACCCGGAAACGCTGCGCCGGCTGACCACCGTGGCCAAGCTCGTCTACTCGGCCATCACGTCGCTCGACGGCTACACGGCGGACGACGACGGCCAGTTCGACTGGGCCGCCCCCGACCCCGAGGTGCACGCGTTCATCAACGACCTCGAGCGGTGCGTGGGCACCTACCTGTACGGACGCCGGATGTACGAGACGATGCTCTACTGGGAGACGTTCGAGGCGCACGACGACCAGCCGTCCTGTGTCCGGGACTTCGCCGCGCTGTGGCGGGCGGCCGACAAGGTCGTGTACTCGACCACACGCGGCGCGGTGTCCAGTGCCCGGACGCGGATCGAACGGGACTTCGAGCCCGCCGCGGTGCAGCGGATGAAGCAGGCGGCAGGACGGGACCTCTCCGTCGGGGGCCCGGGGCTCGCGAGCCATGCGATGGCGGCCGGGCTGGTCGACGAGTTGCACCTGTTCCTCACGCCCGTCACGGTCGGGGGCGGCACGCCGGCGCTCCCCGACGACCTCCGTTCCCACCTCGACCTGCTGCAGGTGGACCGTTTCGCGAGCGGGGTCGTCCACCTCCACTACCGGTTCCGCGGACACGACCCCGGCCGGCCGCTGCACGGCACCGGCGAGGTCCTACAGTGACCCCATGCAGGACGCCGTGCGACCCTTCCGCATCGAGATCCCCGAGGCCGACCTCGTCGACCTGCGCGACCGGCTGGAGCGCACCCGGTGGCCCGAGGCCGAGACGGTGGACGACTGGTCGCAGGGCATCCCGCTGTCCTACATGCGCGAGCTCTGCGACCACTGGGCGACGCGCTACGACTGGAGGGCCACCGAGGCCCGCCTGAACGCACTCCCCCAGTTCGTCACCGCCATCGACGGCCTGGACATCCACTTCCTCCACGTGCGGTCCCCCCACCCCGGGGCCCTGCCGATCGTCCTCACCCACGGCTGGCCCGGGTCCGTCGTCGAGTTCGAGAAGGCGATCGGCCCGCTGACCGACCCCGTGGCCCACGGCGGCGACGCCGCCGACGCCTTCGACGTGGTGTGCCCGTCCCTGCCCGGCTACGGATTCAGTGGCAAGCCGACCGGTACCGGGTGGCGCGTCGAGCGCATCGCCGCCGCCTGGGCGCAGCTCATGGCGCGTCTCGGCTACGACCGCTACGGGGCCCAGGGCGGCGACTGGGGAGCGATGGTGACCGCCTCCCTCGGGAGCCAGGACGCCGCCCACCTGTCCGGCATCCACCTCAACATGCCGATGGCCGCGCCCGGCAGCCTCGACCTGGGCGACCGGACCCCCGCCGAGGAGGCCGCCCTGGCGTCCTTCGCCGACCACCGCAGATGGGGGACCGGGTACTCGAAGGAGCAGTCGACCCGTCCCCAGACCGTCGGCTACGGCCTGGTCGACTCACCGGCCGGCCAGGCGGCCTGGATCGTCGAGAAGTTCTGGGCGTGGACGGACTGCGACGGGCATCCGGAGCACGTCCTCACCCGGGACGAGCTGCTCGACAACGTGATGCTCTACTGGCTGCCGGCGGCCGGCGCATCGTCGGCCCGGCTCTACTGGGAGAGCTTCGTCCATCCGGGGTTCGACCCGGTGGGCGTGCCCACCGGGTGCTCGATCTTCCCCAAGGAGATCATGCGCATGTCCCGGCGCTGGGCCGCCTCCCGGTTCACCGACATCGTGTACTGGAACGAGCTCGACCGGGGCGGCCACTTTGCCGCCTTCGAGCAGCCCGCGACGTTCGTGGACGAACTCCGCTCCTTCTTCCGACGGGTCCGCTGAACTCCGACGGGTCCGCGGACGCTCAGCCAGCCGAGCCCCGCACCAGGCGACCGGGGCGGGCACCGGTGTCGGCGTCGTTGCGACGGGTCACCTCGCCGGCCACCAGGGTGGCCAGGTAACCCTCGGCCGGTTGCAGGATCCGGCTCACCCCGGTGGGCAGGTCGTGGCGGAGCACCGGCGGGCGGATGCGCAGTCGCTCGAAGTCGATGACGTTCACGTCGGCCCGCTTGCCGACCTCGAGGGATCCCCGGTCGGCGAAGCCGTAGAGCTCCGCGTTCGCACCGCTCAGCTTGTGGACCAGCAGCTCGAGGGGCAGCCGGTCGCCAGCCGTCCGGTCCCGGGCCCAATGGGTCAGGTGGAACGTCGAGGCCGAGCAGTCCGAGATGAGGTTGACGTGGGCGCCGGCGTCGCTGAGCCCGGTCACGGTGTAGGGGTCGAGCAGCATCTCGCGGCAGACGTCGAGCGTCCCGTTGACGAAGTTGGAGCCGAGCAGCGCGTAGAACGCGGTGCCCTCGTCCGCCAGCAGCAGGTCGTACATGTGCTCGACCGGGTCGATCCCGGCCGCGGTGGCCGTCGCCCACACGGAGTCGTCGAACGTGGGCTCGTACTGCACCGGGTCGGTCAGCGGGAAGGTCACGGGCAGCGCCGGTACGAAGAGCTCCACGACCAGTGCGGAAAAGTCGTTCGGGCCCTCGGACACCGCCTGTTCGCCGAGGATCGCCCGTCGGACCTCGGGTCGGCGCATCTCCGCGACCCGCTCGGCCAGCGGCAGGTCGGCGATCTTGCGATAGGTGGGTCGACCCATGAACAGGTGGTACGTGTCGAGGCTGGTCATGATGGTGACCGACCGGGGGATGATCTGGGGACGCAGCTGCGCCCCGTCGCGGTTCGCTTCGGCCGCGGCGTCGAGCACGAGCCGCCAGTGGTCGGGGTCCTCGAAGAGCTGGGCCACGGTGAACGTCACCGGTCGGCCGCTGGCACGCGAGGCCGCGACCAGCAGCGGCAGCTCGTCGATGGGCTTGGCCCGCTCGCCGCCGAGACGCTCGAGCGATCCGATGGTCCCGGCCACGATGGCCTCGAACACGCCGTGACCGGCCGAGCCGAGGGCGCGGGCGAAGGCCAGGACCTCCTCGTCAGGGGCGTAGGTTCCGGGCACCGGCCGGCCGGTACGGGCCTTGTGGCCGATGGTGCGTGACGTGGTGAAGCCGACCGCTCCGGCGGCCATGGCCTCGCCCACGAGGGCCGACATGGCGGCGATGTCCTCGGCGGTGGCGTCCTCGTTGGCCGCACCCCGCTCGCCCATCACGTAGAAGCGCAGCGCCCCGTGGGCGATCTGCGCGGCGATGTCGACCGCGTAGCGGCCCCGGTCCAGCAGGTCGAGGTACTCGGGGAACGTCTCCCACGCCCCCCACGGCATCCCCACGCTGAGAGCCGAGCCGGGGATGTCCTCGACCCCCTCCATGAGGTCGATCAGCGCATCGTGGTCCCGGGGCCTCACCGGGGCGAACCCGACGCCGCAGTTGCCCATGACGAGCGTGGTGACTCCGTTCGAGGCCGACGGCTCGAGGGCGTCGTCCCAGGTCACCTGGCCGTCGTAGTGGGTGTGCACGTCGACCCAGCCCGGGGTGACCAGCGCCCCGTCGGCGTCGACGACCTGATCCGCCGGCTCCCGCACGGTGCCGATGTCGACGATCCGCCCGTCCCGTACCCCGACATCAGCGGTGTAGGCCGGCGCGCCGGTGCCGTCGACCACGCGTCCGCCCCGGATGACCACATCGAGCATGAACCGCTCCTCGCGTCTCCCCGCGGCGGCCGTCCGGCCGCCTCCCCCGGGGTGCGGACGTCGCGTCCGCTGCGCCCACGGTAGACCGCGACGCCCGGCGCTGTCCGGCCCGTCGCGCCCAAAGCCCCCCGGACGGGCAGCCGGCCTGCCACAATGAGGGGGCTCGGACGGGCGCGACGCCCGCAGGTGGCAACCGAGTTCCCGGACGAGTTCGAACAGTGGAGGGGTACCCGGTCCCGTGGATTCCGCATCGATACAGGTCCCGTACGGTGCGGTGCCCGACGCCCGCACGGGCTACGGCCGGGCCACCGCGCTGTGGGCGACCTCCGGCCGCCATCACGTCGAGGACGACTGGTGGATCGCACTCAGCCTCACGCCGTACGTCGACTACAACATGGCGCTGCTCCACGGCGACACGTCGGCCGACGCCGCGCCCCACGTGCTGGACGAGGTCGCCCGCGCCCGCGTCCCGGCCGTGGTGATGCTGGCCGGCGCCGGGCTGTCCGCCGCGGAGGTGCTGCGCGAAGCAGGATGGGTGTGCACCGGGGCGCTGCCCTTCATGGCCTGGGACTCGGGACCCGCCGAGCTCGATCCGGACTTCCGGGAGCTGGAACGGGGCGACCTCGCCGATGCCCGACGCCTGGCCGGCAAGGCGTTCGGTGTCCCGGACGACGTGGGGGCGATCCTCTTCGCCGACGACGCACTGGAGCGCGAGGGCGCCCACCTCTGGGGCGTCTTCGACGACGGCGAACTGCGGTGCTGCTCGGCCAGTGTGTGGGTCGGCAACGAGTACTCGGTGGGCTGGGGGCTGTCGACGGCCCCGGAGCACCGGCGCGGCGGCTACGCCCGCCGCCTGTTGCGCTCGAGCGCGGCCCGGCGGCTGGCCGACGGGCCCCCGCTCGCGCTGCTCATGGCCACCCCGGCCGGACGGCATCTGTACGAACAGGAGGGCTACGTGACCCTCGAGCACTGGCAGATCTGGTCACGGTCCCGCTGGGTGCTGCGGTAGTCGGACCGGGAGGGCCGCGAAGCTCCCTGGAGTTGCGTCATGGCGGAACCGATCGAACAGGTCATCGAGGACGTGCTGCGCTACCGGGCGGCAACCGAGCAGCTGATCGCCGGGCTCCGGCGTCAGACCGGGTCCAGCGACGACGGAGATCGCGGAGCTGTTCGGGGTCACCCGCCAGCTGGCCAGCCGGTTGGTGCGCGAAGCGCGCCGTGTTCGCGGACCCGGCGCGACGGGGGACGTGCCCGCCCGCTGACAGGATGCTGCAACACCTGTTGAGCGACTGGTACGTTCGACGGTGCCGCCGGTCCGTCGAGCACGGTCCCGCCACCCTGCTCCGGGCCGGCGGCACCTGACCGCCCGGGGCACCCGCGGCGGCCGCTCCGGCACGGACCTTCGCACCGGTAAAGGTTCGTCGCGTGCGTGTCGATGAGGTGGGGACACTCTGGCAGCGGAGGGCAGCGACCCCCATGGATCCGACGAAACACGACGCGCTCGCGGACGCCATCGGCGGCGACGCCGAAGGCGATGCCGACGCGCGCCGCCGGTTCTGGCTGACCCACATGCTGCTGGGATTCGGCGTCTTCCTGATGGAGACGTTGGTGGTGATGCTCTACCTGGCGCTGACCCCGCACGGACCGCACCGCCTGCTCCTGTGGTGGATCACCGCTTCGTGGCTCGCGGGCGCCGCCGCCGGGCTGGCACTGGCACCGGTCGTCGCCAGCCGACCGTGGCGCTCGGCCTACTCGGTGGCATGGACGATCGCCGCCACCTACGCCGTCGGGCTCGTGGCCCTCCTCGACCACGGGGTCGTCAGCCCCATCCTCCTGCTCCTCTACCTCCCGCTGGTCTACGGCGCCCTCATGTTCACCCCACGGTCGGCGGCCCTGTGCGGTGCCTCGGCCCTGGTGTCCCTGGCGATCGTGGCCGTCGTCGACCGGGACGTGACCGCCGCCGGGGGGCGGACGTTCATGCTGTTCACCACCCTGGCCGGGGCGGCGGTGCTCTCCGTCACCGCCGCGATCAACCGCAGCCACGTCGAGCGCCACGAGGCGTCCCTGACGGCGACGCTGGCCGAGCTGGCGTCCACCGACGAGCTGACCGGCTGCGCCACGCGCCGGGTCCTCCGGCAGCACACCGAGCAGGAGATCGAGCGCGCCCTCCGGAGCGGGAGCCCGCTCAGCCTCCTCATGGTCGACGTCGACCGGTTCAAGGACGTCAACGACCGGTTCGGGCACCTGGTCGGCGATCGCGTGCTCGCCGCCGTCGGCAGGATCCTGCTGGCCAACGTCCGGACCTTCGACGTGGCCTGCCGACTGGGCGGGGACGAGTTCGCCCTGCTCCTGCCCGAGACGGACGCCTCGGGCGCCGCGCACGTCGCCGAACGGATCTTCCGCGACCTGGCCGTCGCGGCCGAGGCCCCGGTCACCCTCAGCATCGGCGTGAGCACCCTCGACCGGTCCCGGGCCACGGCGGAGCACCTCTTCGACGAGGCGGATCTGGCGCTCTACCAGGCCAAGCGGGCCGGACGCGACGCCATCGCCGTGCGGGCCCCGGAGGTTCCGGCACCGATCACCTGGTGATCCGCGGCCGGCCGCCGTCAGCGGGCGGCCCGGTCGCCGGCCGCCCGGACCGCGGACGCGGCGAGCACGGTGGCGGCGATCGGCAGGCACCCCTCGTCGATGGCGAACCCCGGGTTGTGGTGCATCCCGCTGGTTCCGTCCGCCCGGGCCGCCCCCACGAAGAAGTAGCTGCCCGGCAGGCGGTCGAGGAATTCGGACACGTCGTCGGACGGCGACACCGGCGGCAGGTCCACGACGGCGCCCGGGCCGACGGCCTCGGCCGCGGCGGCACGGACCACCCCGGTGATGCCGGCGTCGTTGCGGACGGCCGGGGTCCGGCCGGGGACCGACAGCTCGAAGGTGCATCCTGTCTCGTCCCCGAGGTCGGCGAGCAGGGCCTCGAGCCGGGCCAGCGCGGTGTCCGTCTGTGCGGGCGTGAACGTCCGGAGCGTTCCCGACAGGGTGGCGTGCGACGGGATCACGTTGGCCGCCGTGCCGGCCCGCAGCACGCCGACGGTGCACGCGCACCCGGTCCCCTCCAGCGCGAGGCCGTCCACGACGCCGTCCATGCGCAGGGCCAGCAGGGCCGCGGCCGTCAGGGGGTTGGCGCCGTCCTGGTAGGCGGCACCGTGGCCGCCGATCCCGTGGACGTCGACCTGCAGGGCCCGGGCGTCGGACATGGCGATCCCGGCACGGATGCCGACCAGCCCGGTGGGGAGCACCGACACCACGTGGCAGCCCACGACGGCCGTGGCCCCGAGCCCGTCGAGGACCCCGCCGTCGACCATGGCCCGGGCGCCGCCCCCGCCCTCCTCGGCCGGCTGGAACAGGAAGACGTACCGCCCCGGCAGCTCGTCGGCCCGCTGGGCCAGCGCCGAGGCCGCCCCGAGCAGCTGCGCGGTGTGGGCGTCGTGGCCACAGGCGTGCATCGAGCCCGCCACCTCGGAGGCGAACCCCACCTCGGTCGTCTCCTCGACGGGCAGGGCGTCGATGTCGGCGCGCAGCAGGACCGTCGCTCCCGGCCGGCCGCCCTGCAGCGACCATACCGAGCCCGTGGGCGTGGGGCACGGGAGCGGGTCGAGGCCGATCGCCGTCGCCACCTCGGCGATCCGCGCCGTCGTGCGCGTCTCGCCGAACCCGAGTTCGGGATGGCGGTGGAGGTCCCGCCGGACGTCGACCATCCGGTCTACCTCGGCGGCGACGAGCCCGGCGAGTTCGGCGGTGTCGGGAGGTCCCATGCCCGAGACCCTAGGGCGCGGACGGCACCCGGAACCGGTCGAGCGGGACCGGGACGCGTCCCCCGCCCGGCGGCCGGGACCGTCCTGCCCCGGGCGGTGCGGTACCGTGACGCCCACCGACGACGAGGGGGGACTGCACCGTGGGAATGCCGAGCGACGTGGGGATCGTGGACACCATGATCGGGTTCCCACACGACGACATGAAGGCCGTCTACGCCTTCATCACCCGTCAGACCAAGGACGTCCAGTCCAAGGAGGAGTTCGAGTTCCCCGCCGAGTACATGTTCAAGGACGTGCCCGAGAAGGAGCTCCGCGGCAAGGTCGACCCGATCGCCGTCACCCTCGGGGAGATGGACCTCTGGGGCGTCGAGCGCGGGCTCATCGGCGTCGACGACCCCGGCGGTACCGGCGACCAGGCGCTGAAGCGCTACCCGGACCGGTTCATCCCCTCGCTCTCGGTCGACCCCAACGACGGCATGGACGGCATCCGGGCCATGGTCCGCGCCTATGAGACCTGGGGCATCCGGGCCGTCGGGGTGTTCCCCTCGGGGACGTTCCCCCAGGTCGCCATCAACGACAAGAAGATGTACCCGATCTACGCCAAGTGCGTGGAGCTGGGGATCCCGGTGTTCTGCTGTGCGGGGGTGCCCGGGCCCCGGCTCAAGTACGCCCCGCAGGACGTGGCGCTGATCGACGAGGTCATGTACGACTTCCCCGAACTGGTCTTCGTGACCCGGCACGGGTGCGAGCCGTGGACCGAGCTGGCCGTCAAGCTCATGCTCAAGTGGCCGGGGCTCCACTACTCGACCAGCGCCTTCGCCCCGAAGTACTATCCGAGCGACATCGTCGACTTCGCCAACACCCGGGGAAGCGACAAGATCCTCTACGCGGGCTACTTCCCGATGGGCCTCTCGCTCGAGCGGATCATGACCGAGATGCGCGGCGTCGGCTTCGCGGACCACGTGTGGCCCAAGTTCCTCCGCACCAACGCCCTCCGCGTGCTCGGCCTCGACGCGGCTTGAGCCCCTCGACCGACCAGGAGCCACCATGACCCTCGACTTCACCACCTTCGACGCCGACAACCACTACTACGAGGCCACCGACGCCTTCACCCGCCACCTCGACCCGAAGATGGCCCGGCGGGCCATGCAGTGGGCCGAGGTCGACGGGCGCCAGCGCCTCCTCGTCGCCGGCAGGATCAACCGCTTCATCCCCAATCCCACGTTCGACCCGGTGGCCAAGCCGGGCTCCCTCGACGAGTACTTCCGGGGGCGGAACCCCGAGTCCAAGGACATCGCCTCCCTGTTCGGCGAACTGGAGCCCATCCGGCCCGAGTACCGCGACCGCGACGCTCGCCTGGCCGTCATGGACGCCCAGGGCATCGACGGCTGCTTCCTCTTCCCCACCCTGGCGGTCGGGATGGAGGAGGCGCTGGCCGACGACCCCGGGGCGGCCGTCGCCGCCTTCCACGCCTTCAACCGGTGGCTCGACGAGGACTGGGGCTACCACTACCAGGAGCGGATCTTTGCCGCGCCGATGATCCCGCTGGTCGACGTGGACGCCGCGGTGGCCGAGGTCGACGAGGTCCTGGCCAAGGGGGCCCGCATCGTCTGCATCAAGGGCGGGCCGGCCCACACCCCGACCGGCCTGGCGTCGCCCGGCAACCCCGTGTTCGACCCCTTCTGGGCCCGCGTCGACGAGGCCGGGGTCACCGTCGGGATCCATTCGGGGGACGCCGGATACGGCCGCTACGTCGAGGACTGGGAGCCGCACGGCGAGTTCCGGGCGTTCAGCCACACCCCGCTGCGCATCGTCCTGAGCGCCGACCGCCCCCCCTACGAGACGATGGCCGCCCTGGTCTGCCAGGGCGTCTTCGACCGCTTCCCGAAGGTGCGGGTGGCGAGCATCGAGGCGGGTTCGGACTGGGTCCTGCCGCTCGTGAAGAAGCTGAAGAAGGTCTACGGCCAGATGCCTATGGGCTTCGCCTCGGACCCGGTCGAGACGCTCAAGCGGCACGTGTGGGTCGCCCCCTACTACGAGGACGACCTGGTCGCCGTCAAGGACGCCCTCGGGGTCGACCGGATGCTGTTCGGCTCCGACTGGCCGCACGCCGAGGGCCTGGCCGAGCCCCGTACGTTCGCCGACGACCTGTCCTCCCAGGGATTCACCGCCGAGGAGATCCGCACCGTCATGTGCGACAACGGTCGGGTGCTGGCGGAACCGTCGGCCTGACCCCCGGGGGTCCGGGACGTCGGGACGGCTCCGGGCTCCCGGCCTCCCGACGTCCTTCAGTGCCCGGCACCCGCCCCGGGCAGCAGGGGCCGTAGCGACGGGTGGGCGGGGGCGGCGGGCGGGGCAGGCGCCAGGAACTGCTCGACGGCGGTGGCGATCCCCTCGGCGACCGCGGCCTGCCCGGCCGCGCTCTCGGCGATGGACCCTTCGAACGGGTCGGTGACGTAGAGCGGCTCGACGACCGTTCCCGGCATGGTGCTCGGCGTGGAGAAGAACCCGGCCATCGGTGGCCCGAGGAGCAGGAGGTGGCCGTAGCTGGCGGCCAGCGCGGTGACGCCTCCGTCGGACGGGCTCCCGCTCAGTGAGCCCAGCTGGGCATCGGGGCTGACCCCGTCGTCGGGGATGCCCCATCCGTGTGCGTTCATGGCCGCCAGCACCCCGGACTGCACGAGGGTGGCCAGTCGCTGGTTGGCGGCGGCGAACGGGCGGGCCGCGTCGTAGGCGGCGATGCTCCCCGCGTTGGACGGGCTGGCACCGGAGTCGTAGTAGATGCCCACCAGCGCTTGCGCTCGGGCGTCGTTGGCGCAGACGTCCCGGGCGGCCACCTCGTCGTGCACCCCCTGGGCGGACAGGTAGGGGCCGGACCGGTCGACGGGGGCGAGGCGCAGGACGGTCGAGTCGGTGGTGCGCGAGACCACCACCCGGAACCCCTGGGCCCGGAGGAGGGCCATCGCGTCGAGCTCCACCGGCAGCGTCAGCTGGGACTCCTCGATCGTCCGGCCGGCCAGGTCCGTTCCCACCGCCCCGGGATCGATCCCTCCGTGCCCGGCGTCCAGGAACACGGTGGCGTGACGGTCGCCGGACGTCGGCGGGTAGGCCAGGCAGGACCCCGAAGCGAAGTAGGTCGGATCGAGCGGCGTGCCGGACGCACTCGCCGCGGTCGACCTCTGCGTGGCGACTGGCGAGGGGGTCCGTAGCGACGCGGACCGGGCGGACGCGTCGAACAGTCCGACCGCGCCCGTGGCGACGACGGCGACCGTCACGACCGCCCCGACGAGCACGCGTCTGGTCACGACCCCACCGTCGCCCGCCGACCTGTGCGCCCGCTGTGCGCCGGCACCGTGCCGCCTGGGGGACGCACCCGCGAGTCCCCCCGTGGCCGGGGTGACCGGACCTGGGCCGCAGGAAGTGCTTTGCTGCCTGCGTGATCCACGCCATCCCGCCTGCATTCCGCCGCCGCTCCGCAGCGGCCGTCGCCATCACCGCCTGCGCGCTCCTGACCGCCTCGTGCTCCACCGGAGCGGCGGCGGGTTCCGCCTCGATCCACCCGGTCCACCCGACCACGACGACCACGACCACGGCGCCCGAGCAGATCGGGTGGACGACGCTCAGCCGCGACGCACAGGGCATCGCCATCGACACCAGGACACTGACGGAGCCGGACGGGACCGTGATGACGGTGGTCCGGTTCCTCGCCGGCCACGTCACCTACGACCTGCACATGGGCAGCCACGACCC
>DATLRE010000062.1:0-2792 GCA_035534835.1 Acidimicrobiales bacterium
GCCGTGCCGCTGGACGAGCCGGACGAGGCGGCCAAGCACATGATGGCCCTCGAGATGGGCGAGGCGGCCACGCACCTCAGCGGTGCCGTCGACGAGCTCCTGCGCCGGACCGGCAGGCCGTCCGTCGGCGTCGTCGGATTCTGCATGGGCGGCGGCCTGGCGCTGGTCCTCGCCTGCCAGCGTCCCGACGCGGTCGCCGCAGTGGTGCCGGCCTACGGGGTGATCCCGTGGCCCGACGCCCAGCCCGACTACTCGGCGATGACCGCGGCGGTCCTCGGTCACGTCGCCGAGCTCGACGGCTCCTTCACCCCCGAGGCGGCACGGGAGCTCGAATCGAAGCTCACCGCACTGGGGCGCGACGCCACCTTCCTCGTCTACCCGGGCGTGGACCACGCCTTCTTCAACGAGGACCGCCCCGCGGTCCACGACGCGGCCGCGGCCGAGCTGCTGTGGGAGCGCACGGTGGCGTTCCTCCACGCCCAGCTCGACTGAACGGTTTCGACGGACGGCGGACGTGACCGGCAGCGGGGTGGCAGCGGGCGGACTGGTCGAGGCCTACCTGACGTTGGGGCTCCGGCTGGGGCGCCACGTCGACGGCATGGTCGATGCGTACTACGGCCCACCCGGGCTGGCCGCGGCGGTCGCCGCCGAACCCGTCCTCCCTCCCGAGCGGCTCGTGGCCGACGCCCGCTCGCTCCTCGCCGACCTCGAGTCCGGGGTCCCGCTCGACGCCCCGGTCCCGGAGGACTCGTCCGCCCCGGCCCGGCGCCACTGGATCTCCGCCCAGGTCGTGGGGCTCGCAACCACCTGCGCCCGGCTGGCCGGCGAGCAGATCGCCTACGCCGACGAGGTGGAGGCCTGTTACGGGGTCCGTCCGTCCCGGGTGGACGAGGAGACGCTCGTCGAAGCCCACCGCCGCCTGGACGGGGTGCTGCCGGGGTCGGGCCCGTTGGCCGGGCGCCTGGTGGCGTGGCGCGAGTCGCACGCCGTGCCGGTCGACCGGCTCGGTGCCGCCGTCCGGTCCCTGGCCGAGGACCTGCGTGCCCGCACCGACGAGCTGTTCGGCCTCCCGGACGGCGAGCACGTCGAGTTCGAACTGGTGACGAACGAGCCGTGGTCGGGGTTCAACTACTACCTCGGCGGGCTGCAGAGCAGGGTCGCCATCAACACCGACTTGCCGGTCCTCTCGACCGGTCTGGCCCACCTCGTGGCCCACGAGGCGTATCCCGGGCACCACACGGAACACTCCCGCAAGGAGGTGGGCCTGGTCCGCCGGCGCCAGTGGTGGGAGGAGTCGATCTTCCTCGTCGGCACCCCGCAGTGCCTGCTCGCCGAAGGGCTCGCCGACCTCGGGCTCGAAGTGGCGTGGGGCCGGCACCCCGAGGCGACCGTCGCCGAACACCTGGTGCCGCTCGGCATCCGTTACGACACCGAGGTGGTCGCCGCCGTGGCCGAGGCGGGTGAGGCACTCGGTGCTGTCCGCACCAACGCCGCGTTCCGTCTCCACGAGGACGGCGCCGATCCGGACACCGTGATCGACGAGGTCGCCCGATGGGGGCTCCTGCCGCGTGACCGGGCAGTCAAGGCCGTCGAGTTTCTCACCCACCCGACGTGGCGGGCGTACCTCACCTGCTACGTCGAGGGATTCCCCCTGTGCCGGGCGTTCACCGCCGGAGACCCGGACCGGTTCGAGCGGCTCCTGTCCGAGCAGCTGACCCCCGACGACCTGGCCGAGCAGATGGCCCGGGACGCCGTCGACGGAACCACCGGCGACTGACGGGGCCCGCCCCCGTCCGGCCGTGCGCCGGACCGCACCGCCGGACGGCCAGCACGCCGCTTCCGGTCCGTCGCCCGTGCGCCGTCGTTTTGGCCCGTGCCCGCCGCCGCCCTACGATCGGGACCATGTCCGAACGTTCCCGCAACCTGCCGCGCCGCTCCTGCATGTCCTCACCGGGATCCAACGAGCGCTTCCTGGCCAAGGCCCCCACCGTCGCCGCCGACATGAGTTTTCTCGACCTCGAGGACTCGGTCGCCCCGCTGGAGAAGGAGGCGGCCCGGGCCAAGGTGGCCGAGGCGATCCGGACGCTCCCGTGGGACGACCGTGTGCTGTGCGTCCGGGTCAACGCCTGGGACACCGAGTGGACCTACGGCGATGTGATCGAGGTCGTGTCGAACGCCGGCGAGCGCCTCGACGAGCTGATGCTCCCGAAGGTGCAGTCGGCCGCCGAGGTGGTCGCCCTCGACCTCCTGCTCACCCAGGTCGAGCGGAAGTGCGGCCTGCCGGTCGGCCACATCGGCATCGAGGCCCAGATCGAGACGACCCGGGGTCTCATCAACGTCGAGGAGATCTGCGCCGCCTCGCCCCGCCTCGAGACCATCATCTTCGGTCCGGCCGACTTCGCCGCCTCGATGGAGATGCCCGTGCTGACCGGTGGCGTCGCCATCCCCGAGTACCCCGGTGACCACTTCAACTACGTGTTCTCGAAGATCCTGATGGCCGGTCGGGCCAACGGCCTCCAGGTCATCGACGGCCCCTTCCTGAAGATCCGCGAGCTCGACAGCCTCCGCGAGTTCGCCCAGCGCACCCGCGTCCTCGGCTACGACGGCAAGTGGGCCCTCACCCCCGACCAGGTCGGCGTGCTGAACGAGGTCTACTCGCCGACCCAGGAGCAGTTCGACAAGGCGTGGCGCATCCTCGACGCCTACCGCACGGCGACCGAGGAGGACCGCACCGGTGCGGTCATGTTCGGGGACGAGATGATCGACGAGGCCTCGCGGAAGATGGCCACCAA
>DATLRE010000063.1:0-2987 GCA_035534835.1 Acidimicrobiales bacterium
GTGGCCAGGCCGTCGAGGAAGCGGACGTCCTCCTCGTCGAGGAACACGTTGACGAAGCGGCGCAGTCCGCCCTCGTCGTCGAAGATCCGCTCGGCAAAGCCGGCGTGGGCGGCGTCGAGCCCCTTCAGGACGTCACCGACGGTCGCGCCGTCGATGACGAGCTCGCCGGCGCCGGCGGTCAGGGTGCGCAGCTGGGCGGGAATTCGGACCTTGCTCATCAGGAGCTCCTCTGTGTGGATGCGTGGTCGGCGTCTGCCGCCATCGCCTCGTCGAACGATTCGAGGGTCGGGGCGATGGTGGCCGTGGGCCCGACCACGTCGGCCAGAGCCTCCACCGTCTTCAACCCGTGGCCGGTGACCATGGCCACGACCCGTTCCTCGGGGCGGACGACCCCCTCGGCGGCCAATTTGGCCAGAGTGGCGACGGTGACCCCGCCGGCCGTTTCGGCGAAGATGCCCTCGGTCCGGGCCAGGAGGCGGATGCCGTCCAGGATCTCGGCGTCCGTCACCGAGGCGCAGGCCCCGCCGGAGGACCGGATCGAGTCCAGCGCGTACCACCCGTCGGCCGGGTTGCCGATGGCCAGGGACTTGGCGATCGTGTGGGGCTTGACCGGACGGATGGCGTCGGTTCCCTCGGCGAACGCGGTCGCCACCGGCGAGCACCCCTCGGCCTGGGCGCCCGAGACGCGCACCGACGGCTCCTCGTCGAGCAGGCCGACCTTCCACAGCTCCTGGAAGCCCTTGGCCACCTTGGTGAGTTGGCTACCCGAGCCGATCGGCACCACCACGTGGTCCGGGGCCCGCCACCCGAGCTGCTCGGCCACCTCGAACGCCAGGGTCTTCGACCCCTCGGCGTAGTAGGTCCGCACGTTGACGTTGACGAATGCCCACTCGGGCTGCTCGCTCGTCAGCTCGGCACACAGGCGGTTGACGTCGTCGTAGCTGCCCTGGACGGCGAAGACCCGGCCGCCGTAGACGGAGGTCATGGTCACCTTGGCCCGCTCGAGGTCGTGGGGGATGAGCACGACCGAGTCCATGCCGGCCCGGGCGGCGTGGGCGGCCACCGAATTGGCCAGGTTTCCGGTCGAGGCGCAGGCGGCGACCTTGAACCCCAACTGCCGGGCCTTGGTCAGGGCGACCGAGACGACCCGGTCCTTGAACGAGCCAGTCGGGTTGGCGGTGTCATCCTTGATCCAGAGCTCGCCCAGCCCGAGCTCGGCGGCCAGCCGGTCGGCCCGCACCAGGGGGGTGAACCCGGCGCCGAGGTCGACGGGATGCTCGTCGGCCACGGGCAGCAGGTCGGCGTACCGCCAGATCGTCCGGGGCCCGGCCTCGATCCGCTCCCGGGTGATGACGGCGGCCACCCGTTCGTAGTCGTAGGTGACCTCGAGCGGCCCGAAGCAGAAGTCGCACACGTGGAGCGCCTCGGCCGGATAGGTACGGCCACATTCACGACAGCGCAAGCCAGAAACGAAGTCCACAGCAGTCTCCTCATCGCTCGGGCATTGGCACCTGGCACGCCGGCCGACGGGTCGTCCCGTCCGGTGGCGCTCTGGTTGCCGCAGCGTCGTAGGGCCCGGTCCCTCAGCTGCTCTGGATGATGGGCTCCATTGTAGGCCGAACGCGGGGACGACAGTCAACGCCGGCGGACGGTCCCTCGGTGGCCCGGGTGCGCCGGCACGACCGCGGCCGGCCGTCACTAACCTCCGGTCGGTGAGGGATGATGGTGGGATGCCAGCGACGGCCGGGCCCGGGGACGAGGGGTCCTCCTACGTCTCCGCCGAGTTCGATGCGGCCGGACTCGCTGCGGCAAAGGCCGGACGCACCGTGTCGGTGTGCATCCCGGCCAGGAACGAGGCCGCCACCATCGCCCCCATCGTCCGCACGATCGTCCGCGAGCTGACCGCGGCGGGCGGCGGGGACCCCCTGGTGGACGAGATCCTCGTCGTGGACGACGGCTCCACCGACGGGACCGGCGTCCTCGCCGGTCGGGCCGGCGCCCGCGTGGTCGTCGGCGACAGCGCCGCCGGCGGCAAGGGTCAGGCCATGCGGGTGGCCCTCGACGAGTCCGAGGGGGACCTGCTCGCCTTCGTCGACGGCGACGTGACCAACTTCGGACCACACTTCGTGACAGGCCTGCTGGGCCCCCTCCTGACCGACGAAAGCGTCACCGTGGTCAAGGGCTTCTACCAGCGCCCGCTCCACGGCGAGCCCGACGGGGGCGGCCGGGTCACCGAGCTGATGGCCCGGCCCGTCATCGACCTGCTGTTCCCGGCCCTGTCCGTGGTCCGCCAGCCGCTGGCCGGCGAGACAGCGGCCCCGCGCTGGGTCCTCGAGAAGTGCACGCTCGCCGACGGCTACGCGGTCGAACTGGCCCTGCTCATCGACGTCGCGTCGCGCTTCGGCGTCGAGACGATCGCCCAGGTCGACCTGGGCGTCCGGGTCCACCGCAACCGGCCGCTGTCGGAGCTGCGGCCCCAGGCGACCGACATCCTGGCCGCGGCCCTCGCCCGGTCGCCGCTCGTCCGCCAGGACTGAGGCGGCGCGCCGGGACGTGCGGGAGCCGCGGGCTCCGACCTAGGAGCCCACCGGCTCGACGGCCGGGGCGAGCACCGGGACCTGCGACGGATCCAGGTCGAGCCGCAGCCGCCGGCGCGACGGCAGGACCAGGGCGAACAGCGCGCCGACGCCCACCACGGCCGAGCCGAGCGCCACGGCCGGCACCAGTCCGGACATGTAGTCCCGCGGCGAGGCGTAGCCGCCCCGGGCGCTGAAGACGGCGCCGAGGACGGCGATCCCGAGGACGCCGCCGAGTTCGCGGAACGCAGCGTTGGTGCCCGACGCCATCCCTTCGAGCGACGAGGGGACGGTGCCGAGCACGACCGAGGCGAGGGGAACGAAGAAGAGCGTCATGCCCACGCCGCACACGACGAACGGGGCGATCATGTCGGCATAGGGAGTGCCCGGGGCGAGGATGGCGGCCAGCCA
>DATLRE010000064.1:0-43735 GCA_035534835.1 Acidimicrobiales bacterium
CCAGCTGGACGCCGCCCACCTGACCTGGAAGGGCTACATGGAGGACATGGGGAACGTCCCGTCCCGCGAGTCGGCCGTGTGCGGCCACCCGGCCGTGGGCACGGTCGACACGACCCAGCGCGCCGTGCCCGGTGACGGCTACGCCACGCGCCACGACCCGTTCGTCTACTTCCACTCGATCATCGACGACACGGCACTGTGCGACGCCCGGGTGGTCCCGCTCGGCTCGACCACGGGAGCGCTGCCCGCCTCGGCCCCGGCCGGCACGACGGGCCTCGCCACCGACCTGGCGACCGTCGCCACCACGCCCAACCTCAGCTTCATCGTCCCGAACCTCTGCAACGACGGCCACGACGCACCGTGCGTGAACCAGTCCGGTGCGGCCACCGCGGAGGCGAACATGGACGCCTTCCTGTCGACCTGGGTGCCACGCATCACCCGCTCGCCCGCGTTCCGGAAGGACGGCCTGCTGATCGTGACCTTCGACGAGGCGGACGTGAGCGGTCCCGGGGCCGACGCCACCGCGTGCTGCAACGAACAGCCGGGACCGGCGTCGGCCCTGCCGGGACTCTCGGGACCGGGGGGCGGGCGCACCGGAACCGTGCTGCTCTCCCCGTTCATCCGGGCCGGGACGGTGAGCACCGTCCCCTACAACCACTACTCCACCCTGGCCACCGTCGAGGACCTGTTCGGTCTGGCCAAGCTGGGCCAGGCGGCGACCACCAGCTCCACCTTCGGAAGCGACGTGTTCGACCGCTGACACCCGCCCGGGCCCCCGACACCCGCCCGGGCCACCGCCGCCCGGTCCGCTGCGGCACCGGCACCGGGGCTCCCGTAGCGTGGGCGGCATGTGCCGCAACATCACCGTCCTGCGCGGACTCGAGCCGCCCGCCACCGTCGCCGAGGTGGAGGCCGCCGCCCGCCAGTACGTGCGCAAGGTGGGCGGCGTCCAGGCGCCGTCCGCGGCCACCGCCGAAGCGTTCGAACGCGCCGTGGCCACCGTGGCCGAGGCCACCGCCACCCTCCTGGCCGAGCTCCCTCCCCGGCGGAGCGCACCACGGACCGTGCCGCCACTCCGGCGGACGGCCGGCCGGACCAGCTGACCCTGGTCCCTACCCGAGGTCGAGGGTCCGGGTCAGGTCGACCGACTCGAGCAGGCGCCGATCGTGGGAGACGAGCAGCAACGTCCCGGTGAAGCTGCGCAATGCCGCCTCGAGCTGCTCGATCGCCGGCAGGTCGAGGTGGTTGGTCGGCTCGTCGAGCACCAGGAAATTGACGCCCAGGGCCTGGAACACGGCCAGCTCGGCCCGGGTCCGCTCGCCCGGCGACAGCGTCCCGGCGGGCCGGGTGACCTGCTCGGCCCCGAGGCCGAACTTGGCCAGCAGGGACCGGGCCTCCGAGACGGTGACCCCGCACCGGTCGCACACCTCGCGCACCAGGTCGCGGTCACCGCCCAGTGCCCGACGGTCCTGTCCCAGCACGCCCGGCACGACCCGGGGGCCGACCCACCGCTCTCCCGACACCAGGGGGACCGTGCCGAGCACGGTCCCCACCAGCGTGGACTTCCCGGTCCCGTTGGCGCCGGTCAGCCCGAGCCGGTCCCCCCAGTCGACCTGCAGGTCGATCGGCCCCAGGCGGAAGGCGCCCCGCTCGACCACGGCACCGGTCAGGCGGGCCACCACCGCTCCCGACCGGTCCGCCTCCTCGATGGTGAACCGGAGGTCCCACCCCTCCCACGGCTTCTCCACGGGATCGAGCGAGGCCAGGGCGCGGTCCGCCTGGCGGGCCTTGGCGGCCAGCTTCTCGGTCCGGTCGACCCGGAAGCCGCGCTGGGCCCGGTCGTTGTCCCGGGGGGAGCGCGCCTCCTTGGCGACCCCCTTCGTCGCCCACTCCCGCTGCTGCTGCGCCCGCCCCTGGAGCCGGGAGCGGCGCTGCTCGTAGGTGGCGAACGCCTCTTCGGCGTGGCGTCGGGTGGTCGCCCGCTCGGCCTGGTACCCGGCCCAGCCGCCGCCGTACTCGCGGGCCGTCCGGTCGTGCTCGTCGATCTCGACCACGGTGGTGACGGTGCGCTCGAGGAAGGCACGGTCGTGCGAGACCAGCACCAGCGCGCCCGCACGACCGGTGACCCACGACTGCAGCCGCCGGATCCCGGCGAAGTCGAGGTCGTTGGTGGGCTCGTCGAGGAGGGTGATCGAGAACCGCGACAGCTCGACGGCGGCCAGCGCCACCTTCGCCTCCTGGCCCCCCGACAGCGTGGACGTCTCGCGGTCTGCCGCGGACGCGCCCACCCCGAGATCGTCGAGCACGGCGTCGATGCGGGCGTCGAGGTCGGCGGCCCCCAGCGCCTCGAACCGTTCGAGGGCCACGGCGTAGCGGGCGTCGGCCGCCGGCGTGCCCGCGACCAGTCCCGCCGCCGACGCCGTGAGCTCGTCCTCGGCCGCACGGGCGCCGGTGCGCCGGGTGAGCAGCTGACGGACCGTCTCCCCCGGGACCCGCTCGTGCTCCTGGGCCAGGTAGCCGACGGTCGCCGTCGGCGGGTCGAGGGTCACCTCGCCGGCGTCGGGTGCGTCGAGCCCGGCCAGCAGGCGGAGCAGGGTCGACTTGCCGACGCCGTTCGGACCGGTCACGCCGATGCAGCTATGCGGCCCCACGGTCAGGCTCACCCCGTCCAGCACGGTGCGACCGGCGCGGTCGGACTGCAGGTCGCGGGCGACCAGGGTGGCGGGGGTGGGGGTGGGCGCGGAACGGGGTGCGGGCATCGGGATCCAGGGCCGTGGGTGGGGACCGGGGACGGCGCGGTCCGGGCAGCGCAGGGGGGACCGGTCCGGCCACGTCCCCGGTGGCCGCGCCGAGCGTACCGGCCGCCGGCCTCAGCCGGTGCAGCAGACGTGGGTCGTCATCGGACCCCCGTTCCAGTCGATGGCGTCCATCACGGCCGCCGCCATGTCCATGGGACGGCCGTCGGCGTCGGCGTAGACCCGGTGGAGGTTGAGCACGATCCGCTCGGCGTCGCCCCAGTCGCCGAACGCGCCGAGGTCGGCCTGGCGCGCCAGCTCGAGCGGGGTGAGCCCCTGGCCGCGCCCTTCGGCGGCGAGGTCGAGCACGAACCGGAAGTAGCGCTCCTGGTCGGCCAGCACGTTCGCCAGGTCCGCGGCCGCGGTCAGGGGACCGTGTCCGGGCACGACGACGTCGGCCCCGAAACCGGCGATCCAGTCGAGGACGCCCAGCGCACCATCCACCGAGCCGGCGAAGGCGAGCGGGGTCAGCCCGGCGAAGAGCAGGTCGCCCGTGAACAGGACCCGCTCCTCGGGCAACCACGCCACGAGGTCGCCCCCGGTGTGGGCGGTGCGCCCGGGGTGGAGCAGGTCGATCCGGCGGGAACCCGAGTGCACCGTCAGGTCGGTCCGGGTCACGATGGTCGGGACCCGCCGGGTGACCCCGCCCCAGTCCGGCACCGGGTCCCACGCCGGCGGACACCCGTCGATGAGGGGGTCGGCGAGCAGGTGCTCGCGCATCACCTCGTGGCCGATGAGGGCGGCGCCGTCCGGGAGCAGCGAGTTGCCGTAGGTGTGGTCGCCGTGCTCGTGGGTGTTGACGGCGAACCGGATCGGCGCCCCGCCGGTGGCCGCGGCCACGGCGTCGAGGAAGCGACGGGTCCGCGCCTCGGTGGCGCAGGTGTCGACGATCAGCGTGCCGTCGCCGCCGGCCACGGCCCCGGCGTTGTTCAGCCACCACGTGCCGTCCGGCTGGATCCAGGCGTACACGCCGCCGGCCACCTCCACCAGGTGCCCGGCCGTGACCGTCGGATCGGCCCGGTGGGCGTGCCGGTCCTCCATGGTGCTACCTCCCGCCGTCGTCGTCCGGCCCGCCGGCCGCCCTGCGGTCAGGGCTTGTCGCTGCCGACCACCCACATGGCGAAGAACTGCGAGCCCCCGCCGTAGGCCTGGCCGAGCGCAAGTCTCGCACCATCCACCTGGTGTTCGCCCGCCTGGCCGCGGACCTGCATGGCCACCTCGAGGAACCGGAGCATGCCCGAGGCGCCGATCGGGTTCGACGACAGGACGCCGCCCGACGGGTTCCACGGGATGTCCCCGTCGAAGGCCGTGGCCCCGGACTCGGTCAGCTTCCACCCGTCGCCGAGTTCGCAGAACCCGAGGTTCTCGAGCCACATCGGCTCGTACCAGCTGAACGGCACGTACACCTCGGCGCAGTCGAACTGCGCACGGGGGTCGGTGACCCCGGCCTGGGCGTAGACGTCGGCCGAGCAGTCGCGCCCGGCCTGCGGGTTGATCTGGTCGCGCCCGGCGAACATCGTCGGCTCGGACCGCATGGCCATGCCGTGGACCCACGCCGGCGGGTAGGCGCCCGACAGGGCGTCCTCCGCGGCCAGCACCATGGCTGCCGCCCCGTCCGAGGACGGGCACGCCTCGAGGTAGCGGAGCGGGTCCCACAGCATCATCGAATCCTCGACCATCTTCATGTCGATGTCGGCCAGATGGAGGTGCGCATAGGGGTTCCGCATGGCGTTCTTGCGGTCCTTGACCGCCACCATCCTGCCGATGTAGTCGGGAGCGCCGGACCGCCGCATGTAAGCACGGATGTGGGGGGCGAAGTAGCCCCCGGCCCCGGCCAGCAGGGGCGCGGCGAACGGCTGCGGGACCGACAGCGCCCACATGGCGTCCGAGTCGGACTGCTTTTCGTAGGCGACCGTGAGCACCCGCTTGTGGATGCCCGACGAGATCAGGTGGGCCGCCACCAGCGCGGTCGACCCACCGACGGAGCCGGCGGTGTGGACGCGGAACATGGGCTTGCCCACCGCACCCAGGGCGGGCGCCAGGTAGATCTCGGGCATCATGTTGCCCTCGAACATGTCGGGGGCCTTGCCGATCACCACGGCGTCGATGTCCGACCAGGTCAGGTCGGCGTCGGCCAGCGCCATCTTGGCCGCCTCGCGCACGAGTCCGGCGATCGACACGTCGTCCCGCTTGGCCTTGTGATGGGTCTGGCCCACCCCGATGACTGCACAGCGCTCTGCCATCACGCACCACCCTCCAGGACGCACACGAGATTCTGTTGGAGACACGGGCCCGACGTGGCGTGGGCCACGGCCCGGTCGGCCCGTCCCGAGCGGATCCGCTCGGCGGCCTCGCCGATCCGGATCAGGCCGGCCGACATGATCGGGTTGGCGGCCAGCGCGCCGCCCGACGGGTTGATGGCCACCGAGTCGTCGAGACCGAGGGCCTCGACGAGGATCTGCTCCTGATGGGCGAAGGGGGCATGGAGTTCGGCCACGTCCACCTTGCCCGACGCCACCCCGGCCACCTCGGCGGCACGGGCCGTCGACGGAGACGTGGTCAGATCGCGGGCACCCAGCGCGTGGGTCTCGATCCGGTGGTCGAAACCGGTGATCCAGACCGGGCGCTCGGACCAGGCGGTGGCCTTGTCGCCGGCGGCCAGCACGACGGCGGCGGCACCGTCGGTGATGGGCGGCAGCGCGTGGCGCCGCAGCGGGGCGACCACGTAGTCGTCCTGCAGCAGGACCTCGGGTGCGACGTCCTTGCGCACCTGTGCCTTGGGGTTGGCCAGGGCGTCCCGGCGGCTCCGCGACGCGACAGCGGCGAAGTCGGCCTCGGTGGCCATTCCGGCGTCGATCATCGCCTGCGCCTGCAGCGCGCTGAGGCTCACGATGTCCGGCCACAGGGGGGCCTCGTAGTACGGGTCGAGCTGCAGCGTCAGGATCTCGTTGAGGTCGCCCAGCGACGAGCGGCCGAACGAGTACACGAGCGCGGCGTCGATCTCCCCCTCCTGCAGGAGCACCCAGGCCTCGTACAGTGCCCAGGCCCCGTCCATCTCGACGTGGCTCTCGCTCCGGGGGGGCCAGACGCCGACGGCGTCCAGGGCCATCACGAAGCTGAAGGGTCCGCCGATCAGGTAGTCGGTGGAGCCCGAGCAGATGAAGTCGACGTCGTCCTTGGTGATCCCGATGTTGCCGAAGACCTCGGCGATCACCGGCATCAGGCCCTCGACCTCGTTGCGCTCGTCGTCCCTGCGGACGTTCTGCGACTGGGCGAACGAGGCGATGGAAACGGGGCGGACGACCCTGGCTGTGGCGCTCACAGGTACTCCTTGTAGGTGTCGTAGTCGGCATCGGGCTCGCCGTTGGGCCGGAAGTACCGGACCGAGGCGAGGGACGGGGTCAGTTCGGACTCGTCGACCCACACCGCCTCGACCCGCATGCCCATGCGGATCTGGTCGGTGGGGATCTCCTGGATGAGCCCCATGAACGAGAGGTTGGCCCCGTCGAGCAGGATCTGGGCGCAGATGTAGGGGATCTCAATCGACTGCCCGGCAAAGGGCACGTTGACCACGCAGTAGGTGGTGACGGTGCCGGAGTTCCCGAGCAGCACGTCCTCGGTGGTCGGGACGCCGTCGGTCGGGCACGATCCCCGGCTCGGCACGTAGACCTTCCCGCACACCGGGCAGCGCTGGCCGTGGAACTCCGCCTTCTCGAGCCCACGGAGGAACTTGGACTGGGCGATCCCGGGGGTGAAGTCGAAGTCCAGCCCGATCGGGGTGGCGAGCGTGGTCACCGGATCCGTTCCGGTCGTGTCGTCGGCCATCAGGAGGCACCTCCCTCGACCACGAAGGCCTCGACGTCCGCCATCGAACCGGTGCGCTCGGCCTCGGGCCGGAACCGCGCCGTCACCCGGGCGCCGGTCGACAGCGCCTCGGGCCCCGGCGCGTCGATCACGTGCAGCAGGGCCGTGTCGGCGCCGTCGAGCGTGATGAGCCCCCAGGCGAACGGGGTCTGCAGCGGGTGCTTGCGCAGGGGGTGCGCCACCCACGCCCACGACTGGACGACCCCGCCCGGACCGACGTCCACCAGCTCGCCGACATCGTCGCTGGTGATCGGGTCGTACTCGGTGGGTGGCACGATCACCCGCCCGTCGGAGCCGGTGGCCCCGACGAAGCGGCCGTCGCGCAGTGCGGTCAGGAATGCGCCGATGACCGGCCCTGTCGAGCGCGAGTACGGATACTCGAGCCGGTGCTCTGCGTGCAGGACCTCACTGTCGGTCATGCCGGACCTCCCCTACGTGCGTGCGTCGGACGTGACGCACGAAATGTAGAACAGATTCCAGTTCTGTGCCTGTGCAGGCGGGGACGGGTCCCCGGAGCCGGGGGTTCGGCGACGGGACGGCCCGGTGCCGGCGCACCGCCCCGGGTCCCTCGACCCGGCGTCGACCGCGATCCGCACCGTGCGCGGGCGCTACCGTTCCCCCATGGCCGACCCATCCCGTGACACGACCGTGCCGACGCAGCCCAACATCCTGCTCGTCGTCTCGGACCAGGAGCGCCAGCGGTCCTGGCTCCCCGAGGGCACCTCGCTCCCCTGGCGCGACCGGCTCCGATCCGAGGGCCTCGAATTCACGAACTACTTCACCCACTCGTCGCCGTGCTCGCCGAGCCGGGCGAGTCTGTTCACCGGCCGCTACCTGCCGGGGCACGGTGTCATCGACAACGTGATCATGCCCGAGCACGCCGAGCTGCCGACGACCACGCCGACGGTCGGCACGCTGCTCGAGTCGGCCGGCTACCGGTCGTCCTACATCGGTAAGTGGCACCTGTCGCACGCGGCGCAGCCCGACATGGAGGCCTACGGCTTCGCCGACTGGGACGGCAACGACCGCCACTTCATGGGCTGGGCCGGAACCGGTGTCCACTTCGATCCGATCATCGCCTCCAACGCCGCCCGCTGGCTGTCCGAGAACGCCGGGCCGGGCCGGCAGGACGACCGGCCCTGGTTCCTTACCGTGGCCCTGGTCAATCCCCACGACGTCATGTGGTTCCCCGTCGACCAGCCCGGCTACGAGGAGCAGCACCCGGACCAGGTGGCCATGATCCGCAAGGTGCTCGAGTCCGCCGCCTGGAAGGAGGACGAGACCCTGCCGGTCTACCGGGAGCCCTACCCCGAGGTGTGCGAGACGTTGCCCGCGAACTTCGGCGACCCCCTGCACGCCAAGCCGGAGGCCCACCGCCAGTGGCGGTGGGACCAGCAGCACGGACTGTACGGCTACATCGACCCCGCGGACACCCGGAGCTGGCTCCGCCACCTCGACTACTACGTCCACCTCCACCACCTCGCCGACCAGAGCCTCGGCACCGTGCTCGGCGCGCTCGAGGCGTCGGGGGCCTGGGACGACACCGTCGTCATCTTCACCTCCGACCACGGCGACATGTGCGGCTCGCACGGTCTGCGGTCGAAGGGCCCCTTCGTCTACGACGAGATCATGCGGGTCCCGCTGTACGTGAAGGTGCCGGGCACGACCGCGCCGGGCACGGTCACCTCCGCCCTCGGGTCCCACGTCGACCTGGCCGCCACCCTGTGTGCGCTGGGCGGCGTCGACACGCGGGCCACGGCCGCCACCGTGCAGGGTTCGGACCTGACGCCGGTGCTGGCCGACCCGGAGGCCTCGGTGCGCGACCACATCCTGTTCGCCCAGGACTCGGCGCAGACGTCGACCCTCAACCAGGTCCGCTACGCGCTCCGCGGGTTCTACGACGGAGCGACGAAGTACGCCCGCTACTACGGCGTGGGCGGCGGCAAGCCGAGCACCGGGCTGTGGGGGAAGTCGCCCGGGAACAAGCTGTTCGACGTGGACTGCGCCTTCGACGACAACGACCACGAGTGGTACGACCACGGGGCCGACCCCCACGAGCTGGTCAACCTGGCCAACGACCCGGCCCGGTCGGCCGGGCTGCGCGACAACTACGAACGCCTGTTGGCCTACGAGCGGGACGCCTTCGTCACCTTCGACTGACCACCGCCTACGGAGCCCCGGAACAGGGTGCCGTCAGAGCGGGTCGACGGCCGGGTCGACGTCGTCCCGCACGTCGACGTCCACTCCCCCCGCGGCTGCGTCGCGGCCGGCGAGCGCGAATCCGACCAACGGGAACACCAGGACCGAGGCCATCCCGGCCCCCACGAGCGCGGTGGCGTTGACCGGGAGCATGTGGTGGGTTTCGAGGCCGATCTGGGTGATGACGACGAGCATGGGCAGCGTCGTCGACTGCAGCACGCCGAGTGCCGAACGTTGGCGCCACGGGAGCACCCGTGCGTAGACGAGGAGGGCGGGCAGGCCACGGACGACGAGGAAGAGCCCGAGGAAGATCGGGACCCGCTCCAGGATCGCCGGGCTGTCGACCAGGGCCCGGATGTGGAACTGCATCCCGCTGACCACGAAGAAGACCGGGATCAGGAAGCCGAAGCCGATCGACTCGAGTCGCGGCCGCATCGACGCGGACTGCGCCTCGGTGAACCCGATGCGCACGATCAGGCCGGCGGCGAACGCCCCGAGCAGGATCTCCAGGCTGAGGGACGACGCCACCAGGACCAGCCCGCAGATCACCAGGAGCACGATCCGGACCGGCAGCTGCGTCGACGTGCCGAGGTGCCGCTGCATCGTCTCGACCACCCGGGGCGGCTGCGGTCGGGCGGCCAGGTAGGCGCACCCGACGGCCAGCAGCACGAAGGCCACGAGCAGCAGGGCCTCGGTCCCGGGACTGGCCGCGCCCAGCAGCACGGTGACCGCCACCACGGGCCCGAATTCGCCGGCCGTGCCCGCCGCTCCCAGGAACCGGCCGAAGCGGGTGTCGAGCATGCCGCGGTCGTGGAGCATGGGGAGCAGGGTGCCGATGGCCGTGGTCGTCAGCGCCAGGCCGACCAGGAGGCTCGAGAGGGCGAAGTCGGTCAGGAGCAGCACCGCTCCGGCTCCGAGACCGAGCACCAGGCTGGCCGTCCAGCCCACCGCGCCGAGGACCATGGGCTCCTGACCGAGGTTCGAGAGGTCGATCTCGTAGCCGGCCATGAAGAAGAGGAAGCACAGGCCGAGCACGCTCAGGCCGTTGACGAACACGTCCGTCGACGCCCAGTGGAGTACCTCGGGACCGACGAGGATCCCGAGCACCAGTTCGAACAGGACGCTCGGGATGCGCCATCGTCGGAGCACCTCCGAGCACAGCGGGGCGACCGCCGTCGCCAGGGCGATCACGAACAACGACACTGCGGTCCCGTACGACATCGGGCCAGCGTAGGAGCAGGCTCCGTCCGCGGGGAAGACCGGCGCCCGACGCCGACGGCGGGTCAGGCGTCGGTGGAGAACAGGTTCCGCAGGGACTCGCGGTTGCCGTTCCACAGCTCGCGTCGCACGATCCCCCGCCGCACGGTGCGTGCCAGCAGCCGGCGCATCACCGTCCACCGGGGCAGGGCGAGCCGCTGGGACAGCGTCGTGGCCAGGGTCGACTTGCCACTGCCCGAGGCACCGTGGACGGCGATCCGGCCGACCACGTACCGGCTACCGCGCGTCGGCGACCGGGCGGGGTCCCGGCCGTCCGTCCGGCCGTCCGCCCATCCGATCGACCAGGTGGTCGACCAGGCCCCGGCACCCGGCCTCCACGAGGTCGAGGCACGACTCGAAGTCGGCATCGTCGCCGTAGTAGGGGTCCGGGACGTCCGGGTCGCCGCCCGACCGGGTCATGAAGCCGCGCAGGAGCACCAGGCGTCCGTCGTAGCGGGAGTCGCCCGCCTTGGCCCGGGCCAGGCTCGCCAGCGTCTGACGGTGGCTGCGGTCCATGCACACGACGAGATCGGCACCGGGGAGCCATGCCGTGTCGAACGGCCGCGCCCGGTGCCCGTGGTCGGCGTATCCCCGGCGCTCCAGCGCCGCCCGTGCCCGGGGGTCCATGGGCTCGCCCTCGTGCCATCCGCCGGTTCCCGCGCTCGACACCACGAGCCGTTCCCCCAGGACCGTCCCGTCGGGGAGCGCCCGATCCGCGGCCAGGTGGCGGAGCACGACGTCGCCCATCGGCGAGCGGCAGATGTTGCCGGTGCACACGAACACGACCCCGAGCGGGCCGTCCTCCCGTGCGCCGGAACGGTCGGAACGGTCGGGGCGGTCGGAACGGTCGGAACGGTCGGAACGGTCGGGGCGGTCTGTCGGCACCCGACCAGTCTGTCCGTTCCCGGCCCACCGACGCGCCCGGCCGGCGCCGGTCCTCGGAGCCGTGCCGGCCCCGGTCTGTCGCTCGGTCGGACGGGACCCCGGTACGGTGTCGCAACGGACGGCATTCCGCAGCGGCGTGCCGCGACCCCCGGGGAGGGACCGATGAGCGACACGGCAGCGAGCCAGCCCGGCCAGCAGATGGGCCACGGTGTGAAGCAGCGCGACATCATCCGCATGACGGACGAGGAGATCGACGCCTTCCTCCACGAGCGCCGGCCGATGACGATGTGCACCCTGAACCACGACGGCTCCATCCACGCCGTGGCCATGTGGTACGGCTTCCTCGACGGCGCCATCGCCATCGAGACGAAGGCCAAGGCCCAGAAGGCGGTGAACCTCGGCCGCGACCCGCGGATCACCCTCATGTTCGAGGACGGTGACTACTACGAGGAGCTGCGCGGCGTCGAACTGGTCGGCCGGGCCGAGATCGTCGAGGATCCGGACAAGATGTTCGAGCTCGGCGTCAACCTGTTCGAGCGCTACTACGGGGACTACACCGAGGAGCTGCGCCCGTTCGTCGAGACGATGCTCCACAAGCGCATCGTGGTCAGGATCGAGGTCGAACGCACCGTCTCCTGGGACCACCGCAAGCTCGGGCTCCCCTCGACGCGGCCGGCCTGAGAAGGCTCCGTTGGCCCACGCCATGGACCCCGAGGAGGTGGCGGACTTCCTCGAGGCCCTGCCTGCCCGCACCGGCAAGCTGGCCACCGTCCGTGCCGACGGCCGGCCCCACATCGCTCCGGTCTGGTTCGCCCTCGACCGCTCGACGGCGGCACCGGACGCCCCGATCGGTGACCTCGTCCTCAACACGGGAGCGGACACGGTCAAGGGTCGCAACATCCTCCGCGACCCGCACGTGGCGCTGTGCGTGGACGACGACCGCCCGCCGTTCACGTTCGTGACGGTGGAAGGAGTGGCGACCGTGAGCGACGACGCCGAGGGGCTCCGCCACTGGGCCACCGTCATCGGGGGCCGGTACATGGGGGACGACCAGGCGGCGGCATACGGCGCCCGCAACGGCGTGCCCGGCGAACTCGTCGTCCGGCTGCGACCCTCGCGCATCGTGGCCCAGGCCCGCGTGGCGGACTGACCGCCGGATGACGGCTCCCACGACGCCCGCCGCGACTGCGGTGGGGGCGGCGCCTCCGGGCGCCGCGACGCCGGACCCGCCCGGCTGGTACTGCTACAGCGCCCTGGCCGGGCTGGCCGAATGGGACGGCGTGGCGTGGACGGGCCGCGGCCATGTCGCCGTCGCCCCTCCGGTGCTGCCCGGACCGCCCGGCGCCTTCGCCTTCGTCCGCCAACGGTGGTTCCGGTGGATGGCCCTCGGCCAGGTGCTCACCGTCCTCCCAGCCGTCCTGAGCGGCACCACGGGCACGGCCTGGTGGTCGTGGATCTCCGTCGTCGGCTACCTGGCCTTCCTGTCCGGCGGGGTCATGGTCGTGGCCCGGTTCGTCGGGCTCGACCGGGTGGCGGACCGGCGGGTCCTGACGTGGATCGGCATCGGCTCGGGCGTGGTCGCGTTCGGCATCGGCTTCGGCCTCGAGGTCCTCGTCGACCACGTGGCGGGCTGGGCGACGACGCTGTGGACGACCGGTCCCATCGAGGAGGGCGGCAAGCTCCTCGTACCCGTGCTCCTGCTCGCGTTCGGGACCCCGAGGTTCCGCCTGCCCCCCGTCGGCCTCTACCTCGTCCTGGTGAGCGGGGCCACCGTCGGCGTCCTGGAAGGGGCGGAGTACGAGAGCCGCCCCGGATTCGCGTGGGCGCATCTGCAGATGGCGCTGGTACGCCCCTCGGCCGAGCTCCTCCATGTCTTCGTGGCCGGATTTGCCGCGGCGGTGATCTGGCTGGCGGCCTGGCGGCGCGGGCGGACGGTGACGGCGGCCGGCGTCGTCGCCTTCCTGGTCGCCGCAGGCATCCACTCGTTCCACGACGGGGTCATCACCTTCTTCCACGTGACACCGCACTCGTTCAACTCGTCGCTGGCCCGGACCCTCGGGCAGGCGATCGACCGGGGTCTATCCGGGGGCGCGTTCGCCCTCGTGCTCGCCGCCCTCCTCTACCTGCTGGCCCGCCACGGTGCCCGGGAGCTGACCCCCCCGGGGCAGATCGCCACCTGCCCACCGTCGTGGCGGCCCCAGCTCAAGCCGTGGGGCTGCGACCCGCTCCCGGCGGCCGAGACCCCGGTCGCGTGGTCGGCGAGCCCGGCCCCGGCCGCGACCTACGGCACCTTCTTTCCGGGAGCCGCACCGACGACCGCTCCCCCCGGGTGGTACGCCATCGGCGGGGACCCGGGCCTCCAGGGGTGGTGGACCGGGGCCGGCTGGGCGTCCGTCCACCGTTGGGACGGGAACCGGTGGGCGCGCACGTGAGCACCGACCCGGCCACACGCGGCCACCGTCGGTCGGTGGCGGCATGGCGCAGGTGCGCCCCGGGCTGGTAGCACTACACCCGACCATCAACGCGGTGGTCGTCGAAGGGGGAGCCTCGCATGATTCTCGATCGCTACCGGATGGACGGGAAGGTCGCCGTGATCACCGGGGCCGGGCGCGGGATCGGCGCGGCGACCGCCGTGGGCCTGGCCCAGGCCGGCGCCGACGTGGTCATCTCGGCCCGGACCGCCGAGCAGCTCGACAGCGTGGCCGCCCAGGTCGAAGCCGCAGGACGCCGCGCCGTCGCCGTGCCCGCCAACCTCAACGACCTCGACGCCGTGGCCGGCCTCGTCGAGCACGCCCGGGACGCCTTCGGCCGGCTCGACCTGGTCGTCAACAACGTCGGGGGCACGATGCCCCAGGCCTTCATGGACACCACGGCCAAGACGCTGGAGGACGCCTTCCACTTCAACGTGGCCACGGCGCACACGCTCCTGCGCGCCGCCGTTCCGCTCCTGCTCGAGAGCGGCGGCGGGTCGGCCGTCAACATCTCCTCGGCCATGGGCCGCCTCGCCGCCCGCGGCTTCGTCGCCTACGGCACGGTCAAGGCCGCACTGGCCCACTACACCCGACTGTCGGCCATGGACCTCGCGCCGCGGATCCGGGTCAATGCCATCGCCGTCGGCTCGGTGGCGACCTCGGCCCTCGACATCGTGATGCAGATCGACGAGATGCGCACCGCCATGGAGGACGCCACCCCCCTCGGTCGCATCGGCGACCCCGAAGACATCGCCGCCGCCATCGTCTACCTCGCCTCCGACGCGGGCTCCTACGTGACCGGCAAGGTCCTCGAGGTGGACGGGGGAACCGAGGCGGCGACGCTCGACATGAACATCCCGGACGTCTGAACGGCCCGTCCCTCGAGACACCGCCTTCGCGCCGCCAACCCGACAAGGAGCCCCCCATGAGCACCCCCTACCGCGTCGTCGCCTGGAGCACGGGCAACGTCGGCCGGCACGCCATCGCCGGCATCGACGCCCGGCCCGACCTCGAACTCGTCGGCGTGTGGGTCTCGAACCCCGACAAGGTCGGGAAGGACGCCGGCGAGCTGGCCGGGCTCGGTCGTACCCTCGGCGTGGCCGCCACGGACGACGTCGACGCCATCTTCGCCCTGGCGCCCGACGCGATCGTGCACACGGCCATGGCCGACGACCGGCTGTTCGAGGCCCTGGCCGACCTGCAGCGCATCCTGCGGGCCGGCATCAACGTCGTGTCGTCCGGTCCCGTCTTCCTCCAGTACCCGTGGGGCGTGGTCGACGACGCCATGATCACCCCGACCGTCGAGGCCGCCACCGAAGGGGGCGTCTCCCTGTTCGTCAACGGGGTCGACCCCGGCTTCGCCAACGATGCCCTGCCGCTGGTGCTCTCGGGCATCTGCGAGCAGATCGACGAGGTGCGCGTCGCCGAGGTGCTCAACTACGCCACGTACAACCAGGGCATGGTCCTCTTCGACATCATGGGCTTCGGCCGCCCGATCGACGACGTCCCGATGATCCTGCAGCCCGGTGTCATCACCATGGCGTGGGGCAGCGTCGTCCGCCAGCTGGCGGCCGGGCTCGAGGTGGAGCTCGACGGCGACCTGGTCGAGTGGTACGAGCGGGTGCCCGCGCCGGAGACCTTCGAGGTCGACGCCGGGACGATCGAGGCGGGCACGGCGGCCGCCCTGCACTTCGAGCTCCGGGGCATGAAGGACGGCAGGGCCGTCATCGTGCTCGAGCACGTGACCCGGCTCCGGGACGACCTCGCTCCCGACTGGCCCCAGCCCGCGGGCCAGGGCTGCTACCGGGTCGTCCTCACGGGCGAGCCGACCTACACCGTCGACATGCAGCTGATGGGCCGGGACGGCGACCACAACACCGGTGGCCTCAAGGCGACCGCCATGCGCCTGGTGAACGCCGTCCCGGCGGTGGTCGAGGGCGCGCCGGGCCTGCTCACCGCGCTGGACCTGCCGCCCGTGTACGGAACGGGCCTGGTCGGCTGATCCGCAGCGCGGACGGGCCGGCCCCCGGGTCCGGGCCCGCGCCGCCCGCGCCCTCCTCGTGCCCGGCGACCGCCCGGCCGGACGCCACCCCGGAGCACACCCAGGTGACCCGGACCCGGATCGGCCCGACCGGCCCGGTTGGTAGGGTCCGGCCCATGTCCCTCCCCCACGGTGCGAACCGATGAGCATGGCCGGGCACGGCATGGGCGGAGCCGGAGGCGGGGGCCAGTTCGGGTCCGTCATGCGCTCGATGCGCCGGGACGACTCGGTCAAGACCCAGCACGTCACCAAGGGGACGGCCCGGCGGATGTTCCGCTTCGCCCGCCCCTACCGGGGCATCCTCACCTGGTTCCTGGTCCTCGTCACCGTGGAGGCGTTCATCGGCGTCATCAACCCGCTGCTCTTCGGTTCCATCGTCAACAGCCTGTTCAGCCACCACCCGAGCAAGAACCTGGTGATCACCCTGGCCCTGGTGGCCGCAATGATCGCCGTCGCCGACACCGGCCTGTCGATCGGCATCCGCTACGTGTCGGCCTCGGTGGGCGAAGGACTCATCTACGACATGCGGGCCCAGGTGTTCGAGCACATCCAGAAGATGCCGATCGCCTTCTTCACCCGCACCCAGACCGGAGCGCTCATCAGTCGGTTGAACAACGACGTCATCGGCGCGCAGCAGGCCTTCACCGACACCCTGTCCTCGGTGGTCTCGAACCTGATCAGCGTCACCCTGGTGCTGATCGTGATGTTCGCCCTGTCCTGGCAGATCACCCTCATCAGCCTGGTGATCCTGCCGATCTTCGTGATCCCGGCCAAGCGGGTGGGTCGCCGCCTGTCGACGATCACCCGGGAGTCCTACGGCATCAACGCCGAGATGAACAACACCATGAACGAGCGCTTCAACGTGTCGGGCGCCCTGCTGGTCAAGCTCTTCGGCCGGCCGGACGAGGAGCGCGACGCCTTCACCTCCAAGGCGGGCCGGGTGCGCGACATCGGGGTCACCCAGGCCATGTACGCCCGGTTCTTCATCGCCGCGCTGTCCCTGACGGCCGCGCTGGCGACTGCCGTCGTCTACGGCTGGGGCGGCATCCAGGCCATCGACGGGACCCTCAAGGTGGGCACCGTGGTCGCCCTGGCCGCCTACCTCACCCGCCTGTACGGCCCGTTGACGGCGCTGTCCAACGTCCAGATCGACGTCATGACCGCGCTCGTCTCGTTCGACCGGGTCTTCGAGGTGCTCGACCTCCCGCCGATGATCACCGATGCGCCCGACGCCCGGCCCGTGCCGCCCGGTCCGGCCACCATCGAGTTCGACCACGTCGACTTCCGGTACCCGACGGCCGAGGAGGTCTCCCTCGCCTCCCTCGAGTCGGTGGCCGTCCTCGACACCACCGTCTCCGCCCAGGTCCTCTTCGACGTCTCCTTCACTGTCGAGCCGGGACAGATGGTGGCACTGGTCGGACCGTCCGGGGCGGGCAAGACCACGATCAGCCAGCTGCTCCCCCGCCTCTACGACGTCCGGTCGGGCACCATCTCCATCAACGGACTCGACGTCCGCCGGGCCACGCTGTCGTCGCTCACCGACACGGTGGGGGTCGTGACCCAGGACGCCCACCTCTTCCACGACAGCATCCGCAACAACCTGCTCTACGCCCGTCCGGACGCCTCGCCGGGTGAACTCGACGCGGCACTGGCCGGCGCACAGATCGCCACCATGGTCGCCAGCCTGCCCGACGGGCTCGACACCGTGGTGGGCGACCGCGGCTACCGCCTGTCCGGAGGGGAGAAGCAGCGCCTGGCCATCGCCCGCCTGCTGCTCAAGGCGCCGGAGATCGTCGTACTGGACGAGGCGACCGCCCACCTCGACAGCGAGTCCGAGGCCGCCGTGCAGCTTGCGCTCGCCACCGCCCTCGAGGGACGCACCTCGCTGGTCATCGCCCACCGCCTGTCGACCGTGCGCGAGGCCGACCAGATCCTGGTACTCGACCACGGGCGCATCGTGGAGCGCGGCCGGCACGAGGACCTTCTGGTCGCGGGCGGCCAGTACGCCGAGCTCTACCGCATCCAGTTCGAGGGCCAGGACACCGACGGCCCGGACGGCATCCCCGAGGCGTCGTGAGCGGGCCGCTGACCGTTCGGCCCATCGGGCGGGTGGTGGGCGGACGGGCCGACGCCGTGGACGACCGCTGGGACACCGTGGCCGCCACCATCGAGCTCGATCCCGCGGTGGTCGAGGCGGCGGCGACCGACGGTCTGGCCGAGTTCTCCCACGTCGAAGTGGTGTTCTGCTTCGACCGGGTCGACGAGGACGCGGTGTGCCGGGGTGCCCGCCATCCACGGGGTCGCACCGAGTGGCCGTCGGTGGGCATCCTGGCCCAACGGGCGAGGGATCGGCCCAACCGCATCGGCGTGACCGTATGCCGCCTGACCGGCGTCGGCCCCCACCGGATCGACGTCGTGGGCCTCGACGCCGTCGACGGCACGCCGGTGCTCGACGTGAAGCCCTACGTGGCCGAGTTCGGGCCCCGCGGTGCCCTGCGCCAGCCGGCATGGTCCACCGAACTCATGTCGGACTACTGGTAGGTCGCGCCGCCCGGGCCCGGGTGGAGGACCGACGGCCCGCTCACTCGGGCGTGAGGTTCCTGCGGACGGCCTCGGCACTCGACCTCAGGGCATCCTTGCTGCACGCCGTCGACACACCGGCGATCGAGACCGCCATGGGGGGTGCGGTGGCGTCGCCCGACGGTTCCCATCCGGAATCGGCCGACTCGACCAACGCCAGCGACCGCTTCCCCCGTCGGGTCCGGGCGGGCGTGGTGTCGGCTTCCGTCATCGACCCCCAGCCTATCGATCGGTCCCGACCGGGCGGGGTCACCCTCTCCCACCTGGGAGGTTCCCGACGCCACGACGCCCCTCAGCGGGCGGCGGCCCGCTCCACCAGCTCTTCGCTGACGTCCCACAGGCGGGCGGCGGCCGCCTCGTCGCGAGCGTTGGCGGACGGTGCCTTCTCCTTGCACTTCACGAAGTACCGCCCGGTCACGCCCTCCACCTCGGGAGACGAGCTCAGGTAGACCGAGGTGCGCGCCCCCTGCTCGGGAGTGAGGCTGAACGGCGCGTAGACCTTGACCCCCCAGGCCAGGAAGCCGGCCGTGTCCCCGTCACGCGCGTAGCCGGTCGCCACCGAGCCGGGGTGGAGCGAGTTGGCGGTCACGCCGGTACCGCCCAGCCGCTTGGCGAGCTCCGTGGTGAAGAGGATGTTGGCCAGCTTGGACCGGCCGTAGACCTCCATCTGCCGGTAGGACCGCTCGGCCATGAGGTCGTCGAAGACCATGCCCCGCCGGGCGAAGTTGTGGGCCGTGGAGGCCACGTTGACGATCCGGGCCGGGGCCGACTCGACCAGGCGGGGACGGAGCAGGTCGGTCAGCAGGAACGGGCCCAGGTGGTTGGTGGCGAAGGTGGACTCGTAGCCGTCGGCGCTGAGCGAGCGCTCGGTCAGGATCAGCCCGGCGTTGTTGACGAGCACGTCGATGCGGGGGTACCGCTCGAGCAGCTCGGCCGCCCCGGCCCGGACCGACGACAGGTCGGCGAGGTCGAACACGGACAGGTCGACGGCGGACGAACCACTCGACGTGCGGACGTCGGCCACGGCAGCGGCCCCGCGCGATTCGCTGCGGGCGGTCACGACCACCCGTGCGCCGGCCCGGGCGAGTTCGACCGCCGTGGCCTTGCCGATGCCGGAATTGCCGCCGGTGATGATCACGGTCGTGCCGTCCATCGAGGGCACGGCGGGAGTGGAGCGGCGCATGGGGATCCTTACGATCGGGCGGGGGCCCGGGGGCCCGGGCGACGCAGAGGACCTTATTGCCCGCCCCGGGCCGCCGTCGGCGACGGCGCCGCCACGTGGGCCGGCGCACCGCCGGCGGTCGGTGCGGTGGCCGCGGTGGCCGGAATCGTGGCCGCGGTCGAAGGCGCACGCCGCCCCTTCAGGATGAACGCCGTGGCGGCGACGGCGAGGTACGTCACCCAGACCAGGGCCTGCAGGACCGTCGGGTGGTCGGCGTAGCCGAGCAGGCTGTGGAAGACGTCACCGATGTTGCTCGACTCGTTGAGGAAGCGGCTCGTGTCCCACAGCGGATGGTTGAGGAAGGGCAGCCAGCCGAGCTGCTGCATGTTCTGGACGGCGTCGGCCAGCAGCCCGGCGGCAAACACCATGAGCACGACGCCGACGACCCGGAAGAACAGGCCCAGGTCGAGACGGCGACCCAGCCGGAAGACGGCATAGGCGATGGCCAGTGCCACGGCCAGGCCGAGCACGCCCCCGACCAGGAGGCCGCGCCCGCCGACCGGGGTGCCCGCCTGCGTCGTCGAGGCGAAGACGATGGCCAGGGTGAACACCATGGTCTCCAGGCCCTCGCGGCCCACCGCCTGGAAGGCCAGGATCCGCAGGCCCCAGCGGGTCCGGCCCTCGAGCGCGGCATCGGACCGGGCCACCAGCTCGGCCTTCATGGAGCGGCTGTGGGCCTGCATCCAGAACGTCATGTAGGTCAGGACGGCCGCCGCCAGGAGGTAGGTGACGGTCTCGAACACGGCCTGCGCCGTCGAATCGGCGTAGTGGTCGACGAGGAGGTAGGCGGTGATCCCGCCGCCCAGGATCAGGACCATGGCGGCGCCCACGCCCCAGAACACGTCCCGGAAGCTGCGACGCTGGCCGATCTGGTCCAGGTAGGACAGCAGGATCGCCACGATCATGCTGGCCTCCACGCCCTCGCGCAGGAAGATCACGAAGGTCGGGATCATCGCCGGGCGGAGGACAGGTTGGGCATAGGTGAACTCTTAGGTTTACCTAACTTACCAGGGAAGTCAATCCCGTCGTCCGCTCCACGGGGCGTCGGGCGGAAGCCGACGCCCCGTGGACCCGGACCGTCGAGCTGTCAGCCGACCTTGTGCATGGTGTTGTGGTCGGTGTGCGCCAGGAGGTCCGGGAACTCCTTCATCCGCAGCATCGTCGTCTCGGCGTACGACCAGGTGCCGTCGCCGACGGTGATGGTGGCCTCGTAGCTGACCGAGCTGGCGTTGACGGTGAGGTACTTGCCCTCGCCGATCGGGTACTGCGGGTCCCCCACTGCGGCCTTCAGGGTGAAGGTCGTGGTGTCGGCATCGGCCTGGCCGCCGGCCAGCACGGTGATGCCCCGGGGGACCACGAAGCCGCGCAGCACCTCACCCGTCGCCGCGTCCCACAGCCAGTACCCGACTTCGGTGTGGAACGGGTTCTCCTCGTCGTTCCGCCACATGGCGGTCTTGTAGTCCAGGCCGTAGAGGTGCTGGCTTCCGTTGTCGACCGGTCCGAACGGCTTGAACGTGACCTTCTCGAGATAGGGCGTGCTCATGACCTCGCCCTTCGCATGCGAGTACGAGGAGTCGAGGCCTCCCTCGCCCTCCCACTCGCCGACCAACGCCCACAGGGGGCCCCATTCCTTCGCCATGTCCTGTTCCCATCTTCCTCGGTGAACGGTTACCGGGTCCGAGCCTAGGCGGTGCGGGGGCGGGACCCCGTCGGACCGGTCGTGGCCTGCGCACGCGGCGCCCGTCGGCTCCCCGTGCCGCGTCGGAGGTGCCCACCGCCGTGCGGTCAGACGGCGAGGACCGTCACCGAACCGAGCGTCACCAGGCGGTCGTCGGCCCCGACGTCGTGGATCGCCACCCGGACCGATGCCCACCCGGCACGGGTGCCGAGGACGGTGCAGCGCGCCTCGACGGGACCGACCCGGACCGGCCGGAGGTAGTGGAGCACCACGTCGGCCGCCGCCACCCCACGCCCCCCGCCCGTGCCGGTCAGCTCGGCCGCCGCCGCCCGGCAGGCGGCCTCGTCCGCCAACATGGCCACCGCCCCTCCGTGGAGGATCCCCCACGGGTTGCGGAGCCGGTCGTCGAGACGGAGCCGGGTCACCGGTCCTTCGCCCGGTTCGATCGAGAAGAACTCCTCGGGGCCCACGGGGTCCACCGGGGGACCGGGCATGGCCAGGGCGAACGGCCGGTCGAACTCGAGGGTCATGGCGCCGGGTTCGAGGACGGCGCACGTCATGATGGCCGCCGCCACATGGCGGTCGGCGGCGCCCTCGTCGACCACGTCGAGCGAGGTGACGACCGAGGTGCGCCCGCGGCGGAGGACGTCGGCGCGCAGCCGAAGCGGTCCGACGTGGGCCAGCTCCGACACGGTCGCCAGGAGCGACGTCGTCACGATCCACTGCGGCAGCACGGCGAGCCCGCTGGTGAAGCCGCCGAGCGAGTCGAGGCTGGTCAGCAGGCCGCCCGTCCGCAGTCCCCCGCCCGGGCCCCGCTGGTGGTCGTCGACCGGCGCGCGGCCGCCCATCGCGGACGGACCGTCGCCCTCGGCCGGTGGCAGCTCCCACCGCTCCAGCCGGAAGTAGTCACTCACGTGGCGGCGGCGGTCCACCTCCGGGTCGTCCCCGACCGGGATCGCCACCTCCCCGTCCGGTCCGACGGTCGTCACGGCACCGCCCGGGCGACGAGGTCGGCGGGGGCCGCCGTCACGTTGGCCACCGTGGTGAGCCGGTCGTCCGCCCCCGCGTCGCGCAGCTCGACCACGGCGCCGGCCCGACCATCGGTCCCGGTGGCCAGCACCCGGGCCGAACTCACGATCGGGCCCACCTTCCCGAGTGCCAGGTAGGCGATCTGGAGGTCGGTCACCACCATGCCCGAGGCGCCACGGCCCTGTGCCGCCCCCAGTGCCTCGGCACCGGCCGCCTCGGCGAGGAGCGCGATGACCCCGCCCTGGACGGCGCCGAACGAATTGTGCAGGTAGGGCCGGGCGGGCACCGACACCCGCCCGGTGGTGGCGTCGAGCACGGTGACCGGGAGCGCGTCGAGGATGGGCGAAGCGAGCTCGCCGCCCCGGAACGCCCAGCGCGCCGGGAGCTCGGCCGCCAGCGGCACCGCCGACTCCGGATCCTTGGCCGGCAGCACGGCGAACGTCATCGAGGCCCAGGCCACCGGGTCGGGGACCCGGCCGTCGACCACCACGTCACGCCCGTCCTCGTCGACCGCGACCACCAGCGCCTCGATCACCAACGTGGTCCGGCCCCGGCGCAGGACCGAGCCCCGTGCCTCCACCCAGGCGCCGACCGGCGGGCCGATCAACCCGATCGACAGGTCGGCGGTGGCCATCCAGTCGGGGTGCAGCACCCGTGCGGCGATGGCACCGCCCACGATGTCGACCAGCGTCGCCAGCACGCCGATCCGCACCCCGCCGTCGGCCGAGGCCACCCGGGGGGTCGCCCGGGTCCGGACCCGGGCCGTCGTCTCGGTGGTCAGCTCCGCCTCCATGCCGAGGTCGCCGAGCAGGTGCACGGGCGGCGGGTAGCCGGCCAGGGTCACTCAGCGTTCCTGTTCGGTCGGGCGGACCAGGATCTCGTTGACGGCAGCGCGGCGGGGGCGGGTCACCGTGAAGGCGATCGCCTCGGCGATGTCCTGCGGCTCCAGCACCTCGACCGGTCCCCACATCGCCTGGAGCCCTTCGATGACTCCCGGTCGGTTGTGGCTGATGAGCTCGGTGGCGACGGCGCCCGGCTCGACCAGCGAGACCCGGACGTGCCGCTGGGTCACCTCCTGGCGGAGCGACTCGGAGAAGGCGCCCACACCGAACTTGGTGGCGTTGTAGACGCCGCTGCCCGAACGGGCGAAGCGGCCGGCCACCGAGCTCACGTTGACGATGTCGGCCACCCGGCGGGGGTCGGTCTCCGCCGCCGCCAACAGGTGGGGCAGGGCGGCGTGGGTGGCGTACAGCAGCCCGAGCAGGTTGAGCTCGACCATCCGGCGCCACTCCTCCACGGGGGCGTCCACGATCGGGCCGAGCAGCATCACGCCGGCGTTGTTGACCAGGGTGTCGAGGCGTCCGAAGTGGGCGACCGTCCGGTCGATCATCGACCGGGCCTGGGCCTCGTCGGTCACGTCGGTCTCGAGGACCAGGACGTCGCCGCCGATCTGCCCGGCCAGTGCCTCCAACCGGTCCCGCCGCCGGGCGGCCACCGCAAGCGAGGCACCGGCCTCCGCCAGCGCGACGGCCGTCGCATGTCCGATCCCGCTGGAGGCACCCGTCACCAGGGCCACCGTTCCGTCGAGTCGTTCCGTCATGACGCGTCCCCTATCACCTCGGTGCCGGGCCATCGGAGGTCCCGACGTCAGCGAGGCAGTGTACCGAGGCGGCCCCGTGCTACGACACGTGGAGGCCGGCGCGGGGACCGCTCAGGCGGCGGTGCGCTGCGAGTTCCGGCGGCGGCTCGAGTTCCGACGACGGCCGCGGGGGCGCACCGAGGTGTCGTACGGACGCCCGGTGGCGCCCGGGCTCTCGTGCAGCGCGCACCAGTCAGTGCTGTTGTAGCGCGACAGGCGCACCTGGCACGCCGGTTCCTGGCAGACGCGGCCCGTCCCGTACGACACGGGCGCCACGGCGCCCGACAGTCCCTCCGCCAGCATCGACCCGTCCCCGACCGCTCGCCGTTCCACCATCGCTCCGCTCTCCTCGCTCGCACGCCGGCGATGGTGCCGGCGGCGTACCGTCGCTGTGGGCTCCCACGCGGGCGCCCGATCCTGCGGGATGCATCGGCAGGTACTCGGCGGAACTGAAATGCGGGCAGGAACCACCAAAGGGGGTGGAGTCGGGGTCGTTGGTAGCTTCGGGAGATGGACGTCGACCGCGCGCACGAGGAGGGTGCCGTCCCGTGGTGGCGGGAGGCCGTCTTCTACCAGATCTACCCCCGGTCCTTCGCCGACTCGGACGGCGACGGGATCGGCGACCTGGCCGGCATCCGGGCACACCTGGCCGACCTGGCCTGGCTGGGTGTCGATGCGCTCTGGATCTCGCCGTTCTTCCGCTCCCCCATGGCCGACTTCGGCTACGACGTCAGCGACTACTGCGACGTGGACCCGATCTTCGGCGACCTGGCCGAGTTCGACCGCCTGGTCGCGGACGCACATGCCCTCGGGATGCGCGTGGTGATCGACTGGGTGCCGAACCACACCTCGGACGGACACCCCTGGTTCCTCGACGCCCGCTCGTCCCGGGACAGCCCGCGGCGCAATTGGTACGTGTGGCGCGACCCGTCGCCCGACGGCGCCCCTCCCAACAACTGGGTGGCGGCCTTCGACCTGAGCGCCCCGGCATGGACGTTCGACGCGCCGACCGGGCAGTGGTACCTCCACCTGTTCGACCCGGCACAGCCCGACCTGAACTGGGACGAGCCCGACGTCGTGGCGGCCATGCACGACACGCTGCGCTTCTGGCTCGACCGGGGCGTCGACGGATTCCGGGCCGACGTCATCCACGCGATCGGCAAGGATCCGACGCTCCCGGACGATCCACCCGAGGTGGCCGGCATTCCGCACTGCGCGCTCAACGACCAACCCGCCACCCACGAGCGGCTCCGGGCCATCCGCACCCTGATCGACGGGTACCCCGGCGGGCGCATGATGGTCGGCGAGGTCTTCCTGATGTCCACGGACGCCGTCGCCACCTACTACGGCCACGACGACGAACTGCACCTCGCGTTCAACTTCCCGCCCCTGTTCGCTCCGTGGTTGGCCGACCGATGGCTGCGCTGCATCGAGGACACCCTGTCGGTCCTCGACCCCCGGGGGGCATGGCCGACGTGGGTCCTCTCCAACCACGACAACCCCCGCCTCCGGACCCGCTACGACCGGGCGGCCGCACGCGCCGGAGAGGACCCCGCCACCGCCGTCCGGCGCAGCGAGGCGCGGGCCCGGGCCGCTGCCGTACTGCTCCTGACCCTGCGGGGGACGCCCTTCGTGTACCAGGGTGACGAGCTCGGCCTGGCCGACGCCGAGATCCCCGACGGCCGTGCGGTCGACCCGGGCGGCCGCGACGGCTGCCGGGCCCCGATCCCGTGGGACGCGACGCCGGACCACGGCTGGCCGACCCGACCGGGTGCGACCCCGTGGCTCCCCCTGGCGCCCGAGCCCGACGTCCGGAACCGGGCGTACCAGGCGGCCGACCCCACCTCGGTGCTCCACCTGTACCGGCGGGCCATCGCCGTCCGCCGCGCCACCCCGGCACTGGTGCGGGGGTCGTTCGAACCGCTCGACGTGCCCGCCGGGATCCTCGGCTACCGGCGGTCCTACGACGGGGACACCGTGGACGTACTGGTCAACTTCGGCGGGGGTGCCGTCGATCTCGGCGACCCGGACTCGGTCGGAGCGCACGTGGTGCTGTCCTCCGACGGACCGGGGCCGGCGGACGGGTTCACCGGGGTGCTCGCCCCGGACCAGGCCGTCGTCATCCGCCGCTGACGCACCGCCGGGCCCGGAGGGTGCGGTGCGCCCGCCGGTCCGACCGAACTACAGCCAGGTCTCCTGCCAGAAGTCGAGCGAGCCGCAGTCGCCGAGCGACATCGTGTGGTCGTCGTCATGGCCGCTCTGGCGGATGCAGCAGACGAGGGTCCCGATCCACGGCCCTCGGTCGATGCAGTGGACGGCGCCGCACCGCTGCCATTGACGCTGCTCCGGCAGGGCCAGGTCTTCGAGATCGAAGTCGTCGTCGTACCAGTCGCGGAGTGCGCGCTGCGTGTTGTGTTCGATGGTCACGGTTGGTTCTGCCCCTTGGTCGGTTCTCGTCCGGCGGACCCGGTGGTCCCTTCTCCTGCTCCTGTCCGGTCCGCTCGCCGGTCATCCCAATTCTCGGAACGCGGCGGAGGCACCTGTAGCCGGATGTCGGAACTGCAACCGAGCACGGCACTCCTGGAGCGGATGTCGACGCGATCGACGACGTGTCCCGTCACGCCGTGCCGTTCCACTGCGGTCCGTATCCGTCCGACCACGGTTCGTGTTAGGCAATACTCAATTGCTTCACCAAGATTTGATAAGAAGTCCCAGTTCAGATGCCATGTTTCCTGCACCCTTCGCATACCGAATGTTCAGATTTCTTACGCGTGAACTTCGTGTCACCTCATGATCGTCGATAGGGTGTGAGCATGGCGAACGAGGGGCTGACCGGGTTGGAGGACATCGTGCGGCGCAACATCGCTGCCCTTCGGGCCAAGGTCGGCCTGACCCAGCAGGGACTGGCCGACGAGATGTTCGTGCACGGCATCGGGTGGACGCGCGAGACGGTCGCCCAGGTGGAGACCACCAACCGGCGCATCGGACTGACCGAGGCCATCGCCGTCGCCGCCTGCCTCGACGTCCCGCTTGCCCGTCTCACCTCGACCGGCGCCGACTCGGTGGCCGTGGGCGACAGCCGGTGGACCACCTCGTACCTCTCCGCCGCCATCGCCGGCACGGCCGGCGACGTCTTCCCCCTCGAGAGCTACGCAGCGCCGGTCCACGCATCCGTCGACGACTGGAGGACGGCGTGGGACGACGTACCACCGCGGACCGTCCATCCCGGGGACTCATCCCTGGACCTCGAGCGCCGGCGCCGGTCGCGCAACCGCCGACTCGTCGACCCGTCCGAGGCGGTCCGCGCTCCCGACGTGCGTGCGCCGGCCGAGGCGTCCGATGCCCCGCACCGGGCGGCCGAACGGATCGAGCGACGACTGCGGCTGCGCGTCACCGCAAGCGATGTCGACAGCACGGCCCAGCACCTCTACTCGCGGAGCCTCGAAGCCGAACGGGAGCGCCGGGTGAACGACCGGCACACGCTGACCGGCGGCTCGCTCCCCACCATCCGCGGGCACGTGTCCCGCGACCTCGACCGCGAGATCGCCCACGAGATGGAGAAGCGGGCCGAGCGGTTCGAGGAGCCCGAGCGGGCCGAGCGGATCGAGGAGCCCGAGCGGGCCGAGCGGATCGCCGCACCGGCCCCCGGGAGTGGCGGCCCGTTGACCTCCGACGAGGCGGCGTGGGAGGCCACACGGCTCAACATCATCCTGGCGAACAAGGGATACAGCGACAGCGACGTGACCCGGTGGTGGAACTTCACCCGTCACCGCGAACTCGGGGACCAGACCATCGCGGAGGCGTGGCGGGACGGCCGCTACACGGCGGTCAGCCGGCTCATCCAGTCGCTGCCCGACAAGAACGACACCGACCGCGGTCAACCCAGGGCGTAGCCGGACCCACCCCGCCCGGCAGAATGGGGCCGGCAGGCAGGCACCCCGCGCCGCCGACCGGAAGGGAACCCCATGGACCGCGACCGCCTGACCGCACTGCTCGAGGCCGAACGCGCCGCCCATCGCGACCGCAATCCCGGTTCCCGCGCCCAGTTCGACCGGGCGGAGCACCTCTTCACCGGCGTGCCGATGACGTGGATGACCCACTGGTCCGGCGGGTTCCCGCTCGCCCTGGCCGGGGCGCGGGGCGCCCGCATCACCGACGTGGACGGACACACCTACGTCGACTTCGCCCTGGGTGACACCGGGGCGATGGCCGGCCACTCCCCCGCCCCGGTCGTCGAGGCCGTGCGCCGCCGCATCGACGAGCTCGGCGGGATCACGACCATGCTCCCGACCGAGGACGCCGAGTGGGTCGCCGCCGAGCTCACCCGCCGGTTCGGCCCGAGCCGGTGGTCGTTCGCGCTCAGCGCAACCGATGCCAACCGATGGGCGCTGCGGCTCGCCCGACTGGCCACCGGCCGTCCCAAGGTGCTCGTCTTCTCCTACTGCTACCACGGGAGCGTGGACGAGACCTTCGTCGTGGCCGGCCCGGACGGAACCACCCGGTCGAGGCCGGGCAACGTGGCACCGGCCGTCGACCCGGCGACCACCACGGTTGCCGTCGAATTCAACGACCTCGAGGCCGTGACCCGGGCACTGTCCACCGGCGAGATCGCCGCCGTGCTGACCGAGCCGGCCCTCACCAACATCGGCATCGTGCTTCCCGACGACGGGTTCCTCGAGGGCCTGCGGGCACGGTGCGACGACGCGGGCACCCTGCTCGTGATCGACGAGACCCACACGGTGTCGGCCGGACCCGGCGGGTGCACGGCGGCCTGGGGACTCGACCCGGACATCGTGACCCTGGGCAAGGCCCTGGCCGGCGGGATCCCGATCGGCGCCTACGGCCTGCGCGCCGACCTGGCCGACCGGATCCTCACCCGGGTGGCACGGCAGGACGCCGACATCGTCGATGTCGGGGGCGTCGGCGGCACCCTCGCCGGCAACCCGTTGTCGATGGCGGCGGCACGGGCCACGCTCGACCGGGTGCTGACCGAGGAGGCCTTCGCCCGGATGGACACCCGGTGCGAGCGCCTCACCGACAAGGCCCGCGAGACCGTGGTACGGCACGGGATGCCGTGGACGGTGACCCGGCTGGGGGCGCGGGCCGAGTACCGGTTCCGCCCGTCGGCGGCACAGGACGGGGCCGGGTCCGCGGCGGCCGGCGACCCGGTCCTCGACGAGTACCTGCACCTGGCGATGAGCAACCGGGGCGTGCTCCTCACCCCGTTCCACAACATGGTCCTGATGTGCCCGGACACCAGCGAGGCGGACGTGGACCTGCACGCCGAGCTGTTCGAGGACGCCGTGGCCCGCCTCGCCGGCTGACCGCACGTCCGGCACCGGCGGGCGGGACGGGCAGAGCTGCGTCCGGCGCACCCGTTCGGTCCGGACGCATCCCCGCCACCCCGGCGCAGGGCGCCCGGGCTGGGTAGCCTCGCGGTATGGGAGCGGGAAGCGCGGGACTCGGCGAGGAGAAGTACCTCCTGCTCACCACGTTCAAGCGGGACAGGACGGCGGTCGCCACGCCCGTGTGGGCCGTCGCGCTCGACGACGGTGCCGTCGGGGTCGTCCTCACCCCCGATCCGAGCGGGAGCTGACGGACCCCGTTGGCGCGACCGAGGGATGACACCGCTGCCGCCCCGGAGTCGGCAGCTCCGCGCCCTGCGTCACGGAGGCGGAGGGCGTCGGTCGGATCCATGAGTGGGGACCGGGCCCACGGGATTGCCGCCGTCGCTGTACCGGACGTCGGTCCCTGCGCGCTCGGACAGCTCCGTCGCGACATCGCCGTGTCCGCCGGATGAACGGAACGCCTCCGGGTGCGCCCGGGCCCTCCGACGACGCCCACGACGCGGTCGGCGCCGCCGGCGCCGCGCTCCGCGCGGACGCCGGGGAGGTCGAGCGCCTCCAGGCGGAGCGGGATGCCCTGGCCCAGGAGGTCGAGCGACTGAAGGCTCCCCGCAGGCGGAGGTTCCGGCGGCAGGTCGTGGGCGTCCTCGTCGCCCTGTCCTGCATCGTGGTCGTACTCTCCACCGTCGTCGTCTGGGCACATCGGACCGTGCTCAACACCCACGCCTTCGTGGGCACCGTCGGACCGGTCTTCCAGCACCCGGACGTGGATGCGGCGGTCGCCAACCGGGCCACGGATCAGCTGTTCACCCAACTGCAGCTGCAGGAACGTCTGCGCGAGGCACTGCCGGAACGGGTCAGCTTCGCCGCCGGACCCATCACCGGTGCCACCCAGGGCTATGTCTCGGACCAGCTGGCGAAGGTGCTGGGCTCCGAGCGGTTCCAGACCCTCTGGGTGGACATGCTCACCACGACCCACCAGACGGTGGTCGCCGTGTTGCGGGGCGAGAGCACGTCGACGATCTCCACCTCCGGCGGCTACATCGTCCTCAACACGGTCCCGGTCATCAACTCCGCGCTGGGATCCGTGTCCGGACTCGTCTCCAACCTCACGGGCAGGAACGTCACCCTGCCCACCATCACCTCGGCCGAACCGCCGAAGCAGGCGGTGGACAGGCTGTCGAAGGCACTCGGGGTACAGCTGCCCTCCGACTACGGCCAGATCACCCTGGTGCGGTCCAGCAATCTCGCCGTCGCCCAGCGGGCGGTCACGGCCTTCGACCGTGCGACCGTCGTCCTGCCGCTGCTCGCACTGGCACTGATCGCCGTCACCCTGTGGCTCTCGGTGTCCCGGCGACGGACACTGATCCAGCTCCTGGTCGGCAGCTCGCTCCTCCTGGTCGTCGTGCGACAGGTCGTCCTCCACGAGCAGCGTGTGCTGGCCGACGACGCCGGCAACCGCCAGGTCGCCCAGACCGTCCTCGGGGAGCTGCTCCACGGATTCTTCGCGCTCACCGCCTGGCTCCTGGTCATCGCCCTGACCATCCTGGTGGTGGCCCTGCTCACCGGGCCCTATGCGTGGGCCGTGAACCTGCGCCGGTTCGTGGGCCGCACCTGGCACCGGGGCGTGGAGGCCGTGAGCGGTGAGCGGCGGGCCCGGTCGGTGGCCCGGGTGCGGGGGCATGCCGACGCCCTCCAGGTGGTGGGGGCGTTCGTCGCCGGGGCGCTCCTGCTCATCGTCAGCATCTCCTGGTGGAGCCTGCTGATCATCGGCGCCCTCCTGGCCGTCTACGAGGTCGCCCTCCAGTGGGTCAAGTCCCACCCGGGCGACGAGGCGCCGGCGGCCACCGGCATCGACCACGACGGGGAACTACCGGCCCGGGCCGGCAAGCCGTGAACCGCCGCCGCCCGCGCACGGACCGCGGATCGTCGGCGCTCACTGCCCGCGACGACCGATGTCCTGGAGGGCCTGGTCGATGCTCGTGTAGAAGTGGTCGCGGTCGAGGGACTCGCTGAGGCCGTACCGTTCGACGAGATCCTGCAGGTGGCTCCGCAGTTCGACGAACGCCAGGTGGATGCCGTGGTCGTTCAGGTCGTCGTCGAGCGCCTTGATCATTCCCGCGGCCGTGACGTCGAGGTCGGTGACCGCCGCGCAGTCGAGAACGATCCACCGAGGGTGGCGGTCGCGCACGAGCTCCCGGATGTTCCGCTGGAACGTGCTCGCGTTGGCGAAGAAGAGCGGCGCCTCCCATCGATAGACGACGATCCCCTCGACCTCCTCCGTCTCGGGGTAGCGGTCCACGTTGTGCCATCCGCCGACTTCCTCCACATGGCCGAGTACCGCGTCCCGGGGCATCCAGTAGCGCCGGAAGAACAGGATGATCGACAGCCCGATGGCGATGAGGATGCCCTGGAGGACGCCGAACAGCATCACGCCGACCGTCGCCACCACCGACAGTGCGAAGGCGCTCCGGCGTACCCGCGCATAGTGCCGGAGCGCCGGGAGATCGATGAGCGACAGCGCGGCGGTGATGACGATCGCCGCCAGCGCCGTCTGCGGCAGATCGGCCAGGAGCGAGTTGAAGGCGAGCAGCAGGAGCGCGACGAGCCCGGCCCCCACCAGGCCGGTGACCTGGGACTTCGCACCTGCCTGCTCCGCGACCGCCGTGCGCGACGCGCTGGTGGAGATGGCGAATCCCTGGAAGAGTCCCGCCGCGATGTTGGACACGCCCATCCCGATCATCTCGTGGTCGGGATCGATCTCGTCGCCCCGACGCGCCGCGAAGCTCGTGGCCGTGGCGATGGTGTCGGTCAGGGACACCAACGTGATCCCGAGCGCGGCGACGAACAGCGGCCCGATGTCCGACAGGCTCGTCCACGGCACGCTCGGCGACGGGACGCCGTGGGGTAGCGGCCCGATCACGGACACGCCCCGGGCCGCGAGGTCGAGCAGCGCCGACATCGTCGTCGCGCCGACAACTGCGATCAGGACGGCGGGGATCGTGGTCGTGAACCTCGGCAGGACGAGGAGGACGGCGAGGACGGCCAATCCGACGACGAGCGTCGTCCCGTTCGTCTTGTCCAGGTTCGCGAAGAACTGGCGGATGTCGTCGACGAACCCGCTCCCCGACGTCGAGAACCCGAAGAGCTTGGGGAGCTGCCCCACGATGATGGTGATTCCGAGACCGTTCATGTAGCCGACCTGGACCTCCTTCGACAGGAGATCGGCGACAACACCGAGCCTGCCGAGCCCGAGGCCGATCTCGATGAGTCCGACCAGCACGGCCAGCATGCCGGCCAGCACGATCGCCTTGCCGGGGTCGCCCCCGGACACGAACAGCGGTGCGATGGCAGCGAGGATCAGTGGCGACACCGAGGAGTCCGGCCCGAGGACGAGGATCCGGGACGGTCCGAAGATGGCGTACCCGACAAGGCAGGCGATGGTCGTGTAGAGCCCGGTCACCGGTGGGAGCCCGGCGAGCTCGGCGTAGGCCATCCCCTGCGGCACCAGGATGGTTGCGAGGACCAGGCCAGCCACCAGGTCGAACCGCAGCCAGTCGCGCCGGTACTCGTTCGCCACCCGTGTGCCGGGGACCCAGCGCCGCAGGCCGAGAGCTCGACCGGTCGGCTCGGGCTCGATCGTCACGAACCCGTGCCCCGTCGCCCGATTGCCGCCATCGAGCGCACGTTCCGGCGGTCCCTCAGTCGTCCTGCACTGCGAGGCAATCCGCTCCGGGGGTGAGAGCGACGAGGTGCGGACGCGTTGGCATGACGACGATCCTCGCACCGGTCGGCACGGTTGTCGATGCGTCCGCACGACGGAGACCGGTGACCGGCGCGTCCCGCGTTGGGACCAATGGCCCTGCCGGGGGTGGGGGGCCACTCCCACAATGAGGGTGCAGGAATCGGCGTGCGCAGGGCGGGGCCCTGGGTCGGCGCCTCCTCCACCGAGGGTGGTGGAGGACGAGTCGTTCGGAGGTTGCCGTGGTCCAGGTCCAGCCAGCGTCGGACGCGGACGGTCCCCCGCCGAATCCCCGGGGGTTCGGCGTCACGACGGCGACGGCACTGGCACTGGCCGTCCCGCTCGCCGACCGGGGGCGCAGGACCGTGCCCGACCCCGTCCCGGACGACCGATGACCCCGACCGCACCGGTCCGCCGGCGAGTGGTGCGGTGAGGATCCTGGTCGCCCTCGGCGGCAACGCACTGCTGCGCCGGGGCGAGCCGATGACGGTGGAGCGTCAACGGGCCAACGTGGCCCTGGCCTGCGGACATCTCGCGCCGGTCGCCGTCGCCCACGAGCTGGTGATCAGCCACGGCAACGGTCCCCAGATCGGCCTCCTGGCCCTCGAGGGTGCCGCCTACGAGCCCGTCCCGACCTACCCCCTGGACGTGCTCGGGGCGGAGACCCAGGGGATGATCGGCTACCTCATCGAGCAGGAGCTCGGCAACCGCCTGCCACTCGAGCGACCCGTGGCCACCCTGCTCACGATGATCGAGGTAGACCCCGAGGATCCGGCATTCGGCGAGCCGACCAAGCCCATCGGACCGCGCTGCCGGCCCGACGAGGCGGCCGCGCTCGAACGGGAGCGTGGCTGGACCTTCCGTCCGGACGGCGACAGCCTGCGCCGAGTGGTGCCGTCGCCGACCCCGCTGCGGATCTTCGAACGTCGACAGATCGCCTGGCTCCTCGAGGCGGGCTGCGTGGTCATCTGCGCCGGGGGCGGTGGGATCCCGACCGCCTACGGGCCGGACCGGCGACTCGCCGGGGTGGAGGCCGTGATCGACAAGGACGCGGCGAGCGCCCTGCTGGCCGGCGATCTCGACGTCGACGTGTTCGTCCTGGCGACCGACGCGCCCGCCGCGTTCCTCGGGTTCGGGACCGACCGGCAACAGGCCGTCCGGGCCGCCGAGCCCGACGTCCTGCTGGCCGAGCACCACGGGGAGTTCGCCGTGGGTTCGATGCTCCCGAAGGTCACCGCAGCCGTCGACTTCGCCCGTTCGACCGGTCGGCCCGCGGTCATCGGGCGGCTGTCGGACATCGAGTCCCTCGTGGCCGGCACGGCGGGAACCCGGATCGCGACCGATGTCGTCGGCATCCAGCTGGAGCCGGGCAATTCGACGAAGGAGAACTGACATGACACTGGGCGTACATTCCGAGGTGGGGCCGTTGCGGAAGGTGATGGTCCACCGGCCGGGCCTCGAGCACACCCGGCTGACCCCGTCCAACGCCGAGGACCTGCTCTTCGACGACGTGCTGTGGGTGAGCCAGGCCAAGCGCGAGCACGACGCCTTCTGCGAGGTGCTGCGCGAACGTGGAATCCAGGTCTTCGAGGCCGAGACGCTCCTGGCCGAAGCGCTCGCGGACGAGGCAGCCAAGGCGTGGGTGAGTTCCCACATCCTGACCGAGCGCCAGGTGGGCATCGCAGCCGCCGAGCGGGCCCAGCGCTGGGCGACCGAGTCCGACCCGACCCTGGTGGCGGAGTTCCTCATCGGCGGGATCATCCGCGAGGAGGTCGAGGGCGACCTCGGGCTGATCTGGTCGGCTGCCGACCCGAACGCCATGCTCCTGCCCCCGCTGCCGAACTTCTTGTTCCAGCGCGACCCTTCCTGCTGGATCTTCGACGGCGTCACCATCAACCCCATGACCAAGCCGGCTCGCAAGCCGGAGTCGATGATCGTCGAGGCGATCTACCGCTTCCACCCGATGTTCACCTCCACGGAGTTCCCGATCTGGCTCGGTGGCGCCGACGAGGACTGGGGCCAGTGCCATGTCGAAGGTGGGGACGTCCAGCCGATCGGCAACGGGACGGTGATGATCGGCATGGGAGAGCGCACCACGCCCCAGGCCGTCCTCTACATCGCCCGGGCCCTGTTCCGGGCGGGCTCTGCGACCCAGGTGCTGGCGGTGCACCTGCCGAAGTCGCGCAGCTACATGCACCTCGACACGGTGATCACGATGTGCGACCGGGACCTCGTCACCGTCTTTCCGGAGGTCGTCGGCGGTGCCCGGACGTGGCGGATCCGGCCGGGCACGTCCCCGGACGATCTCGTGGTCGAGGAGCTCACCGGCTCGCTCGTGGACGCCATGGCCGAGGCGCTCGGCGTCGGTCAGCTGCGCGTCGTCCCCACCGGCGGAGACCACTTCGAGGCCGAGCGGGAGCAGTGGGACGACGGCAACAACGTCGTGGCTCTCGAGCCCGGCGTCGTCGTCGCCTACGAGCGCAACACGGGCACCAACACGGCACTGCGCAAGGCCGGGATCGAGGTCATCACCGTCGAGGGCTTCGAGCTCGGCCGCGGGCGCGGGGGCTCCCACTGCATGACCTGCCCCCTCGAACGAGAGCCCGCGTTCTGAACGACACGAATGCGGGGAGACATCGAAGTTCGACCTCCGGAACCGCAGCTTGCTCAAGGTGGTCGACTTCGAGTCTGCCGAGGTCGGGAAGCTCGTGGCCCGACGGATCGCATCGAGGAGGGTGAGGACCGGACTCGCTCCTCGCGGGAGTCCGATCCCTTCGCCACCCGTGACCGTCGTAACCGTCGTGACCGTCAGGACCCGCCCCGCTCGAGTTCGACACGGCCGATCCCCACCTGGGCGTCGACGACGAGCTGCGGACGGGCCGGGCCGAACGCCGTCAAGGGGCGGCGAACGCCTCCGGCCCGGACGAGCCGTAGGTGACCGTGCCGATGCCGCTCTGGGCGTTGACGTCGACCACCACGCCCCGGGGGACGTCGACGACGAGCTGACCCACGGCGACCGACGCGGTGACGGTGCGGGTGCCGGTGCCGAGTGGGACGTGGGTCAGGTCGACGGTCAGGCTCCCGGCGGCCATCCGATAGGACGGCCGCAACTCCGCGCGTGAGGTCGGTTGGACCACGCGTTGGCCGATCCCACCGGTGAACGGCACCCCGGTCATGGCCACCGCGCCGAAGAACGCCGCGGTGACGAGAATGACCAGGCTCAGGACGATCAGTGCCAGGGCGAGCAGCGCCCGCCCGATCGTGGGCCGTCGCACGGGCCGCCGTAGCGCCACCACGACGACGGCGAACAGGACGACCAGCCAGGCCAGGCCCAGACCGCCACCCCACTGTGGGCCGCCCCACCAGGACGTACTGAGGACGAGCCCGAGGAAGAGCGCCGCGGTCAGCAGGACGTACGACATCCAGGGCGGCCCGGGCGGTTCCACGGGGGCGAGCGGGTCCGCGGCCCGATCGGTGTCGGCGCCCGCCGGGACGAGCGCCCACAGTGCCAGGTAGGCCACGACGCCGAACCCCCACAGGCAGGCCGCCACGACGAAGGCGACGCGCACGATCGTGGCGTCGACCTCGAATCGCTCGGCGATGCCGCCGCAAACCCCTGCGACCAGGCATTTCGTCGTACTGCGGCGCAGTGGCAACGGCTCCGACGACCCGGGTGTCGCCTCGCCGGGCGTCCCGGATGGCCCTTCGCTCGGCGGTCCGGTCGGCAGTTCATCGGTGACGGTCATGCAGGCACTGTGCGCCGCGTGCCGTCCATCGACAATCCGGTACATCCCCCGGTAGGGAGCGGGTCCGCCGGGTGGGGTCCGGGTTGTCCCCCATCGCTTCGCCGGAAGTCCCGTGCGACAATTGGGGCATCGCACGCAGACGACCGTCCCCATCCGCCGACACCGTGTCCGCCCCGTCGGTGCCCGTCGGGCCCGCCGCGGCGGCAGCACCGTCCCGGCGACGCCCGCTCCGTCCGTTCCGACGCTCCCCCGACGACAGCATCCTCGGAGGCGTCTGCGCCGGACTCGCCGCACGGCTGGCGGTGGGGACGACCGCCGTCCGGGTGGCCGCCGTGGTGTCGATCTTCCTCGGTGGCGTCGGCATCCTCGCGTACGTGGCGATGTGGGTGCTCGTGCCCGTCTCCGGCGAGGACGAGTCGATCGCGTCCCGCGTCCTGGCCGACCGACGCGAGCTGCAGATCGTCCTCGCCCTCTCCTCGGCACTGTTCGCCGTCCTGCTGGTCACCCGTTCGCTCGGAGTGTCCGACCTGGGCGTGCCGACGCTCACCCTGATCGCCGGGGCTGTGGGCGCGCTCGTCGTCTGGCGCGGCGCGTCGGTCGCCGAGTCGGTCCGGCTGCGGGAACGCCTCAATGCGGCGCCGGGTCTGGCCGGTGCGCCCTCCGGCTGGCGACACATGGCCGTGCGCACCGGAGCGGGGATCGTCCTGATCCTGGTGGGTGTCGGCGAGCTGTCGCGGACGGGCAGCTTCTCCGGCGCGGCGCTCGGGGTACTGGTGGGCACCGTGCTGTTCGTCGGCGGATTCCTCGTCCTGTTCGCACCGTGGTGGGTCCGGACCCTGCGCGACCTCTCCACCGAGCGTCGGGAGCGGGTCCGGGCCCAGGAGCGGGCCGACATGGCCGCCCACGTCCACGACTCGGTGCTCCAGACCCTGTCGCTCATCCAGAAGGCGGCGGGTGACCCGCGTGAGGTGGTGCGCCTGGCCCGGAGCGAGGAGCGGGAACTCCGTCACTGGCTCTTCGACCCGGAGCGCCTGGGCCGCCACGGCCAGCGACCCGAGACGGTGGTCGATGCGGTCGCCGCCATCGAGCGGGAGGTCGAAGACAGCTACGGCGTCGGGGTCGAACTCATCGTCGTGGGGGACTGCCCGATGGACGACGGTGTGGCCGCACTCGTCGGCGCCTGCCGTGAGGCCACCGTCAACGCCGCCAAGTGGTCGGGCTGCGCCGAGGTGGCCGTGTTCGTCGAGGTCGAGCACGGCACCGCTTCGGCGTACGTCCGGGACCTGGGCGTCGGGTTCGAGCCTGCGCTGGTGCCGGACGACCGTCAGGGGATCGCCTGTTCGATCGTCGAACGGATGGCGCGCGGGTGGCAGCGTCACCGTGCACAGCGCTCCGGGTTCGGGCACGGAGGTGGAGCTGGTCCTGCCGCGCTCCACGTCGGCGAAGTGACGGGCCCCGCACGCCTCCGGGTGTTCGTGGTGGACGACCACGCGTTGGTACGGTCCGGCATCCGGGCCGAGCTGGGTGATGCCGTGGACGTGGTGGGCGAGGCCGACGAGGTGGGAGCCGCGGTCGAGATGATCCTGGAACGCATTCCGGACGTCGTGCTCCTCGACGTGCACATGCCGGGGGGCGGGGGCAGGGCCGTCCTGGAGCAGGTGCTCCAGAAGGCGCCGGCGATCTCGTTCCTGGCCCTGTCGACGTCCGATGCGGCCGAGGACGTCATCGACGTCATCCGGGCCGGGGCGAGGGACTACGTGACCAAACACATCTCGGGTCCCGACCTGGTCGACGCCGTCCGGGGGATCGCCGAGGGCGACGCCGTCTTCTCCCCCCGCCTGGCGGGCTTCGTCCTAGACGCCTTCGCCGACGGGGCGCAGGCGACCTCCCCGGCTCCGAGTTTCGATCCCGAGTTCGACCAGCTGACCCCCCGGGAGCGGCAGGTCCTGCGCCTCATCGCCCGGGGCTACGCCTACAAGGAGATCGCACGGGAACTGGGCATCTCGGCGAAGACGGTCGAGAGCCACGTGTCGGCCGTGCTCCGCAAGCTGCAGCTGGCCAACCGCTACCAGCTGACCAATTGGGCCGCCGAGCGCCGGGTGCTGTGATGCCCGGGTGGATGCCGTCGCATCCCGGCCCCCGCCTTGCCGGTGGGCCCATCGGGGCCTGATCCGCCCGCTCTCGGCGCCGAGGGGCTTGCCGGCGGGTGGGCTTCACATCGAGGAAGGAACCGGGCTCGGCGCCAGGTCTGCGCCACCATGGGATCCGATGCGGTGGCGGGGTACGTGCCGCACCCGACGGGCCGGGGCGGTCAACCCTCCACCGGCGAGCGACCAGATCTGCCAGCAGACCAAGAAGGCCAGCAGGATCGAGGCGAGGCCGGCGGGGTTCTTCGCATACTCGAGCCAGTAGCCCACCTGGCGTGGAGCCGCCACGACGCCGCCGATGATCTGGCTCTTGGGGACGTGCCAGGGGTCGGCGGTCGGGTTGGCGTCACCCTTGGTGGTGATCAGCCCATCGGGACCGATTGCGATGAGCCGGTGCGTCACCGTCAAGCCGTGCTCGGTGAAGGTGACGACCTGTCCCACGTGATACTCGTCGTCGCGGACGATGACTGCGCTCTTCGAGGGAATCGTAGGAGTCATCGAACCGGTGTGCACCACGTACACCCGGTACGGCAGCACCCCCGACGCGGCCACGACGAACGCCGCCGATGCCAGGAGCGGCACGAGCAGCACGAGCACGACCTTCAGTGGCTTCACACGTTGTCTCTTTCGCCTGGGTGGCTACGGCTTGGTGCCCACCGCATCCGGGCTGATCCCGAGCTGGGTGGCCACAACCGCGTACGGCAGTCCGGCACCCGTTCCATCACTGACGTTGACCGTCGTCTGACCATCCGGGTTCGTCGGCGAATACTGCCCCGCCGGGACCGGGTAGCTGTTCCAGACCCCCGTGCCGGGAGGGGGTTGCGTGCTCAGTGCGCTCGCGTACATGAACGAGAACGTCACGGATCCGCTCTGCGTCGGTCCGACGTTGTTCGCAACCTTCAACTGACCGGGCAACGGCCAGCAGCCCGTCTGGGACAGTGTCCCGCACGTGGCCACCCGGTCGTTCAGGTTCGCCGAATCGAACACGTCACCGACCGCTCCGGCCCCGGCCGAGGTGACGTGGACGGTTCCGTACTTCCCCAGGTTGTTGAGCGCGCTCAACGCCGTGGCGTTGGGGAAGGTGATCCACACGTCTTCCGCATTGGTCGGGCACGTGTTCTGGTAGTTCACGGTGATGGTCTGAGCTGCACCCGGCAGCAAGTTGGAGAACGCGAAGTCCTGCCCACTTCCGTGGCCGTTTGCCGTTCTTCCGGACGCTGTCACCAGGATGCAGCCGATCGTCCCGCTGATCGTCCCCGGCTGGGTGTCACTGAAGTATGCGCCCGTCGCGCCGGAGGCAACGAATGCCGTTCCCCCCAAGGAGCGCCACTGTGGCAGTCATCGCTGCCACCCTTACCTTCCAATTCCCTTGCATGTTCATTCCTTTGTGTGATGTCCGCCGCGGATGGCTTCCCGTTCGGCAAGCAGCCGCATACGTTCGTTGGTGATGGTCTCCCGAGGTTGGCCGCCATCTCCACCCCCGGCCTCGGGCCGGAGGTCGTCACAGGCGCGACGCCGCCCGCGGATGTGTCGTTCGTCCGCCGCATCAGCCCCCGCCTGTTCCGCCGATCCGCCCCGTTCGAGCGGTTCGACCGCTGGAGCGGGACTCCGCTATCGGGATGCCTCGAGGTACCTCTCGTGTCCCCTCGATCTCCCGCCGATGACGTTCGGAGCGGAATCCCCCACCGTGAGGAGCCGCGCCCGCCCGCAGAAGCGAAGCTCCGGATCAACAACCGTTACGTCAGCGGCGATCGCAATGAGGCCACGCTGCGTGAACACTGTGTGGCGCAGGACGTTCTGGCGGTCCACCGAGGGTGGTCGCCGACGGCGTTCGCCCCAGGCTCGTGCACCTGGAATGCCTCGGTCCGAACATGATCAATGGCCCGGGATCCGAGGAAGAAGGCGCCCGGAAATGGCTCAAGGACGTACCGACTGCCTTTGGTAGGGTCGCCCGATGACAGTGCTGGCGACACCGTCGCAACCTCGCCGCGACACCCGTCTCTGGCTGTCGTCATTGGCGGTCCGACTCCGCCCTTCGTCGTGGGGCGCGAACTGGCCCGTGTGGACCTGCATTCTGGGAATCGGGATCGTGCTCAAAGCCGAGCTGGCACCCCAGTACTTCTACATCTCCTCGGATGACGACCAATTGATGGTCCAGATGGCCAAGGGATTCCTCGATGGTCACTGGTCCAGCAACTGGGCCACGACCGGTGTTGCGACCCTGGTGAAGCCCGTCGGCTATCCGCTCTTTCTGACTTCCGCTCATTTCCTGCCGTGGTCGCCCGTGCTGACCGCCTACCTCCTCTACCTGATCGGCGCGGTGCTGATTGCATGGAGTTGGTGGCTGATTGCCGGATCTCGTGCACAGTCGACGGTGATCCTCGCCGTGCTGGTGTTCCAACCCGTCATTTTCGCCACGGGGAGCCAGCGGATCTACCGGGACAGCTTCATCGAGTCCGTTGCCACCATCGCCATCGGGCTCTCGTTCGTCATCGCCGCACAGATGCGCACGTCACCGTCCCGAGTCACGCCTCCAGGTCTCCCTGATCATCCCTCCGGAGTTCGCTCGCTGTGGAGGCATTGGGCCGGCCGGATGCGCATCATTCTGCTCTATCTGCTCGCATTGCTCGTCGGGGTACTCATCGGCGTGGTGATGATCACGAAGCCGACCTGGCAGTGGCTGGTCATCGCGGTCATCGCGCCAGTCGCCTTCCCTTTGATCCAGAAGATGCGCCAGTGGCACTGGCAACGATCCATCATCGTCAGAGCATGCGTAGCCGGAGTGCTCGCCGTCTCGGGCGCATACGGCGTCGTTGCCACCACGATTGCGATGAACCAGAGGACTTACCACGTCGCCTTGGTGGAGGATCTGTCGGCGGGGGCATTCGCCCGGGCTTGGAAGGCCTGGGCCAGTGTCGAGGCCGGACCACCGGAGCCCCACGTAGTGATCACCAGGGACATGCGCATGGCCGTCTACCGCGTGAGCCCGGCCGCTTCCCGATTGCGGCCCTACCTCGAGTCCCCTACGGACAAGTGGAAGAGGCAGGACTGTTCATCCCTCAACGTCTGCAACGATTCGGGACCCTGGTTCGAATGGGACCTCCAATACGCTGCCGTTTCCGCGGGTGCCGTCCATTCCGTCAAAGATGTGCAGACCTACTTCAGCCGGTTGGCCGACGAGATCACCACGGCGTGTGCGTCGAAGCGCCTGCGGTGTTCTTCGATTCCCGTACTCGCGCCGGGGCTACCTACACTCGACCGGATTCCCCGGGGAGCATTGCTCGACTACGCAGTGTCCGGACTCTGGCAGATGGTCAGCGCCGATGTGTCCGTCGGACCTCCGAAAGCTCCCGTTGCCGCACCGGACCCGGTCACCTATGCCTACTGGGCTTCAGTAGTCCCGGGGATGTCCCCCAGTTCCGGTTCAACTGCCGCCGCAACAACGCACCGGTGGACTGACGCAGTCGTCCGGATGATGACCAAGTTGTTCGGGATCGGAAATCTCGCGTTGTTCGTCCTCCTGTTGCTCGGGCCACTGACGTGGCTGCTCCGTCGGATACGCCGACGCCACAGGGCCGGACGCGGGGTCGACTGGCGAGCGGCGACTCCTTCGCTGCTCTTCCTGGTTTCGACATTGATCGGCATGGGCACATTGGCGGTATTCGCGGCAGCCTCGGGGGATTCCGGGTACACCTCGCCGCTCTACTGGTCGGACTTCGCCACGCCCGCCGAACTCTGTCTGGTCCTGGGAGCGATCGCGTCCTTACCGATCCTCCGCGATGAGCTGGGTCGACGCAGGGTGAACCGGGTGCCGATCGAGACCGACGACGTTGATCCGTCGCGAGGAGTGCTCGAACCACTGTGATCGTGGCGTCACCGTGTCCTCGCGGCCAGTCAAGGCTGCGGCGGCAGGCGCGCACTCCCCGGCTTTCGCATGGCCGTATCCCAAATGTCCGCCTCCGGCGTCGTCGACTCGACCTGGCGACCGCCATTCCGTGCACTTGACCGGACCTTGCGTCGGGGTGCCAGGTCACACGAGTGAGCAATGCCAACATGGAGATTCCGGACGTTCGGCACGGACGGATCACCTCTCCCGCACCTCCGACATTCCCAGGGATAGGTGATAGGGACGCGCAGAACGTCCGAATTCGAGAATTCTGCCACTCCGTGCGGTCGATCCGCCACCGGCATCGGGGATCCCTACCCTCGCCCGTGCAGCCCCACATTGCACGTTGCTACTGTTCCGCGACTGTTGGTCGTGCGGACGGCCGGGGGAACTGGAGGCGGACAGTGCATACCTCGATTCGATCAATTCACGTGCGGCGCATCCTTGTCCTCGTCGTTCTCTTGGCGGCCGTAGCCGCTGCGTCTGTTGGTGTCGGAGCCAAACCAGCTTCTGGTTGGCCGATGCGGCGGGAGGAGTCTCCACCCATGGCAGTGCCGTCAACTACGGCTCGATGTTCGGCAAGCCGCTGAACTCGCCCATTGCACATATCGTCTCGACTCCCGACGGCAAGGGCTACTGGCTGGTGGCGGGCGACGGAGGAACGTTCGCCTTCGGTGACGCGGGCTTCTACGGCTCCATGGGCGGCCAGCCTCTGAACGCACCGGTGGTGGACATTGCCCCCACTCCCGACGGTAGGGGCTACTGGCTGGTCGCCTCAGACGGCGGCATCTTCGCCTTCGGGGATGCCACGTTCCACGGTTCGATGGGTGGCCAGCACTTGAACCAGCCGGTCGTCGGTATTGCCCCGGATGGGCAAACCGGTGGCTACTGGGAGGTAGCGAACGATGGGGGAATCTTCGCCTTCGGAGCGCCCTTCTTCGGATCGACGGGGAACATCCACTTGAATCAGCCCATTCTGTCGATGGCTCCGACGGGAAGCGGTCAGGGGTACTGGTTCGTGGCATCCGACGGGGGCATCTTCGCCTTCGGCGACGCCAGCTTCCACGGCTCGCTGGGAGGCACACCCCTGAGTGCTCCCATCGTCGGGATGGCCAGCAACGACAGCACCGGCGGTTACTGGATGGTGGGCGCAGACGGGAGCGTCTACAGCTTCGGGGCTCCGTTCTACGGAGCGAACTGAGTCAAAGG
>DATLRE010000065.1:0-3068 GCA_035534835.1 Acidimicrobiales bacterium
TACGGCATGGTCTCGTCGTCGTGCTCGTACGCCGCGTCCGCCATGTCCAAGTCGCTGTTCGTCAAGGGTGCGGACTTCGTGGCCTCCACGGTCTTCATGTTCGCCTCGACCAATCTGGTGGTCGAACTCGGCATCGTGCTCGTCGTGCTCATGGGCTGGCAGTTCGCAGCGGCCGAGTTCGTCGGCGGAGCGATCATGATCGTGCTCCTGACGCTCCTCGGCGGCCTATGGTTCCGGGGTCGCACCGTCGCCCGGGCACGCGAGCGTCTGGAGGCCGAGTCGGCGGCCGGCCACGGGCACGGGCCCGAGGAGAACACCGAGCTCCAGCACCAGCCGTGGCGCACCAAGTTGCGCAGTCGGGGAGGGTGGGCCGATGCCGCCACCTACACCATGGCCGACCTGACCATGCTCCGTCGGGAGCTGGTGATCGGCTACACGATCGCCGGGTTCCTCGCCGTGCTGGTGCCCACCGACGTGTGGAACGCGGTGTTCCTCCAGGGGCACGGCTTCTGGACCAGCCTCGAGAACGTCATCGTCGGACCGTTCATCGCCATCATCAGCTTCGTCTGCTCCATCGGCAACGTGCCGCTGGCCGCCGCGCTCTGGCACGGCGGGATCTCCTTCGGCGGGGTGATCTCCTTCATCTTCGCCGACCTGATCGCCTTCCCCCTGCTGCTGATCTACCGGCGCTACTACGGCACCCGGATGACACTCCGGATGCTGACCCTGTTCTGGGCCGTCATGTCCACCGCCGGTCTCCTCACCGAGGGCATCTTCTGGGCCCTCGGCGCCATCCCCACGACCCGTCCGAGCACGGTGGCACCGGCCCACTTCGAGTGGAACTACACGACCTACCTCAACATCGCGTTCCTCGCCCTGTTCGGGCTCCTCTACTGGGTCTACCGCAACCGGGAGCGCCTCGGCGGTGGCAGCGGGTACGCACTCGACCCCGTGTGCGGCATGCAGGTGCAGACGGCCAACGCGCCGGCCTCCGTACCGCACGACGGGCACACCGTGTACTTCTGCTCGGACCACTGCCGGCGTCGCTTCGAGGCCGATCCCGACAGGTACGCCCGGACCACGCCGTCGGTCCCGGCCGGTGTCCACGACCACCTCGCCATGGCGTCGGGCGGTCCGGGTCCGTCGATGCCCGGGGCAGCGGCCGTCGACCCGCACGGATCCGCGGTACACGTGGACCCGGTGTGCGGGATGACGGTCGACCCCGAACACGCCGGCGCCCACCTCGTCCACGACGGTGCCGACGTCTGGTTCTGCTGCCAGGGCTGCGCCGATACGTTCGCCGCCGATCCCGACCTGTCGTCGTCATCGACGGCGGTCGCCGCCGGCGGACCGGTGGCTGTGCCGATGGGGCGCACGCGCCCCGCCCCGTCCGCCGGATCGGGCCCTCCTCCGCCGTCGGTCGTCGACCCGGTGTGCGGGATGACCGTCGACCCCGAGCACGCCGGTGCCCACCTCGTCCACGACGGGGCCGACGTCTGGTTCTGCTGCCAGGGCTGCGCCGACGCGTTCGCGGCCGACCCCGGAGCCTTCCGGGCCGACGCCAACCGCTGACCGCCCGGCCGGCCCGCGACCCGGCTACCGCCCGAGCTGGCCCACCCCGTCGGTGACGATCCGTTCGAAGAGCCCGGGATCGCACTCGAATTGCGAGTCCGGAACCGGCCAGTGCACGACCAGCTCGGTGATGCCGAGGCGCCCGAACCGGCCGGCCATGTCCACGAAGGCGTCCACCGAGGCCAGGGGCCGCTCCTCGGAGAACCCGTCCAGGAAGACCCTCTGCAACGACGCCGCGTCACGGCCGCGGGCCTCGAGCGCGGCGTCGAGGTTCCGCATCTGGCCGGCCACGGCGGCCTCGGTCGACGTGGAGCCGCCGTCGGGCGGCGCACCCATCGTCACCCAGCCCTGGCCGAACTCGGCGGCCACCTCCATCGCCCTCGGACCCATTGCCGACACCACGAACGGCGGCCGGGGCGCCGACAGCGGCGCCGGCCGCCGGACCACCTCGTGGGCCGGGTAGTAGCGGCCCATCTCCGTCGTCTCGTCCCGGGTGAGGAGCTGGTCGAGCCGCTCCACGAACTCGGCGAACCGCGCCGAGCGCTCCCGGGTGTCCCACGCCGGTCCGCCGAGCGCCCCGGCGTCGAATCCCGTGCCCCCCGATCCGATGCCCACCACCAGACGACCGCGGGACACGTCGTCGAGGCTCAGCAGCACCTTGGCCAGGGGCACCGGGTGGCGGAAGTTCGGCGACGTCACCATCGGCCCGAGGCGGATCGAGGACGTGACCACCGATGCGGCGGCCAGGGTCGTCATGGCGTCGAACCACGGACCGCCGCGGAACGCCCGCCAGCTGAGGTGGTCGTAGGTGTAGGCGGCATGGAGGCCGAGTTCCTCGGCGCGCACCCACGTCGACCGGGCCCGCTCCCACCGCTCGTGGGGCAGGATGACGGTGCTGACCTTCACGCGTCGAGCCTACCCAGGCCGGCGTCCGGGTCAGAGCTGGTCGACGTAGGTGTCGGTGCCCACCACCGTCCGCAGGAACGGTGCGGCCAGCAGGAGGGTCGCCGACCCGTCGCCCTCGACGGCGTCGGTGTACGCCCGCACGCGTTCGACGGCCGCGCCGACGTCCCCGGCGACGAAGAGAAGCTGCACCAGACGGTCGGTCCCCCCGGCCGGCGAGCCGAGGTCCATCGGGGCGCCACGGTCGCCCTCGTCGGGTACCGACGGGACCCACGAGGAGGCGATCTCGACCGGCGACCCGGCGAGGAGACCGGGAAGCCGCCGGGCGGCCAGCACCTCGTGGAGTTCCCGCCCCGTTCCTTCCGACGCGTCCCACCACAGGACGATCATGCCGTCGAACCCCCGGTCCAGCGCCAGCTCGATCGGAACCGGGTCGTCGTCGCGGTAGGCGGCGCCGACGAAGTGGAAGGTGGACGTGTGGACGTGGGTGCGCTCGGCGAACCCCCGGCCGTGGGCGTAGAGGTCGCGCACCTGGTGGATCGACCACTCGGCAAAGTGCTCGTGATGGTGGCCCCGCTCCACCCAGTAGACGG
>DATLRE010000066.1:0-1292 GCA_035534835.1 Acidimicrobiales bacterium
GCCCGCCCGTTCACGACCGTCCCGCCGGCCGACGCCGGAGGTGCGGCTCCGTGGTCGCGGGATCCGGGGAGCCACCCGATTCCGTGGTGATCGATGCCGACAGAGGAGTGCGACATGAAGCGGATGTGGACGGATCGGACACTGCGGGTCGCGGTGGTGTTGGCGATGATCGCCTCGGGTGTCCTGGTTTCGGTCGTGCTCTCGGCCGTTCCTGCACGTGCGTCGGTGACGGCGCCGGCCACGATCCGGGTCAGCGCCGGGAGCGGTGACAGCGGGGGCAGGGAGCTCCCGGTGATGAGCGCGGACGGGCGGTACATCGCCTTCGTGGGCCGGAGTTCGGCGGCCCGGGGCGTCTACGTGGCCGACCGGAGGACGGGCGCCATCACCCGGTTGACCACCGGGAACGACATGAACCCGTCGATCAGCGGCGACGGGCGCTTCGTGGCGTTCGTCCGCTACGGATCGAACCGCGGGGTGTTCCTGATCGACCGCCGTACGGGCGTGACGACGCTGCAGAGTGTCAACTCGGCCGGCGACCCGGCCACCGGAGGTGCGGGGAGCGACTGGCCGTCCGTGAGCGGCGACGGGCGCTATGTGGCGTTCCAGTCGATGGCCACCAACCTGGGCGGCCCGTCGGCGAGCGGGGGACCGAACAAGGTGTACGTGCACGACAACGTGACGGGCGCGACGCTCATGGCTTCGCTCACCTCGAGCGGAGGCGCGCCGGACGGGAACGCCACCTTTGCGGCCATCACCCCCGACGGACGGTTCGTCGCCTTCGAGTCGGACGCCACCAACCTCCTGCCGGCGGGCGCGACGTCCGCATCGCCGCAGATCTACCTGCACGACATGGCGACCGGGACCACGACGATCGCCAGCGTCGACTCGTCGGGGACCGTCGGGGACGGTGCCAGCGGGCCCGTCTACGGACCGTCGGTGAGCGCGGACGGCACGCTGGTCGCCTTCGAGTCGGACGCCACGAACCTCGTGCCGGGGGACACCAACGGTGCCACCGACGCCTTCGTGCACGACAGGACCACGGGCACGACCGTCCGGGTCAGCGTCGACGCCGACGGCAGCCAGGCGGTGCCCCCGCCCCCGCCGTCGGGCATCACCGTGCCGACGACGCCGGTGGCCGGGGGCGGCCCGAAGATCAGCGGCGACGGTACGACGGTGGCCTTCGAGAGCGAGGCCGCTCTGGTGGCGGACGACACCAACGGGGTGATGGACGCGTACACCTACACACGGGCGACGGGATCCGTCGAGCGGATCAGCGTCCCGGCGCCCGGCGG
>DATLRE010000067.1:0-13461 GCA_035534835.1 Acidimicrobiales bacterium
TGCGGGCCCGGGACCGCGTATCCTCGGACCACGATGTCCGCTCCCGACGACAGCACCTCCCCACCCGTCGCGCCCGCCTACCGGCCGTTCCGCGACCGGCTGGCCGACGCCGTGAGTGCCGCCGTGGCCGTGGTCGCCGGCGAGCACGGGCTCGACCTGGCCGTGGCGCCCGACGACGTCCACCTCGAGCGCCCCGCCACCCGGGAGCACGGCGACTGGTCGACCAACGTCGCCCTGGTGACGGCCAAGCGGGCGGGGACGAATCCGCGGGCCCTGGCCACCGACGTCGTCGGCGTGCTCGACCGTTCCCTCCCGGACCACGTGGTGACGGTGGAGGTCGCCGGGCCCGGCTTCGTCAATTTCCGGCTCGACGACGGCTGGCTGCACGACGCCCTGGCCGCCGTGCTCGCCCAGGGCGAGGAGCGCTACGCCCGCCCCGATGTCGGCCACGGCGAGAAGGTCCAGGTCGAATTCATCTCCGCCAATCCCACCGGCCCGATCCACGTGGGCAACGGCTGGTGGGGCAGCTACGGCGACGCACTGGCCCGGGTGCTCGCCCGCAGCGGCCACGTGGTGAGCCGCGAGTACTACGTCAACGACACCGGCGGGCAGATCCGGACCCTCGGGATGAGCCTGCTCGCCCGGCAGCGGGGCGACGAGGTCCCCGAGGGCGGCTACCAGGGCCAGTACGTGACCGATCTGGCCGCCGAGTACGACGGTCCCGATGACGTCACCGCCGCCGGCCGGTGGGCCGCCGACCGGATCCTCGAGCGCATCCGGTCCACCCTGGCCTCGGTGGGAATCGTCTTCGACGAGTGGTACTCGCAGGCCTCGATCGAGGAGAGCGGAGCGGTCGACGAGACGATCGCCCTCCTCGACGCCAAGGGGCTCGTCTTCGAGCAGGACGGAGCCACGTGGTTCCGTGCCTCCGAGCTGGGCGACGTACGCGACCGGGTGCTCCGCAAGGCGAACGGGGACGCCACCTACCTCGCGGGCGACCTCGCCTACCACCGCGACAAGTTCCTGGTCCGTGGATTCGACCGCGTCATCGACGTGTTCGGCGCCGACCACCACGGGCAGGTGGCCAGCCTGATGGCCGGGGTGGAGGCCCTCGGCGTCGAGCCCGGCCGGCTCGAGGTCAAGTTGGGCCAGATGGTCTCGCTGGTGGACGGAGACGAGGCGGTCAAGATGGGGAAGCGGGCGGGAAACGCCATCGACCTCGACACCGTCATCGCCGACATCGGTCCGGACGCCACGCGCATCCTGAGCCTGATGAGCACGCTCGACCAGGCGACCACGTTCGACCTCGCCACGGTGCGCGAGCAGTCCGTCGAGAACCCGGTCTTCTACGTCCAGATGGCCACCGCCCGGATCGCAGGGGTCGGGCGCAAGGCCGTCGAGCGCGGCATCACCCGGGCGCCGCTGGCCCAGGTGGACCTGTCACTGCTCACCCACCCACGCGAGCTGGAGGTGATCCGGTGCCTCGAGGAGCTGCCCGAGGTGGTGGCCGATGCCGCCGTCGATCGGGCGCCCACCAAGGTCACCACATGGGTGCGGCGGCTGGCCTCGTGCTTCCACGGCTTCTACCACGACTGCCCGATCCTGGCCGACGACGTCGATCCCGAACTGGCCCAGGCCCGCCTCTGGCTCGTCGAGGCGGCGCGGATCGGACTGGCAATCGGCCTCGGGCTCCTCGGCGTGTCGGCGCCCGAGGCGATGTGACGATGCCGGTCCCCACCGGTCCGGTGGACCTCGGCCTCCTGCCGTCGACGGCGGTCGTCGGCGCGGACGGGCGCCTGTCGATCGGCGGCTGCGACGTCGGGGAACTGGCCGAGGCACACGGCACGCCGCTGTTCGTCTACGACGAGGCCCACCTGCGGGCCTCCTGCCGCGACGCGGTCGCGGCCTGGGGTGACGGGGTGGCCTACGCGACCAAGGCGTTCCTGTGCGTGGCCATGGCGAGGCTCGCCTACGAAGAGGGCATGTGCCTCGACGTGTCCACCGGGGGCGAGCTCCACGTGGCGCTGACCGCGGGCGTGCCGGCCGATCGGCTCGTCCTGCACGGGAACAACAAGTCCACCGAGGAACTGGCCGCAGCACTGTCGGTCGGTGTCGGCCGCATCGTGGTGGACTCCTTCGACGAGATCGACCGGATCGAGCACCTCGTCGCCGACCCGACCGCGATCGACGGCGGACCCGAGGACGCCGAGCCGCCCGTACGGTGGCGGCCCCGCGTGCTCGTCCGGGTCACCCCCGGGGTCGAGGTCCATACCCACGAATTCGTCCGCACCGGACAGGAGGACTCGAAGTTCGGATTCGGGCTGGCGTCGGGGGCGGCCACCCGTGCCGTCGACCGGCTCGCTGCACTCGATGCCGCCGGAGTCGTCGAACTCGTGGGGGTCCACGCCCACCTCGGGAGTCAGGTCTTCGCCCTGGAGCCGTTCGCCCAGGCCGTCGACGTGCTGGCCGGGTTCTTCGCGCCGCTCGGCCTGTCCGAACTGGTGGTCGGTGGCGGCCTGGGGGTGGCCTACGTCAACGGCGAGCAGGCGCCGCCGATGGCCGAGTGGGCGGCTTCGGTGCGCGAGGCCTGCCGCCGCGCAGGCATCGCCGACACCGTCCGGGTCACCGCCGAACCCGGCCGCTCCATCGTGGCCGCGGCCGGGGTCACCCTCTACACGGTGGGCACGGTCAAGGACGTCCCCGGCCACCGTACGTACGTGTCCGTCGACGGCGGCATGAGCGACAACCCCCGTCCGGTGCTCTATGGGAGCGGCTACGAGGCGTTCCTGCCGCGCGAGACCGATGCCCCGCGCCCGATGCCCATCCGGCTCGTGGGCAAGCACTGCGAGACGGGGGACGTCGTGGTGGCCGACGGGTTCGTACCCGCCGACCTTTCCGTCGGCGACCTCCTGTGCACACCCGTGACCGGTGCCTACGGACACTCGATGGCCTCCAACTACAACAAGGTGCCCCGTCCCTCCGTGGTGTTCGTCGCCGACGGGTCGGCGCGCACCGTCGTGCGTCGGGAGACCTTCGACGACCTCGTCCGACTGGACGTCTGACCCGCCACGCCGGACGGGCGGCCCCCCGCCGAAGCGGTAGCGTGACCGGGTGACCTCGGCACCCATGACCCCTCGCGACATCCGCGTGGCCATTCTCGGCTGCGGCAACGTGGGCGCCGCCCTCGTCGGTATCGTGCAGGACCGGGCCGACGCCCTCGCGGTCCAGTCGGGCGCCCGGTTCACCATCGCCGGCATCGCCGTGCACGACCTCGACGCCCCACGCCCCGACCAGGTCCCTCGCGCCCTGCTGATGTCCGACGCCGCCGGCCTGGTGACCGATCCGGACGTAGACATCGTTGTGGAGCTGATCGGCGGACTCGACCCGGCCGGCGACCTGGTGCGTGCTGCGCTCGACGCGGGGCGGCCGGTGGTGACGGCCAACAAGGCGCTGCTCGCCTCGCCCGCCGGTGTGGGCCTGCGCACGCTCGCACGGGAGCGCGGTGTCGACCTGCTCTACGAGGCAGCCGTGGCCGGCGCCATCCCGCTGGTGCGCGCCCTGCGCGAGTCGCTCACGGGTGAGCGCATCCACAGCGTCATGGGCATCGTCAACGGCACGACCAACTTCATCCTCACCAGGATGGGGGAGCAGGGCGCCGACTACGCCACGGTGCTGGCCGAGGCCCAGTCCCTGGGTCTGGCCGAGCGGGATCCGACCGCCGACGTGGAGGGTTTCGACGCGGCCGCCAAGGCCGCCATCCTGGCCGGGGTCGCGTTCGGGTACAACGTGTCCGACGACGCCGTGCTCCGCGAGGGCATCACGGGGATCACGTCCTCCGACATGGACTTCGCCCGGCGCGCCGGCTACGTGATCAAGCTGCTGGCCGTCGTGGAGCGCTCCGGCGAGGACGGGCTGTCCGTGCGGGTCCACCCCGCCCTCGTGCCGGGGACGCATCCGCTGTCCGGTGTGCGCGACGCGTTCAACGCCGTGTTCATCGAGGGCGAGGCGGCCGGAGAGTTGATGCTCTACGGACAGGGTGCCGGGGGCCTGCCGACCGCCAGTGCCGTGGTCGGCGATCTGATCGACGCCACCCGGAACCTCCTGGCGGGCACCACGGCACCGGCCCCCGAACGGGGTCCGGCCCACCTGGTGCCCGAGGACGAACTCGAGGCCGGGTTCTACATCAGCATGGACGTGGCCGACCGTCCCGGTGTGCTCGGCGCGGTCACGACGGCGTTCGGCGACAACGGGGTGTCCATCCGCTCGGTCGAACAGGAGGGCGGCTCCGACGAGGCGCGCCTGGTGTTCGTGACCCATCGGGCCCGCGAGGGCGACGTGCGGGCGACGCTCGCCACGCTGGCGGGCCTGGACGTGGTGGAACGGATCGGGGGCGTCCTGCGGATCGTGGGTGCGGCGTGACGGCCGGCGGCGGGGGTCTCCGGGACGGAAGGGACGTGCGGGCCCTCACCTGGCGCGGGGTGATCGAGGAGTACCGAGAGTTCCTGCCCGTCACGTCGGGCACGCCGGTGGTCTCGCTGCTCGAGGGCGGAACCCCGCTCCTCGAGGCACCCCGGCTGTCGGCCCGTGTCGGTGCCCGCGTACTGCTGAAGATCGAGGGCGCCAACCCGACCGGGTCGTTCAAGGACCGGGGGATGACCATGGCCATCTCCAAGGCCGTCGAGGAGGGAGCCAGGGCGGTCGTGTGCGCCTCGACCGGCAACACGTCGGCGTCGGCTGCCGCCTTCAGCGCCCGGGCCGGGCTCACCTGCGCGGTCCTGATCCCCGAGGGCCACATCGCCCTCGGCAAGCTGGCCCAGGCCCTCATCCACGGGGCCAAGGTGCTGCAGCTCCGGGGCAATTTCGACCAGGCGCTCGACATCGTGCGCGACCTCGGCGAACAGGCTCCGGTCACCGTGGTCAATTCGGTGAACCCCTATCGCATCGAGGGCCAGAAGTCGGGCGCCTTCGAGATCGTCGACCAGATGGGCGACGCCCCCGACGTCCACTGCATCCCCGTCGGCAACGCCGGCAACATCACCGCCTACTGGAAGGGTTACCTCGAGTTCAAGGAGGCCGGCCGGTCCACCCGGCTTCCCCGGATGCTCGGGTTCCAGGCGGCGGGAGCGGCCCCCATCGTGGCCGGCCACCCGATCGAGCACCCCGACACGGTGGCCACCGCCATCCGGATCGGCAATCCGGCCAGCTGGTACGGGGCGACGTCGGCCGCGTCCGAGTCCGGCGGTGGCATCGACTCGGTCACCGACGACGAGATCCTGGCCGCCTACCGGTTCCTGGCCACCGAGGAGTCGGTCTTCTGCGAACCGGCCTCCGCAGCCTCGGTCGCCGGCCTGCTGAAGAACGGCCTCCCCGATGGCCTGGGGGCCGGGTCCACCGTCGTGTGCGTCCTGACCGGGCACGGGTTGAAGGACCCGGACATCGCCATCAGCCAGATCCGTGTGCCGACGGTGGTCGACGCCGACCTGGGCGCGGTCCTCCACGAATTGGCGCTCTGACCCGCGAGCCGGCGTCCGGACGGGACGCTCCCCGGGGTGGTTGCCGGTCGGGCGCCGGAACCTGTATGCTGGTCTCACCTTCGCCTCCGCAGTACGCCCGTTCGGGCCTGCGGGCGGGACCTCCTGGATCGACGCTCTCGACCAGCCCGTGTCCGGCGTCGGGGGGAGATGCGCCCGGGACCCGTCCCGTGGATCCCACCTCCCCATCCCCTTATTTCCCTGGCGGAGGGGACCACCCCTCTGCCAACGAGGACATGCTGAAACGAGGAAGCCGATGACTGCCGAACAGCAGCTCGAGCGCTCGGTGTTGGAGAGCAAGGAGCGCGACGAGCTCCATGCGATCGCCCAGGCCCTGTCTGTGAAGACCAACACCCGTACGAAGAAGGCCGACATCATCGACGGCATCCTGAAGGCCACCGGTGTGGGCGTCGACGACGGACCGGCCGAGGTGCCGGCTCCGCGCCCGACCCGGGGGCGCGGCCGGTCGAACGGCGCCGACGGTACCGCCGGCGGGATGGGGTCGATCAACGGTGATCACGCTGATCTGGTCGACTCCCCGGCCCCGGCGCGCCGCCCTGCGGCACAGTCGTTCGGCCCGGCCGACGACGCCGCCACCACCGACGTGGTGGCAGAGCTCGACTACGACTTCGACGGCCTGTCCGGCGGCGCCACGGCCGCCGACACGCCCTCCGGGACCGCCGTGTCCGATGACCCCGGCGCCGACACGGCGCGCACCGGTCAGAACGGCGGGGGCCAGGGACGACAGGCCAACCAGGGCGGGAGCCAGGGCGGCAACCAGAACCAGGGCAACCGCAACAACCGCAACCAGAACAATCAGAACAGCCAGAACAACCAGAACCAGGGGAACCGGAACCAGGGTGGGGGCCAGGGCAACAACCGGAACAACCAGGGGAACCGGAGCAACCAGAACCAGGGTGGCGGCAACGACGACGTGGGCAACCGCCGATCGAACCGCCGCCGTCGCGGGCGCGATCGGCAGGGCGGTCCCGAGGGCGATCTGCAGGGCGGCGGCAGCCAGGACCAGCAGTACCAGGGCGAGCTCATCCCCGTGCGCGGCCTGCTCGACCTGCGCGACGAGGGCTACGGCTTCCTCCGGTGCGAGGGCTACCTGCCGTCGGCCAAGGACGTCTACGTCTCGATCAGCCAGGCCAGGCGCTTCGCCCTCCGCAAGGGTGACAGCATCGAGGGCTCCTGCCGTCCGGCCGGCTCCACCGAGAAGTTCCCGGCGCTGCTCCAGATCGACTCCGTCTCGGGCATGGACCCCGAGGTGGCCCGCCTGCGCCCCCGGTTCGAAGACCTGACCCCGCTGTTTCCCGACGAGCGGCTGCACCTCGAGATGCCGGGCGAGAAGGAGAACATGACGGCCCGCATCGTCGACCTCCTGTCGCCGATCGGCAAGGGCCAGCGCGGACTCATCGTCTCGCCCCCGAAGGCGGGCAAGACCACGGTGATGAAGCACATCGCCCACTCGATCGAGGCCAACAACCCCGATGTCCACCTGATGGTCCTCCTGGTCGACGAGCGTCCCGAGGAAGTGACCGACATGCGCCGCTCGGTGAAGGGCGAGGTCGTGGCGTCCACCTTCGACCGACCGGCCGACGAGCACACCGCCGTCGCCGAGCTGACCATCGAGCGGGCCAAGCGCCTGGTGGAGGCCGGCCGCGACGTGGTGATCATCCTGGACGGCATCACCCGGCTCGCCCGTGCGTACAACCTGGCTGCCCCGGCGACCGGCCGGATCATGTCCGGCGGCGTCGACTCCGGCGCCCTCTACCCGCCGAAGAAGTTCTTCGGCGCGGCCCGCAACATCGAGGAGGGCGGCTCGCTGACCATCCTGGCCACCGCCCTGGTGGAGACCGGCTCCAAGATGGACGAAGTCATCTTCGAGGAGTTCAAGGGCACGGGCAACATGGAGCTCCGGCTCGACCGGCGCCTCGCCGAGCGGCGGCTGTACCCGTCGATCGACGTCAACGCCAGCTCGACCCGCCACGAGGAGCTGCTCTTCGACCGGTCCCAGCTCCAGCAGGTGTGGAAGCTCCGCCGGGTGCTCAACGCCCTGGCCAACGAGGGCAGCGCCGCTGCAGGTCTCGAGCTCCTCATGGACAAGATCCGCACCACCGCGAGCAACGACGAGTTCCTCGCCGAGATCGCGAAGGGCCCGGCGACCTGACCCGACCGACCTGACCCGACCGACAGGTCGCCGCCCGGTCGGCGCCGCACCTCGCCGGCGCACCGCCGGACGGTGGCCACAGCAGTTCCGATAGACTCTGACGTCTGCGATCGGGCGGTACCCGGCCGGGGCGCCGCCACAACAGGAGATCTCCATGAAGACCGACATCCACCCCGTCTACACCGAGTCCAAGGTGCGCTGTTCGTGCGGGAACACCTTCACCACCCGCTCGACCAAGCCCGAGGTCACCCTCGAGCTCTGCAACGAGTGCCACCCGTTCTTCACCGGCAAGCAGAAGCTCGTCGACTCCGGCGGCCGGGTGGAGCGCTTCCAGCGCCGCTACGCCGCCACCGGTCGGAAGAAGAAGCCCGCCGCCCCCTCCGAGGGCTGAATTCCTCGGCGCTGCCGACCCGGCCGCGCGTTCGGCGGGCACGACCCGGACCGCCGGCGTGACGGGCGGGTGACGCTACCCTCTCCACCGTGCTCAACGACCGCCTGAGGGACCGCCTGGTCGAGCTCGAAGAGGAGTACGAGTCGGTTCTGGCCGAGCTCAATGACCCGGGCCTCTCCGCCGACCCGAAGCGTCTGCGCGAGGTGTCCCGCCGCCATCGCGAGCTCGACGAGGTGGTGCGCTGCTTCCGGAGCCTCGAGGCGGCCGGGTCCGACCTCGAGACTGCTCGCGGGATGGTGGCCGACTCCGTCGGTGCCGAGCGCGAGCTCGCCGCGGCCGAGGTGACCCAGGCCGAGGCCGACGTCGAGCGCCTCGAGGAGGAGCTCCGCCTGCTGCTCGTCCCCCGCGACCCCAATGCCGGGCGCAACGTGATCCTGGAGATCCGTGGGGCCGAGGGAGGGGAGGAGGCCAACCTGTTCGCCAAGGACCTCTTCGACATGTACACCCGGTACGCGGCGTCCAAGGGGTGGAAGGTCGAGGTCCTGTCCTCCAGCCCGTCCGAGCGTGACGGCCTGAACGAGATCACCTTCCTGGTGAAGGGCGAGGACGCCTGGCTGCGCCTCGAGCACGAGGGCGGCCCCCACCGGGTTCAGCGCGTGCCCGTCACCGAGTCCCAGGGCCGGATCCACACGTCGTCCGCGGCCGTCGCCGTGCTGCCCGAGGCCGAGGAGGTGGACGTCGACATCGACCCGAACGACCTCAAGATCGACGTCTACCGCTCGACCGGTCCCGGCGGACAGTCGGTCAACACGACCGACTCGGCGGTGCGCATCACCCACCTCCCGTCGGGGATCGTCGTGGCCATGCAGGACGAGAAGAGCCAGATCCAGAACCGGGCCAAGGCCATGATCGTGCTGCGGTCCCGCCTCCTGAAGGCCGAGCAGGACCGCCAGGCCGCCGAGCTCTCGGAGCAGCGCCGGAGCCAGGTGGGCACCGGCGGGCGCTCCGAGAAGATCCGGACCTACAACTTCAAGGAGAACCGGGTCACCGACCACCGCATCAAACTGACCCTCCACAAACTGGACCGCATCCTGTTGGGCGACCTCGACGAGCTGACCGATGCGCTCATGGCCGACAAGCGGTACCGGCAGCTGGACGACGGCTGAGGACGGCGTGGCCCGGGAGTCCGACCGCGCCGCCGCACCGACGGCCCCTTCCACCCCGGCTCCGGGGCAGGCGGACGCGCCGCACGGCGGCCCGGGTGGACTGGTGGCCGAGGTGACGGCCCGTGTCGGCTCGACGCGGGAGGCGGCCTGGATCGTCGAGCACGCCCGGAGGGACGCCAGGGGGAACGGCCCCGCCGGTGACCCGCGGGCGGTGCGGGAGGCGGCCCTCGGGCTCGCCGGACGCCGGAGCTCGGGCGAGCCGCTCCAGTACGTACTCGGCACTTGGCAGTTCCGCCTGCTCGAATTGGCCGTGGACCGCCGGGTGCTGATCCCCCGGTCCGAGACCGAGCAGGTGGTGGAGGTGGCCCTGGCCGAGCTGGGGCGGATGGCGGCGGGGCGCGGTCCCGGCGACGGACCGCTCGTCTGCGTGGACCTCGGGACCGGCTCGGGCGCCATCGCCCTGTCGCTGGCGGTGGAGGGTGTGGGCCCTGCGCCGGCCCTCCCGCTCGAGATCTGGGCGACGGACCGTTCCGCGGACGCGGTGGAGGTGGCCCGGGCGAACCTCGTCGCACTGGCGGCGGTCGACCCGGCCGCGGCCGCCCGGGTGACCACGGCAGTGGGCGCGTGGTTCGACGCTCTCCCGGACCGCCTGGCCCGCCGCGTGGACCTGGTGGTGTCCAACCCGCCGTACGTCTCCCCCGAGGAGTACGCCGGCCTCGATCCCGAGGTTCGGGACTGGGAGCCGGTGGATGCCCTGGTCGCGGCCCGGGGGGTCTCGGGAGTGGCCGGCATGGCGGACGTCGAGGCCGTCGTGGCCGGCGCAGCCCGCTGGCTGCGCCCGGCGGGGGCGTTGGTGGTGGAGCTGGCCCCCTCCCAGGCCTACGGCGCGATCGACGCGGCTCGCCGTGCCGGCTTCGCACGCGTGGGGACGGCTCATGATCTCGCCGGCCGTCTGCGCATGCTGGTGGCCGAGCGGTGAGCGGTCAGCTGCTGGCGGCGGGGGAGCCGGCGTCGCTGCGCCTCGCCGCGGCCGCACTGGCCGACGGCGCCGTGGTGGCCGTACCGACCGACACCGTCTACGGGTTGGCCGTCGATCCGTCCCAGCCCGAGGCGGTGGCCCGCCTGTTCGCACTGAAGGGCCGCCCCGACGACGTGCCGCTGCCCGTCCTGGTCGCCGGACCCGAACAGGTGGCCCTGGTCGCCGGCACGCTCGGGCCGGCCGCCGCGGAACTGGCCGCGCGGTTCTGGCCGGGTCCGCTCACGCTGGTAGTGCCCCGCCGACCCGGGTTCACGGTGGACCTCGGTGGTCCGCCCGCCGCCCGCCAGACCGTCGGGGTCCGACGACCCGACCACCCGGTCGTGGTCGCGCTGTGCGAGCTCCTCGGCCCCCTGGCGGTGACCAGCGCCAATCTGCACGGTGCGGCCCCGGCCACCACGGCGGACGAGGTGACGGCGGTGTTCGCGGGGTCGGACCAGCCGGTGGTCGTGCTGGACGGCGGGCGGTGCGACGGAACGCCCTCGACCGTCGTCGAGTGCCGGGGTCCGGCCTCGCGCTGCCTGCGCGAGGGTGCGCTGGCCTGGGCCGACCTGCACACCGGGGGAGGACCCGTCGCCCGGTGCACCGATCTGCCCGAGGGGTCCCGGGGTTGACGGCGCGGGTCGCACCGGCGACACTGGAGGGATGCAGCGCAGCGAATCGTCCCGACGCGTCTCCGTAAGCATTATCGACTAGGCACCTACCGTTCCCGGTGTGTGCCTCCTGACCGTCCACCTGGTGGGCGGTTTTTCAATTTCGGGACGGGGGGTGCGCCGGGACCGACCGGTACGGTCACAACCCGGCCGGGCGCAGGATGCACCCGGTACCGGATCCGACGACGTAGACACAGACCGAGCAGACGACCGAGCAGACAAGGACAGCAGAACGTGAGCAAGTACAAGGTGGGCGTGATCGGTGGCGACGGCATCGGACCCGAGGTCACGGCCGAGGCCCTCAAGGTGGTCCGCGCCGCCGGGGTCGCCCTCGAGACCACCGAGTACGACCTCGGTGCCGACCGCTACATCCGCACGGGCGACGTCCTGCCCGACAGCGTGCTGGAGGAATTGCGTGGCCAGGACGCCGTCCTCCTCGGCGCCATCGGCGCGGCCGTCGGCTCGACCGAGGTGCCCCCGGGAACGCTGGAGCGGGGCATGCTGCTCCGCCTGCGGTTCGCCCTCGACCTGTACATCAACCTGCGGCCCTTCACCGGGGTCCCCGGGGCGCCCTCGCCGGACTGCGACTTCGTCGTGATCCGCGAGAACACGGAGGGCACCTACGCCGGCGAGGGCGGGTTCCTGCGCAAGGGCACGCCGTTCGAGGTCGCTACCCAGGGGTCTGTCAACACCCGGCACGGTGTCGAGCGCTGCGCCCGGTACGCGTTCGCCCTCGCCGCCACCCGGGAGCGCAAGCACCTCACGCTCGTGCACAAGACCAACGTACTGACCTTCGCCGGTGACCTCTGGCAGCGCACCGTGGACGAGGTGGCGCCCGACTACCCGGACGTCTCCCGTGACTACAACCACGTGGACGCGACCTGCATCTATCTCGTCGAGGATCCGGCGCGCTACGACGTGATCGTGACCGACAACCTGTTCGGCGACATCATCACCGACCTGGCCGGCGCCGTGGCCGGCGGCATCGGCTACGCCGCCTCGGCGAACCTCAACCCGGATCGGACCGGGCCGTCGATGTTCGAGCCGGTACACGGGGCGGCCCACGACATCGCCGGCACCGGCAAGGCCAATCCGGCCGCCGCCATCCGCTCGGCGGCGCTCATGCTCGACTTCCTGGGCGAGACCGAGGCCGCAGCCAAGGTCACGTCCGCCGTCACCGACTTCATCAATTCCACACCCGACCCGACGCTCTCGACAACCGAGATCGGCGACGCCATCGCAGAAAGGCTCTGAGCCATGCCCATCACCCCCACCGACAAGATCTGGATGGACGGAGAGTTCGTCGACTGGGCCGATGCGACCGTGCACGTGCTCACCCACACCATGCACTACGGCTCCGGCGTGTTCGAGGGCATCCGTGCCTACCCGACCGACCGCGGCGTGGCCGTGTTCCGCCTGCGCGACCACATCGAGCGACTGTTCGTGTCGGCCTCGGTCTTCCTCATCGACATCCCCTTCAGCGTGGACGACATCGTCGAGGCGACCCGCGAGCTGGTGCGGATCAACGGGATGGCCGACGGCTGCTACATCCGCCCGTTGGTCTACCTCGGCTACGGCGAGATGGGCCTGAACCCGATCCCCTCCCCGGTCAACGTCTCCATCGCCTGCTGGCCGTGGGGCACGTACCTGGGGGACGAAGGCGTGGCCAACGGGGTCTCGATGAAGGTCTCCTCCTGGCGGCGTCACGACCCCAACGCGGTCCCCACCGCGGCCAAGGGCACCGGCATGTACGTGAACTCGTCGCTGGCCAAGGTCGAGGCCATCAAGGCCGGCTACGACGAGGCGATCCTGCTCGCCCCCGACGGCAACGTGAGCGAGTGCACGGGCGAGAACATCTTCGTGGTGCGCGACGGGAAGCTGCTCACACCACCCAGCTCGGACTCGGGCGCCCTCGAGGGGATCACCCAGAAGTCGGTGGAGACCATCGCCCGGGACCTGGGTCACGAGGTCCACTACCAGCAGCTGATCCGGACCGACCTGTACACGGCGGACGAGGCGTTCCTGACCGGTACGGCCGCCGAGGTGGTCCCCATCCGGGCGGTGGACGACCGGCCGGTGGGCTCGGGGAAGCCGGGACCGATCACCCGCCAACTCCAGCAGACCTACTTCGCCACCGTGCGAGGGGAGGTCGACCAGTACAAGGACTGGTTGGACCATGTCGAATAGGACGAAGTCGCAGCCGAACAGCCACGGGCACACCCACAACCACGCCACGGCGGGGCAACGCGCTCACGTCGACGTCAAGCGAGCCCACCGCCACAACCAGGGCCGGGCCCACAGCCATGGCCACGGCCACGGCCACACGCACAGCCATCGCCACGGCGCCGGACCCGCCCACTCCCACCCGCTGACACCGGGGCAGGAAGCCCACGTTCACGGGCGGCGGACCGGTCCGGACCACGACCACGACCACGACCACGACCACGACCACGACCACGAACGCCGACCCGTCAGCGGGCCCGGCCACGACTTCGAACTGCCCGATCTGCC
>DATLRE010000068.1:0-12983 GCA_035534835.1 Acidimicrobiales bacterium
CGGGGGACCAGGGACCGCCGGTGCCCGGGCCGGCGTCCGGTCAGCCCGGGAAGGTGCGGATCGGGCGCTTGGTGACCTTGCCCGAGCGGATGCACGAGGTGCAGACGTTCAGACGCTTCGGGGCCCCGTCGACGACGGCGCGCACCTTCTGGATGTTGGGATCCCAACGACGCTTCGTCCGCCGGTGGGAGTGACTGATGTTCATTCCGAACGACGGCTTCTTGCCGCAGACCTCGCACACCGCTGCCATGACACTCCGACTTCCTCTAAGAACCTCTGGGTAAGTCGCAAAGGTTAGCATCCTGCCCATGGTCGCCCTCGACGCCTTGGATGCAGCGGAGCTCTGCCGCGTGATCGGCACGTTCCGGGACGGCCTGCGCAGTCACCAGCAGCTGATCAACCGGCTCAACGTCTACCCCGTCCCGGACGGCGACACGGGCACGAACATGGCCCTCACGCTGGAGTCCGTCGCCTCCGAGCTCGACGGCCTCGACCGCCCGGAGCTGTCGGCCGCCTGCCGAGCGATCGCCCACGGGTCGCTCATGGGTGCCCGTGGCAATTCGGGTGTAATCCTGTCCCAGCTCCTCCGGGGACTGTCCGACGGCCTGGACTCGCCGGGGGGGCGTCCGGGGGCGAAGGAGCTCGCCGCCGCGCTGACCACCGCCGACGAACTCGCCCGCGAGGCCGTCATGCGCCCGGTGGAGGGGACCATCCTGACGGTGGCCCGGGGGGCGGCCGAGGCGGCGCGCTCCGCCGCCGACGACGGGGCGTCCCTGCTCGGGGTGGCCGAGGCGGCCCGTGCCGGTGCGGTCGAGGCGCTCGAGCGCACCCCGTCGCTGCTGCCGGTCCTCGCCCGGGCCGGCGTGGTGGACGCCGGGGGCACCGGCTACGTCCTCCTGTTCGACGCGCTGCTGAACGTTGTCGACGGGCGCGCCATGCCGGTCCCGCCCGAGCTGCCCGACGTGGTGACGGGGGTCGAGGCCGCGGCTGTCGGCACCGGGGAGGCGAGCGACGCCGACATCGCACTGGCGGGACTGCGCTACGAGGTCATGTACCTCCTCGAGGCCCCCGACGGCACCATCCCTGCGTTCAAGGAGGTGTGGGCCGGCCTGGGCGACTCCATCGTCGTCGTGGGCGGCGACGGCCTGTGGAATTGCCACATCCACACCGACGAGGTGGGCCCGGCGATCGAGGCCAGCCTCGATGCCGGGCGGCCCCGCAACATCCGGGTCACCGACCTTCTGGAGGAGGTCGAGGAGGAGCGCTGGGTGCGCGAGGGCGCGGGCGACGTCTCCTCCGGACCCTCCGAAGCGCCCCTCGGCCCGACACCGGTCACCGGCGTGGTGGCCGTGGCCAGCGGCGACGGCATCGGGAGGATCTTCCGCTCCCTCGGGGTCCAGCGCCTGATCGCCGGCGGCCAGTCGATGAATCCGTCCATCGCCGAGCTGGTGGAGGCCGTCGACGAGCTCCCTTCCGAGGAGGTGATCGTCCTCCCCAACAACGGCAACATCCGCCCGGTGGCCAACCGGGTCGACGAACTCAGCGCCAAGCGGGTGTGGGTGGTGCCCACGGAGACCATCGCCGAGGGGTTCGCCGCCCTGCTCGCCTACGACCCCGAGGCGGGCGGCGAGGCCAACGCCGCTGCCATGGAGGCGACCGCCCGAAAGGTGGTCCCGGGCGAGGTGACCCGGGCCGTCCGCGACTCCGAGACCCCTGCCGGGAGCGTACGCACCGGCGACTGGCTCGGCCTGTCCCGCGACGGCATCGAGGTGGTGGGGGAGACGCTGTCGGACGCCTCGTGCGCCCTGCTCGACGTCCTGGTGGACGACACCCACGACCTGGTCACCATCATCGAGGGCGAGGGCTCGGGAGCGGCCGACACCCGGCGCATCACCGAGTGGCTGAAGGAAGCACGTCCGTCGGTGGAGACCGAGGTCCACCACGGCGGCCAGCCGCTCTACCCGTACCTGTTCTCGATCGAGTGACGCAACGGCCCGGGACGGCCCGCCGGTGACCGGCCCCGCGTCGGGGACGGGGGTCGCCGGCGCCCCCGCCGGGAGGCGCCTCGGCCAGCTGGCCGAACTGCCCGTCACCGTCCTGCGCGGTGTGGGCGCCGGGGTCGCCGCCGACCTCGCCGAGCTCGGGGTCACGACCGTCCTCGACCTGGTCGCCCACTACCCGCGCCGCTACATCGACGGCACCCGCATGGTGACCATCGACCGACTGGTCGAGGGGGAGCGGGCGACGGTCCTGGCCACCGTGACCCGGGTCAGCGCCCCGCCACCCCGGGGCGGCCGCGGGCGACGGGCTCCGGCACGGGTCCAGGTCGATCTGGCCGACCGCAACGGGCGCATCGCCGCCGTCTTCTTCAACCAGCCGTGGCGGGCCAAGCAGCTCCCCGTGGGTGCCCTCGTGCTCGCCTTCGGCCCGGTCAGCTCCTACCGGGACCGGCTCCAGCTGGTGAATCCCACCGTCGAGGTGCTCCGGGGGGCCGACGAGGGAGCCACCGGGGACGACGGTCCGTCGTCCGGCCGGATCTACCCCGTCTACCCGCTGAGCGACAAGGCCGCCCTGACCTCGGCACGCATCGGCCGGCTGGTCCACGAGGCGCTCGACCGTGCGGGACCGTTCGCCGATCCCGTGGACGACGCGACGCGGGGACGGTTCGGGCTCCTCGACCGCACGGCCGCGTTCGCCGGCATCCACCGGCCGGCCACCATGGACGAGGTCGAGCCCGCCCGGAGGCGCCTGGCCTTCGACGAACTCCTGCGCCTGCAGCTCGCGCTCGTGCTCCGGCGGCAGCGGCTCCACGAGGACGCGCGCGGCATCCGCCACACGTTGGTGCGGACCGACGGCTCGCCCACACTGGTCCACCGCTTCACGGACGGTCTCCCGTTCCCGCTCACCGGCGCCCAGACCCGGGCCATCGGCGACCTGGCCGACGACCTGGGCGGGCCCCTGCCCATGCACCGCCTCCTGCAGGGTGACGTCGGGGCCGGCAAGACGGTCGTCGCCGTCGCCGCCCTCCTCATCGGCGTCGAGGGCGGCCACCAAGGCGCGCTCATGGCCCCCACCGAGGTCCTCGCCGAGCAGCACGCCACCGAGGTCCGACGGCTCGTCGCCGGCCTGGACGTGCCCGACCCGACGACCCTCGAGGGCCGTCGTCCCCTGCGGGTAGCGCTCCTGACGAGCCGGACGCCGGCGGCCGAGCGGGCGTCCGTCCACGCCGGCCTGGCCGACGGATCGGTCGACCTCCTCGTCGGCACGCACGCCCTCCTGACCGACCGGGTCGTCTTCGGGTCGCTGGGCGTGGTGGTCATCGACGAGCAGCACCGCTTCGGTGTGGAGCAGCGGGCCGCGCTGCGGGACAAGGGCCGGGGCACCGACGGCACGGGCCGCGACCCGGACCTCCTGGTCATGACGGCCACGCCCATCCCGCGCACGGCGGCCATGGTCGTCTTCGGCGACCTGGACATGACGGTCGTCGACGAACTGCCCCCGGGGCGTCGGCCCGTGGCCACGTCGTGGCTGCGCACACCGTTGGAGGTCGAACAGGCGTGGTCCCGGGTGCGGGAACAGGTGGGTACCGGGCACCGTGCGTTCGTCGTGTGTCCACTGGTCGAGGGCTCCGAGAAGGTGGAGGCGGCCTCGGTCACGGCCGAGGCCGAGCGGCTGGCCGACCACGAGCTCGCCGGGCTCCGGGTCGGCCTCCTGCACGGGCAGATGCGCCCCGCCGCCAAGGAGCAGGCCATGGAGGCGTTCCGCTCGGGCGACCTCGACGTGCTGGTGGCGACGACGGTCATCGAGGTCGGTGTCGACATCCCCGACGCGTCGGTGATGATCGTCGAGGACGCCGACCGGTTCGGTATCGCCCAGCTCCACCAGCTGAGGGGCCGTGTCGGACGCAGCGGGGAGGCCGCGTGGTGCTTCCTGCTGTCCGGGGCCGACTCGCCGGAGGCGATCGCCCGGCTCGAGGCCCTGGAACGCAGCACCGACGGCTTCGCCCTGGCCGACGTCGACCTCGAGCTCCGGGGGGAGGGGACCCTCCTCGGCGCCCGCCAGAAGGGCCGGTCGGACCTCAAGCTGGCCAAGCTGCTGTCCGACCGCGACCTGGTGGTCGACGCCCGGGGCCTGGCCGTCGAGCTGGTCGAGACCGACCCCCGGCTCGAGGACCACCGACTGCTGTCCGAGGAGCTGCGCCTGTTCGTCGACGACGACGAGGCCGAGTTCCTCTTCAAGAGCTGAGGCGGATCGCCCGGGGCCCGGCCCGCCGAGCCCTGCCGACCCGGCCGCTCGGCCCGACCCGCCGAGCCCTGCCGACCCGGCCGCTCGGCCCGGCCCGCCGAGCCCTGCCGACCCGGCCGCCGTTGCCGGTCGCCCTCTTGACGCCCTGCGTGGATTACCGTCCCGACCGTGGTCCCCGCCGACTTCACCACCTTCTTCGCCACCACGGCCGCGGTCGCCGGGGCGCTCATCGGGCTGCTCTTCGTCGCCATCTCGGTAGCGCCCTCCCTCGAGGACCGGGACGTCCGGATCCAGACCGACGTGCGAGCCGGGATCGCCTTCTCGGCGCTCATCGATGCGCTGGTCCTTTCCCTGTTCGCCCTGATCCCGGACATCGACCTGGGCCAGACCGCAATCGTCGTCGGGCTGGTGAGCCTCTCCAGTTGCGTCGCCCTGGGTGCCTACCTGCTGCGGGAGGGACCGCCGGGCCGGACGCGCCGCCGCCTGACGGGACGGCTCGTCCTGCAGGCCGCAGTATTCGCCTACCAGGTCATCCTCGGCGTGCAGTTGACCCGCGACCCCCGCGCCACCGGCCATGTCACCGGCCTGGCCGTGGTGACGATCGTGCTCTTCATCGTGGGCATCGCCCGGGCGTGGCAGCTCATCGGCGCCCGCGACAGTGGTCTGTTCGCCGAGCTCGGCGAGAGCTACCGCGCCCGGTCGAGGGGCCAGGGCACTCCACCCGAGGCCTGACACCCCACTGTCGGCCTGTATCTGTCGGCCCGCATCCGGGCACCCCGCCGTCCCGTACGGGCGCTGCCGGCGGGCGAGGTCCCGCCGGTAGGGTGGACCGATGCGCGTGATCGGTGGCGAGTACCGGGGCCGGCGCCTGGCCGCGCCGGTCGGCGCCAATGTGCGTCCCACCTCGGACCGGGTGCGCGAGGCGGTCTTCAGCATGCTCTTCAGCCTCGGCGGCGTCGACGGCATGCGGGTCGCCGACCTGTTCGCCGGCACCGGTGCCCTCGGCATCGAGGCCCTGTCCCGGGGGGCGGCATCGGTCACCTTCGTCGAGCAGGACCTCCGTTCGGTCGAAGCCATCCGGGCGAATCTGGTGTCGGTGGGGCTGGCCGATGCCGAGGCGCGTGGGGAAGCCACCGTGACCCGTGCCGACGTCGACGCCTGGTTGACCCGGACCGTGGCGCGCTACGACATCGTGCTGTGCGACCCGCCCTACGGGTACGCCGGCTGGGAGACCCTGGTGGCGCGCCTGCCCGCCGACCTCGTCGTGCTCGAATCGGGCACCGAGATCGGCGCTCCCGACGGCTGGGAGGTTCTCAGATCGAAGCGCTATGGGGGTACCATCGTCACGGTCGTCCGTCCGGAGCCTGCGACCCAGAAAGGTGCCACGTGAGGATTGCGCTCATCCCGGGGTCGTTCGACCCGGTCCACAACGGGCATCTCGAAGTGATCGAGCGGGCCTCCCGACTCTTCGACGAGGTGGTCGTGGCCGCGCTGCGCAACCCGCAGAAGAACGAGGCGCTCTTCGATGACGACGAGCGCCGCGAGATGCTCGAGGAGACCGTGTTCCACCTTGCCAACGTGCGGGTGGTGACCATGTCCACCCTGGTGGTGAACGTCGCCCAGGAGGTCGGGGCCAGCGCCATCGTCAAGGGTCTGCGCGCCGTTTCCGACTTCGAGAACGAGCTCCAGATGGCCCAGATGAACAAGCAGCTGTCCGGGGTCGAGACCCTCTTCATCCCGACCAGCTCGGCCCACTCGTTCATCGCCTCGCGGCTCCTGCGCGAAGTGGCGCGCTTCGGCGGCGACGTCACCGCGTTCGTGCCGAAGGTGGTCGCCCAGCGCCTCGACGAGAAGTTCGCCGATGAGTGACCTGTTCGACGACCTGGAACAGGAGGTGGCCGACGGCGAGCAGGCGGACGCCGAGGCGTACATCCGGAGCGCGCTCGACGTGGTGCTGACGGCCAAGCCGATGCCGCTGTCTTCGTCGGTGCGGGTCGAGCGCGACGAGCTCGTCGAGCTGCTCGAGGCCGCACTCGAGCGCATGCCCGAGGAGATCAAGCAGGCCCGTTGGATGCTCAAGGAGCGCGAGGACTACCTGGCCGAGACCCACCGCAAGGCTGCCGGCATCGTGGAGGAGGCGCGCGTCCAGACCGAGCGCATGGTCCAGCGCACCGAGGTCGTGCGCCAGGCCAACCACGTGGCCCAGCGCATCCTCGACGATGCCAACGAGGAGGCCCGTCGACTCCGCCACGAGGCCGAGGACTACGCCGACAAGAAGCTGGCCAGCTTCGAGATCGTGCTCGACCGGACGATGAAGACGGTCCAGGCCGGCCGCGAAAAGCTCCAGGTCAGCCCGATCCCGGCCGTGGAGATCGGGGACCAGGGCGACACGTCCCTGGCTGTGGGCGGGCCCGGCTCCGACGACGAGCTGGAAGGGTTCTTCGATCAGGACCTCTCCTGAGCCCTCCTGTGGCCGTTCCTGACGATGCCGGCCCCCCGGCCGCGGTTCCCGTCGAGGAGTTGCGACGTGTGCGACGGCCCTTCCTGGTGCAGGTGGCCGCGCTGCGCAAGCAGAACGGGGCGACCCGGGTCGAGCACCGCGAAGGGCTGATCCCGGGGCTCGGGGCGGTGTCGGTGGTCGTCCCGGACGACGAGCCGGTGGTCCTCGACGTCACCCTCGCCTCCTACCCCGGCGGGATCACGGTCGACGGCACGGTGACCGCTGGGTGGCACGGCGAGTGCCGGCGCTGCGGTGGACCGGTCGCGGGCCGGATGTCGGCCCGGGTCCGGGAGCGCTTCGCCCCCAGAGGGGGCACCGACCGGGACGAGGAGGCCTACCCGTTGGAGGGCGACGAGCTCGACCTCGAGCCCCTGGCCAGGGACGCCGTCCTGCTCGAGCTCCCGCTCGCCCCCCTGTGCGCCGACGACTGCGCCGGGCTGTGCCCGACGTGCGGGGCCAATCGCAACACGGAGACGTGCGGCTGTGCACCCGTGGGCGACCCGAGGTGGGCCGCACTCGACGCGCTGCGCGACGAGGGCCCCCCGATCTGACCTAGGATGTACCCCTTATGGCCGTTCCGAAGAAGAAGACCTCCAAGGCGAAGAGCCGCAGCCGCCGGGCATCCAACTGGGTGCTGAAGGCGCCGGCACGCTCGGTGTGCCCCCAGTGCACGACCGCCAAGCTCCCGCACGTCGTGTGCCCCAACTGCGGCTGGTACAAGGGCCGTCAGGCCATCGACGTCGACTAGTGGCGCGGGGCGGGTCCCGGCCGGAGGGGGAGGCGTTCGCAGCGCTCCCGGTCGCGGTCGACGCGATGGGCGGCGACAAGGCACCCGGTGAGATCGTCGCCGGAGCGCGTCGGATCGCCGAAGCAGGCGACATCGGGGTGCTGCTCGTGGGCGTCGAGGGGCAGATGGGCGATACCGGCGGACTCCCGTTGCTCTACTGCACCGAGGTCATCGGCATGGATGACGACCCTGGCCACGGTGTCCGGAAGAAGAAGGACTCGTCCCTGGTGCGCGCCGCCGAGGCGGTGCGCGACGGCCAGGCGATGGCCATGGTCTCGGCCGGGAACACCGGGGCCACGATGGCCTCCGCCCTGCTGCGGATGGGCCGACTGCCCGGGGTGATCCGGCCGGCCATCGCCACACCGATCCCCGACCTCAAGAAGGCCCATCCGACGGTGCTGCTGGATTCCGGGGCCAACGCCGAGACCTCGGTGCCCATGCTGATCCAGTTCGCCCAGATGGGCGCGGCCTACTCGACGGCGCGCTACGGGGTGCGGCGGCCCCGGGTGGCGCTGCTGTCGATCGGCGAGGAGAAGTCGAAGGGGACACCGCTGGTGAAGGAGACCCACGCACTCCTGGCCGAGGGCGGCCACGGGGACTTCGAGTTCGTCGGCAACGTCGAGGGCCGGGACTTCTTCGAGGACCAGGCCGACGTCATCGTCACCGACGGGTTCACCGGCAACGTGGCCCTGAAGACACTGGAGGGCACACTGCGCTTCCTGATGTCGGCGCTCACCGGGATCCTCACCCTCCCCGAGGTGGCCGACGCCGCCGGCGTGCTGTTCCCGCACCTGCTCCCGCTGGCCGCCCGGCTCGACCCCGAGGAGACCGGGGGCGCCATGCTGCTCGGCGTGGACGGCGTATGCGTCATCAGCCACGGGTCGTCGACCTCCGTGGCCATGGTCAATGCCATCACCGTGGCCCACGACGTGGCCGTGGCCGGTCTGGTCGCCGCCGTCGCCTCCTCGGTCCGTCCCCCGGCCGATGACGGGTCCGCATCCACGGACTGAGCGGGCGGACGTCCGGGAGGTCCGGCGGAGGGGTTCGGGAACAGTGGGGTCCCGCGGATGGGCCCGGGGACCGGTCCGGCGGAGGGATTCGGCAGTGGGCTCCGGCGGATGGGCCCGAGGGACGGGTCCGGCCGATGGGCCCGGGGGATGGGCCCGGGGGATGGGCCCGGGGACGGGCTCGGCGGACGGGCCGACCCGTGACTCAGTCGCGGGCGAACGCGGCCAGGTCGCGTGCCGAATCGCGACTGACGTCGGGGCAGGCGATGGTGAAGATCTCGGTGCCGTGCATGGTGCCCATCTGCTGGCGGCACCGTGCCGCCACCCCGGCCTGCATGAGCAGTCGGTAGAACTGGATGCCTTCGTCGCGCAGCGGGTCGCACTCGTTGACGCTGATGACGACCGGCGGGAGCCCGGCGACGTCGTCGACGGTGGCGAACAGCGGCCACGCCAACGGATCGCCGGCTTCGAACGCCTCGATGCCGTACCCCATTCGCCCCCGGTTGGAGTGGAGGCTCAGCAGGATGCCCTCGTTCTGGGTCGACGACGGGAGCCGGTCCTGGGGCCACGCGCCGGCGATGTAGGGACACAAGGCGTAGAGGCCCTTCACCCGGTCGATGTGCCCGGAGCGCAGGAGGGACATGCCGCTGGCGAGGGTGAGGTTGCCACCGCCGCTCTCGCCGGCGATGACGATGCGGCCCGGGTCGATGCCCAGGTGATCGGCATGGGCGACGGTCCAGTGGAACCCCGAGATGCAGTCGTTCAGGCCTGCCGGGTAGGGCGCCACCTCGGGCACCGAGGAGGCGCTCACCGCATTGCGGAAGTCGACGAGGACGACGGCGACGCCGTTGGCGGCGATGATCTTGCTCCAGCCCCGGTACATGCCGTCGAAGCACGACAGGTTGGTCATGCCGCCGCCGTGGATGTAGTAGACGCACGCCACCGTCGCGTCCGTGTCCGGACGGACCACTTGGAGCCGGATCGTGTTGCCGTCGGGCGAGGATTCGATCTCCTCGGTGTGGACCCGCAGGCCGGTCGAGGGGGCGGACTCCTCGGTGTCGCAGAGGTCCATGAACGCCCGGAACACCTCGGCCCCCTTCAGTGCCTCCGGCGTGTTGGCCTCGGCGATGAGCTCGTCGCGGCTGGCCACGTCGGAGACCGCCAGCGGTGGGATGGCGGTGAGGATCGCCTTGATGCGGGGATCGATGCGAGGGTCCCCCGCGATGTCGTGGGCCACAGTGTGCTCCTGGCGTCGGGCCCAACTGGATGGGCGGAAGGGCGGATGGGCGGATGGGCGGAGCGGCGCCGCCTACCGGCGGAGCAGGTCCTTCGCGATGTGGGTGACCTGGATCTCGTCGGTACCGGCGTAGATCTGGAAGACCTTGGCGTCCCGAGCCAGCTGCTCGACCCGGAACTCGGCCGTGTAGCCGTTGCCACCCATCAGCTGGACGGCCTCCATCGCCACTTCGGAGGCGGCCTGCGCCGAGTAGAGCTTGAGGGCCGAGGCCTCGGCGAGGGTCAGGTCCTTGCCGGCTGCCGAAGTCTCGATGTGGCGGAATACGAGGTTCTCGACGTTGAGACGGGCGATCTCCATCTTGGCCAGCTTGAGCTGGATGAGCTGGAACTCGCCGATCGGGGTACCCCACAGGACGCGGTCCTTGGCGTACTGCACCGAGAGCTTGAGGCACTCCTCGATGACACCGAGCGACATGGCGGCAACGCCGGCTCGCTCGGTCACGAAGTTGGACTTGGCCGACTCGCGCCCTGCTCCGCCCCGCTGCTCCTGCTCGCCGAGCAGGTGGTCGCGGCCGACCCGGACGTCGGACAGGAACAGCTCGCCGGTCGGGGACGAGTGGAGGCCCATCTTGCGCAGCGGCTTCGACTGCTCGAGGCCGGGCGTCCCCTTGTCGAGGATGAAGGTGAGCACCGGCCGGTCCCGGACGGGGGTGTCCGACCCGTCGTCCAGCTTGGCGTAGAGCACGATGGTGTCGGCGTAGGGGCCGTTGGTGATCCAGGTCTTCGAGCCGTTGATGACGTATTCGTCCTCGTCGCGGCGGGCCATGGTGGTCATGCCGCCGAGGGCGTCCGAGCCCGAATTGGGCTCGGTGATGGCCCAGGCGCCGATCTTCTCCGTGGTCAGCAGGTCGAGGCCCCACCGCTCCATCTGGGCCGGGGTGCCGCCCTTCATGATGGTGCCGGCGGCCAGACCGACGCTCACGCCCATCGAGGTCACGATGCCGGGGCAGTGGTGGCACAGCTCGATGATCGGGATGAGGGTCATGGCCGCCGCGCCGCCGTCACCGGCCCGCTCGGCACGCTCCTCGGGCGTCTCGATGGTGCCGGCGGCCTTGCGCTCGAGCTGCTTCTTGAAGCGGTCCCGCGCCATCTGGTCCATGCCGAACGTGGCGTACATCTTCCGGATGATGTCGTAGGGGGGCACGCCCTCGTGCTCGACGGCGTCGATCTGCGGCACCACCTCCGCCTCGATGAACCGACGGATGGCGTCCCGCACCATCAGCTGCTCCTCGGACCACTCGAACATGGCGACCTCCCGTCGACGGGCCCGGTTCCCGGGGTGGAACGCGTTCTGCCCGGGGCAGAGGCTAATCGCGTACCGCCTACAGTCGGGATGTGCGGCTGACACGGAAGTCGGAAGGGACCCCGTTCGAGCGATGGGGCGGCCAGCCGTTCTTCGACGCGCTCGTCGAGCAGTTCTACGTGGGGGTCGCCACCGATGCGCTGCTGCGCCCGATGTACCCCGACGACCTGGCCGAGTCCAGAGCCCACCTGGCCCTCTTCCTCGGCCAGTACTGGGGTGGCCCGGACACCTACAACCAGGTCCGGGGCCACCCGCGCCTGCGGGCGCGCCACGCTCCGTTCGTCATCGGGGCGGCCGAGGCCGAGGCGTGGATGCGCCACATGACCGCCGCCGTGGATTCACTGGGCATGGCGCCCGACGACCGGGCCGAGCTCCTGGACTACCTGTCGATGGCGGCCCGGAGCCTCCAGAACATCCGCTGAAGCCGGGAGCGGTACCGAGTGCCGTCCCGGCCGCGGTGCCTGGGCCCACGCCGGTGCCGGGCGACAGGAACCGGGCGACGGGGACCGGTAGACGGGGACCGGTAGACGCCATTCCGGCGCCGGGGTAGACACTGTTCCGTGCGATCTGCTCCACCGGACAAGCCGACGCTCCCACCGTTGCGGGCGGTGTCCGACGTGCTCGACGTGGTCGAGGACGACCTGGAGTCGATTCAGCGGGACCTGGTCCTGGCGGAGCGGGTCGGGAAGTTCACACTCGTCGCCGGCACAGTCGTCGTGGTCGGGGGGGTGGTGCTGTTCGTCATCCGCCGGGCACGTCGACGGGCGGCGACGGGGACCGCCCGTCCTCCTGCACCCACCGCATTCACCGTGCCCGACGAATCGGACGAATCGGACGAATCGGACGAATCGGACGAATCGGGAGAGTAGGGGGACGGCCGCGACCGGAGCGAGTGGCGGGGCCCGTCACCGGCGGTAGCCTGCGGCCATGAACACCGACGAGCTCATGGCCCACGCCTGTCCCATCATCCGAGACATCGGCTGGGCCCACTACTTCGCACCCGAGGCCGAGTCGGCCGCGTCCCGGCTCGGGATCGACATCTTCACCCTCTATGCGCTGGGACGGGGCGGCGTGCTGGGCGACGTCGAGCCGATCGTGATCGCCAGCGCCTTCGGCTACTTCAACCCCGAGGTTGTCGACGCCCTGTGGAACGAAGGACGCAAGCACATCGCCCCGCGGGAGGCGGCCCGCATCTACCTCGACTGCGCCGCCGAGGTCGGCCGCCGCCGACTCGCCGGAATCGAGGGCCTGGAGGACATGGTGGCTGCAGCCGACGCGGTCAACGAGGCAGCTGACCCGGTCGGCCTGTCCCTGTACGCGGGGTACCGGGGCGAACTGCTTGTCGACGACGTGCCCGGCCGGGCCATGCAGATCGTGACCGTGCTGCGCGAGCTGCGGGGAAGCGCCCACCTTCTCGCCTTGCGCGCCTGTGGGGTCGATGCCCGCACGGCGCACACCATCAAGCGTCCGAACGACCTGGCGATGTTCGGCTGGCCGGTCGACGACGTGCCGGAGATCAGCGATGAGCAACGGGCCGCGGTCGACGCCGCCGAGGTGCTCACCGACGACCTGGTCCGGCCCGCCTACGCCGTTCTGGACGATGCCGGCGCGGCAGCACTCGTCCGGGGGCTCGACGACATGGCCGTGGCCCTCAGCGACTGAGTCGCCGCCTCCTGGCGGGCGCTGGAGACGGCGCGGGGGTGCCGGTCAGCCTCCCCCCGGCACGTCCGGGGGCCGGTCGAGCCCGAGGTCGGGCTCCTGGCCGAAGGGCGGCTGGGGCGCGAAGCGCCACCGGGGGTCCTCGTCGGTCGGCCCGGTGCGCTCGAGCACCCACCCGTCGTAGGT
>DATLRE010000069.1:0-9929 GCA_035534835.1 Acidimicrobiales bacterium
TCGACGATCAGGCCGCAGTCCTCGAGGATCGGGATGAAGTCGTTGGGCGGGATCACGCCCCGCGTCGGATGCTGCCACCGGATGAGTGCCTCGACCCCCCGGATGTCGGTGCTCTCCAGCTCCACGATCGGCTGGTACAGGAGGAAGAACTGGTCGTTGGCGAGTGCCGAGTCGAGGTCCGATCGGAGCTCGAGCCGCCCGGCCACCGCGGCCTGCATCGCGGGCTCGAAGAGGACGGCGCGGTCGCGACCGGCAGCCTTGCAGCGGTAGAGGGCGATGTCCGCATCGCGCAGGAGTTCCTGTGCCGTGGATCGGTCCCCCATGGCGATGCCGATGCTCGCCGTGACGCTGATCTGGATCCCTTCGAACCCCTCGATCGAGAACGGCTCCCGGAGTACCTCCCGGATCCGCTCGGCGACCGGTTCGGGCCCCTGGGCGAGTGTGAGTCCCTCGGCGAGGATCACGAACTCGTCACCTCCGAGCCGTCCGACCGTGTCGCTGGCCCGGAGGATCGACTCGAACCGGCGTCCGACCGCCTGGAGCAGCCGGTCGCCCGCCTCGTGACCGAGCGAGTCGTTGGCGTCCTTGAAGTTGTCCAGGTCGATGAAGAACGCGGCGATGGGATCGAAGGACCGCCGGGCCCGGAGGATCATCTGCTCGGCCCGGTCGAGGATCAGCTGGCGGTTGGCCAGGCCGGTGAGGGGATCGTGCAGGGCGCGGTGGGCCAGCAGCTCCTCGAACTCCTTGCGCTCGGTGATGTCCCGGACGTGGGCGACGTAGCCGGCGATCGAGGGGCGGTCGACCTGGTTGGTCACGACGGCCTCGACGTCGCACCACGTGCCGTCCCGGCGCATCATGCGGAACTGCAGCAGGGCCGACGTCGACGCCGCCTGGAACCCGGACTCCAGCCGTGCCACCACCCGCCCCTGGTCGTCCGGGTGGATCAGGTCCGTGGCCACTCCTCCGATCAGCTCGCCGGGTGCGAACCCGAGGAGGTACTCGCTCGCCGGGCTGACGTAGGTGCAGATGCCCCCTTCGTCCATCACCATCGTGATGTCGGACGAATCCTGGATGAGCGAACGGAAGCGGTCCTCGCTCAACCGCATCTGCGTCTCGGCCCGCTCCTTCTTGTGCATCGTGACCCCGGCCATCCAGATGACGAAGACGAGCACGAACGCTCCCATGACCGCCAGCGAGTTCGCCTCCGACATCGAGAGCTCGGACGGCATCCACCCCTCGGCGATCAGGAACTGTCCGGCCGCGATGGCGACCAGGCTCCAGAGTGCCGTGACCTTCCACACCTCGGATCCCCCGTGGGAGACGTTCTCCAGAGCGAGGAACGCGAACGCCCCCCACAGGACCGGGCCCCATCCGGTGAGGTAGATGACGGTGGTGACCGCGGCCGCCTGGATCCCGACCCGGACGTGCGTCGTCACCGCCGAGGGACGCGCCCGGTAGAGGCGATCGGCGGCGAGACTCGAGGCGGGGACCGCGAGGAACACCCCGACCCAGAGCCACACCGGTTCCTGGACGATCGCTCCGGCGCGCATGAGCGCGAGGACCGCCAGGAGTGCGATCGGTCCGATCGCATAGGCGACGTTGGCCGGGCCGATCTGCCGCAGTCTCTCGACGAGCCCCCAGGACCCGCGGACGACCGGATCGTCCGGATCTGCGCTCGTGCGTGGGGGTGTGTGGGCGACGACCATGGGAGTCCTGCTCCTGGGATGTGCGGACGGGGAGGCGAATCAGCCATCGGCCATCGGGCGGCGCTTCTTGAGGGCAGGGGTCCGCGGGCCGCGGCACGTCCGGTGGCTCCGGGCATCCGGGCATCCGGGCATCCGGGCATCCGGGCTCAAGATGGCGGGCGCAGATGTCGACGCTCGTGGACATGGAGGTCTACCCCCTGGCGTGGTCGGCCGACGACAGGAATCCTGGCGTCGACGGACCCGGCACGGCCGCCGACCGTGCCGTCCGCGAGCGCGTCGCGCTCGCCCGGGCCCTCGAGGCGAGGAACCAGGACATCCAGAGGATGTGCCAGCAGCGCTACGTCGACCAGGTACCGGGCATGACGCTCGAGGTCGTCGCTCGCCACCCGATGTGGGACATCACGTCGGTGGCGGTCGCGGCGATCGCGGACTGGCTCGAGACCGGTTCGGGGGCGAACGGGCCGGCGCGGGCCCGCATCGCATCACTGGGGAACGCGGCCGCCAACGACCAGGGGACGGCGATCGCCGCCGGATCCACCGGCGGATGGGAACCCGGCCAGCCGGGCGGCGGGAACGGCGACGGCGCCCCGAAGGGAGTGCTGTCCGTCGCACTCGTGACCAAGCTCAACCTGTGGTGGAAGGACGCCACCTGCCTTGTCCTGGCCGAGGAGGCGGCACGGCTCGACATCGGGGCGAAGACGCTCGCCAATGCCACCGACATGGTGGACCGGAGCTGCAACTCCTCCATGGTGCGCATGGCGAAGCAGTACGACCTGGAGCTCCAGGACCTCCATGCCCGGCTGCTCCACCTCGCCAGCCACGACCAGCTGACCGGCCTCGCCAACCGGGCCGTCTTCCTGGCGCGCCTCGAGACGGCCATCTCCCGGATCGACCGCCGGGCAGGCGGGCTCGCGGTGGTCTTCATCGATCTCGACGACTTCAAGGCGGTGAACGACGCGTTCGGGCACGCGAGCGGCGACCAGCTGCTGACCGAGCTCGCCGGCCGGTTCACCCGTCAGGTGCGGCCCGAGGACACCGTCGCCCGGTTCGGAGGCGACGAGTTCGTGGCGCTGTTCGAGGACCTCGACGACCCGGGCGTCGAGGCGTTGGCACTGGCCGACCGACTGCACCGGACGATCGCCGAACCGATCGTCGTCTCCGGCGAACCGCTGTACATGACGGCCAGTATCGGCGTCGCCGTGGTCACGTGCGGCTCCTGCCGCTCCGAGGACGTGCTCGCCCACGCCGACATGACGATGTACGGGGTCAAGCGGTCCGGCCGCAACCGGGTGGCCGTGGTCGAGTTGGGCGTCGGGTCGAGACCGGCCGCCTTCGCCATGGCGAGCGAGCTCCACGGTGCCCTCGAACGCCGGGAGCTCACGCTGGCCTATCAGCCGGTCTTCTCCACGGACACCGGGTCCCTCGTCGGATTCGAGGCACTCTGCCGCTGGAGCCATGCCGAACAGGGGAGCATCCCACCGGTCGACTTCATCCCCGCCGCCGAGGAGGCGGGGCTCATGCCCGCCATCGGTGCCTGGGTCCTCGACGAGGCGTGCCGGCAGTCGGTCGACTGGGCGTCCCTCCTCGACGGGGACCTGTCGATGGCGGTCAACGTCTCGGGCCGCCAGCTGGCCGATCCCCGGTTCCCCGAGTTGGTGGCCCGTGCACTGTCCGACACCGGGATCCGCCCCGGGGCGCTCGTCCTCGAGCTCACCGAGAGCATCCTGCTCGGCGAGCACGCCGACTACGAGACGATGCTCCTCGAGTTGAAGGACCTCGGACTCCGGTTGGCCATCGACGACTTCGGGACCGGCTACTCGTCCCTCGCCTACCTGCGCAGGTTCCCGGTGGACCAGCTCAAGGTGGACCGGGGCTTCGTCCGGGACGTGGTCGACCACGGCGACACCCGGATCCTGGAGGCCGTGGTCCGCCTGGCACACGAGCTCGATCTCGAGGTCGTGGCGGAGGGAGTCGAGACCGAGGCCGAGCGGTCGATCGTGCGGAAGCTCGGGTGTGACGCCATGCAGGGGTTCCTCCTCGGCTACCCGCTCTCCCCCGCCGCCGTCGAGGAGCGGTTCGCCGGACCGGACGGCAGGGCCTGAGCGCAGCCTCCCGACGGCCGACGCGGCCCCCGTCCCACCTGCGATACTGCCTCTGCTCACGACGGAGGTAGGACCGGTGGCCCACTCGCCCGACAGCGCACCGAACGCGGGTCCGGGGGACCGGCGCCATCGCCCGGGCCGGTCGCGATGAACCCGCTCCTGTTCGTCGTCGGGCTGGCGGTGGTCCTCCTCACCGTGGCCAGCGTCCTGTTCACCCTGGTCCTCCCCCGCCGGCCGGTGGGGATCGAGCGCCTGACCCTGACCGTCGACCGCACCGTCCGCCTGGTCTTCGTCGGCTGCTCCCGCATGGCGAGGACCCACGAGGGGAAGGACGCCATCCTCGCCCCGACGGCACCGGTGGCGCTGATCTCCCAACTCCCGCTCTGGGCCGTGATGTTGACCGTCGGCTTCGGCCTGATGCTCGCCGCGACCACCCACTCGCTCTCCGACGGCCTGCTCCAGTCGCTCACCGCCTTGTTCACCGTGGGGGCGGTCCACATCGCCGGGACCCCGGACTCCGGGATCGACATCGCCGTCGGCGCCATGTGGGTGGTGATCGTCGCGCTCCAGATCGCCTACCTGCCCGCCATCTACGGCTCCTTCAACCGGCGGGAGGGACTGGTGTCCCTACTCGAGAGCCGTGCCGGGGCGCCGGCATGGGGGCCGGAGCTCCTCGTCCGGCACCAGCTGGTGGGGATCACGGACACGCTCCCCGACCTCTACGCCGACTGGGAGGTCTGGGCGGCCGACGTCGCCGAGAGCCACACGACCTATCCCGTCCTCCTGCTCTTCCGCTCGCCCGAGCCGTGGCTCTCCTGGCTGGTCGGCCTCCTCGCCGTGCTCGACGCCGGAGCCATGCACCTCGCACTCGCCCCCGACACGGCACCGTCCCAGGCGCGGCTGTGCCTGCGGATGGGATTCACGCTGATGAACAGGATCGCCACCTCGTTGGGGTGGGCGGTCGACTCGGACCCGGACCCGGAGGGACCGATCCGCCTGGAGTTCGCCGAGTTCGCCCAGGCGGTCGCCACGCTCGACGCGTGCGGATTCCCCATGGAGCGGTCCGCCGAGGAGGCGTGGCCGGACTTCCGGGGCTGGCGCGTCAACTACGAGCACGTCGCCTACCGCCTGGCCGACCGCCTGGTCGCGCCGCCGGCACCCTGGTCCGGGCCCCGGCGCCACCTGGGCACCGGCGTCGTCGAGCCCCGGCGGCCACCCCAGCGCCGTCCGGGCGGGACGTCGACGCTCGTCGAACGTCCTCCGGTCGTGAACCCGGGCCACGGCCGCCGGGCCTCGAAGCGCCCGGATCCGTCGGCCACGTGAGCCTTCGGCGTCGCCCTGTCGCGCCGGCTACCGCGACGGCAGGTCGATCCGCTCCACCGCGTCGCCGCGGCCGATCAGCACCGTCCGCACGAGCCCCGGCGCGAACAGCCCGTGTCCGATCACCCCGGGCTCCCCGTCGAGCACGCCGGCCAGGACCGCCGGGTCGTCGAACTCGGCGATGACGTCGGCCAGAACGCCGCCGTCCGGGGTGGGCGGGCCGTCGCGACGTCGGACGTCACCGATACGGGCGAACGTCGACGTCGCCCCGAAGGCGAGGACCTCGATCGGGATCGGCGGACGCAGTGCGTCGACCGGCTTGGTGGAGTCGGCGATGACCACGAAGGCGTCCGCCGCGGCGGCCACCACCTTCTCGCGGGTGTGCGCCCCGCCTCCCCCCTTGACCAGCCAACCGTCCGGGCCGATCTGGTCGGCGCCGTCGATCGCCAGATCGAGCCGGTCGTAGGCGAACGGCTCCACGCGCAGCCCGAGCCCCGAGGCGATCCGTTCGGTGCGCGGCGACGTGGCGACGCAGCGGATGGACAGGTTCCGTCGGGCCAACGCCGGCAGCAGGTGGGCCACCGTCGATCCGGTCCCGAGGCCCACCGTCATCGAGTCCTCGACCAGCTCGGCGGCGGCCTGCGCCGCGGCACGCTTCTCCCCTTCGCGGTCCGGTCCCACCGGGGCCAAGGATGGTGCGGACCGCCGGGGAGCGCAACCCGGGCCGTCGCCCGGCGACCGGGCGGACCGGGTCCCCGGGGATCCGCGGGCCGCGCCGCCTCACCACGGACGGGTCAGCCAGGACCGCTCGGTCGCCCGCCGTCCCGCCGGGCGGTGGGGACGGCGTCGGCACCGGCCCACGACGACGGGGGGTCGCTGGCGGGGAACGACTCCCGCTCGGCCTCGTCCACCTTGCCGTCGAGTGCCGCGCGTTCGGCATCCGGCTCGTCAGGGATCCCGTCCGTGGCCACGCCTCCAGGGTACCGGCCGGTGGCCCGCCGCCCCCGGACCTTTGGCCCTAGGCCGCAGGCGCCGGAGGAACCAACATGGGAGCCATGGATCGCAGGACGCTGCCCGGAGCAGGAGGGATGGCGTCACCGCTGGGGAGTGCGGTGCCCCTCGGCCTCACCGTGGCCGGACTGGTGGTGGGCGGCGTGCTCCACGGGGCGGGGCTCGGGGCTGCCGGCGATCTGACCTGGATCGTCGTGGCCGGGTGCGGCATCGCCCTGTCGCTCTACTCGACCCTCGAGAGCCTCGTGGCCGGGCGGCTCGGCGTCGACGTCATCGCCCTGCTCGCCCTCGTCGGCGCGGTCGCCGTCGGCGAGTACCTGGCCGGGGCCGTCGTCAGTGTCATGCTGGCCAGCGGGCGGGCGCTCGAGGGGTGGGCGGCCGGGCAGGCCCGACGCGAGCTCCGGGCCCTGCTCGAACGGGCGCCCAAGAGCGCCCACCGGTACGTGGACGGCGCACTGGCCGTCGTCGACCTCGAACAGGTGGTTCCCGGCGATCTGCTGCTCGTGGCCTCGGGCGAGGTGGTTCCGGTCGACGGGACGCTGTCGTCGTCGTCCGCGGTGCTCGACGAGTCCGCGCTGACCGGCGAATCGCTTCCGGTCGAGCGGGTGGCGGGGGACCGCATCCGCAGCGGGGTGGTCAACGCGGGGGCACCCGTGGATCTGCGGGCCACCACGACCGCGGCAGAGAGCACCTACGCCGGCGTCGTCCGACTGGTGGCCGAGGCCGAGCGGTCGCAGGCTCCGGTGGTCCGGCTCGCCGACCGCTACGCCGTGGGCTTCCTTGCTGTCACGCTGGTGACGGCGGCGGTCGCCTGGGCCATCGGGGGAGCCGGGCGGGCGGTGGCGGTGCTGGTGGTGGCGACGCCCTGCCCGCTCATCCTCGCCGCGCCGGTCGCGCTCGTCTCCGGGCTGTCCCGGGCCGCCCACCGTGGCGTGGTGGTCAAGGGGGGTGCCGTCCTCGAGCGGCTGGCCACGTGCACGACCCTGCTGATCGACAAGACGGGCACGATGACGGTCGGGCGTCCGGCGCTCACCGGGGTCGTCCGCGCCGGAGCGGTGCCCGCCGACACGATCCTCCAGTTCGCCGCCTCGCTCGACCAGGTGTCCCCGCACATCCTCGCCAGCGCCGTGGTCCGTGCGGCGCTCGAGCAGGGCTGCGCCCTCGACCTTCCCGTCGGGGTGGAGGAGATCGCCGGCCAGGGCATCCGCGGAACCGTCGCCGGCCGGCACGTGACCGTGGGCAAGGCGGCGTGGTGCGGGGTGGCGGGCACCCCCGCCTGGGCGCGCTCGGCGCGCCGCAAGGCGCAGCTCGACGGCGCCCTCACCGTCTTCGTCGGTGTCGATGGAGCACCTGCCGGCGTCCTGGTCTTCGACGACCCGCTCCGGCCGGATGCGGCGCGGACACTGCGCTCCCTGCGCCGGAACGGCGTGCAGCGCATCGTCATGGTCACCGGGGACCGGACGGAGGTGGCCGAGACGGTCGGTGCCGTGATCGGCGTCGACGAGGTGCTGGCCGAGCGCGCTCCCGCCGAGAAGCTCGACGTCGTGAGACTCGAGACCCGTCGGGCGCCGACCATGATGGTCGGGGACGGGATCAACGACGCACCGGCCCTGGCCCTGGCCGATGTCGGCGTCGCACTCGGTGCCCGGGGCGCGACGGCGGCGTCCGAGGCGGCGGACGTGGTGCTCACGGTCGACCGGCTGGACCGTTTGGGCGAGGCGACCGCCATCGCCCGCCGCACCCGCAGGATCGCCGTCGAGTCGATGGCCGTGGGAATGGGCCTGTCACTGACGGCGATGGGGTTCGCGGCGGCGGGCCTCCTCCCTGCGGTCTGGGGCGCCATCCTCCAGGAGCTCATCGACGTCGCCGTGATCCTCAACGCACTGCGCGCCCTGCGCTCCGGACCCACCGAGTCCCGCCTGGGTGCGCAGGACTCGCTCCTCACCCGACGCTTCCAGGAGGAGCACCTGGCCATCCGGAGCGACATCGACCGGCTGCATGACGTCGCCGACGCGCTGGACGGACTGGATCCCGCTGCCGCCCTGGCCCAGGCGCGGGGCGTGCACCGGATGCTCGTCGACGAGGTCCAGCCGCACGAGGACGCCGAGGAGCAGATCCTCTACCCGGCACTCGGCCGCTTCCTCGGTGGGACCGACCCGATGGCCACCATGAGCCGCGCCCACATCGAGATCACCCACCAGATCCGTCGCCTGGGCCAGCTCCTGGCCGACATCGACCCGGCCGGCATGGACGACGTCGACGTCACCGAGGTGCGCAGCCTGCTCTACGGGCTCCACGCCATCCTGAAGCTCCACACCGCTCAAGAGGACGAGAGCTACCTCTCCCTCGCCGACGAGACCGGCCCCAGCCGGACCGCGGCGCCCGTCCGGTAGGCACGGCCGACCGCGGGACCGCCGCCGCCGGGCCGGCCCGGTGACGCACCCGCGGGCACGTCGGGGCACCGGCCCGGCGGACCGGGGATCAGTGGAGGGTCATGACCGGCTCACCCTGGGCGTCGAGGCCCGAGCCGCTGATGGTGCAGGTACCGCCCCTCGGGACACCCCCGTTGAACGCCTGCCGGGCGCAGTCCCGCAGAGCCAGCTGTCCCCAGTAGTCCGGGTGCAGCGATTCCTGGATCTGGTACGGGCCGAAGAGCGTGGTGACCGTCCGGATCTGGTTGATCCATTCGGACACGTTGACCGCACCCGGATTCGTCCAGCTGGTCAGCCCTTCCTCCTCGAGGAGGCCCACCGTGTTCTCACAGAGACGGTGGCCGTTGAAGGCCCCGGAGATGTCCATCACCCTCAGGTTGGACGCGCCGTCGGTCGCCACCGCGGTCTTGACCGCGCCGTTGATGTCGGGCAGCGCCGTTCCGTTGGCCCAGTTGGCATCGGTGTTCCAGAACCCGCAGCCGCCCACGGACTGGCGCGTGTAGCCGTCCTGGCTGTACCGGAAGCCGGACCCGTTGGGGATCGGCGACGGGTAGTCCTGGACCACGATGGTGTACATGGCGGTCGTGTAGCCGTCGTCGGCCATGGCCGTCCGGATGTGGTCGATCGCCCCCCGGATGGCGGCCACCTGGGTTGCGATGTTGGACGACGAGAAGTTGTTCGTGACCGAGGAGTCCGTGGAGCAGTAGTCGGGCCACCACGACGGCGACAGGAGCCAGTCCTCCACGCAGGTCTGGACGATGCCGGCGAAGTTGAAGTTGTTGCCACCGATCGACAGCATGACCATCTTGACGTTGTGGGTGGCGGCGAAGTTCTGGAGCATCAGCGCCTGGCCTTGGCGACCGCTGCTGTCGCTGTAGAAGTCGATGCCGGGCTTGAAGTTGCCGCTCGAGTCGAAGAAGGTCGACGTCTTGGCGCCCGAGCAGGCGAGGTTCACGCTGCCCACGCCCCCACCGATGTGGACCTCGGCCGACTTGGACCGGTGGCACCCGGGAATCTGTTCGGCGGTGTCGGTGGCGTTGTCGAAGTAGGCCGTCGGACCGAGCGCGTCGATCTCCGACGAGCTCTGGTTGGTATTGCCCGCCCACCGCCCGGCTTCGCCGGAGATGTACGAGTCGCCCAGGCTGGCCACATAGGGCGTGCCCACCCCGGGACCGGAAGTGGCCGCCGCAGCCGGCGGCGCGCCGGTCACGAGTGTCAGCCCTGCTCCCACGGTGGTCGCCACGACGACCCCCACGAGTGCGAGCGTGGATCGGTGCTTGCGCATGATTCCCCCTTGTTCGCCGTCGGCGCCGGCTCCACCGCCTGCGCCCGGACGCCACCCTAGCGACGGTCACGAC
>DATLRE010000070.1:0-8278 GCA_035534835.1 Acidimicrobiales bacterium
AGCTCGTTGGCGTCCAGCCAGTCCTCGAGCACGCCGATCCGGTAGCGCACGAGCAGCATCCAGACGAACGCCAGGGTCAGGGACACGAAGCCGAGCAGGAGGGTCCAGGCCATCGACCCGTGGATCTTGAGCGTCAGCCCCGGGTTCAGCACGGTCGCGCCCTGGTGGAGGGTGTTCCACCAATTGACCGAGAAGTGGACCAGGGGAACGTCGAGGACGGCGAAGAGGGCGACGAATGCGCTCCGCCGGGCGCGGACCTCCGGCTCGGCCGGGATCCGGCGCAGCGCCAGGTAGCCGAGGAAGAGGACCAGGAGCACGGCGGTCAGGGTCAGCCGGGCGTCCCACGCCCACCACACGCCCCACGTGGGCTTCCCCCAGATCGAGCCGGAGACCAGCGTGCACACGTTGAACACCACCCCCACCTCGACCGAGGCGGCGGCCAGGCGGTCCCAGAACAGCGAGCGGGTCCGGGGCCACAGGTAGAGGACGCTGGACACCGCGGCCAGGCCGAAGGCGAGGTAGAGGGCGACCCAGGCCACGCCCGGGTGGAGGTAGACCAGGCGGACGAGGTCACCCTGGGTCCTGTCGGGTGGGGTCACCCACAGGCCGAGCCATACCGTGAAGACCGTGCCCACCAGGGCGAGGACTCCGATCACGCGCTCGGTCGCCCGTGACCGCGCCGACCGGGCCGGCGGCGGCGTCGGGCCGGTGCCCGCCACGGTCGGGACCGGACTCCGGTGGGGACGGTCCGTGGTCGGTGCGAGGTCGCTCATGCCGTCTCCTGGATGGGGCCGAACAGGATCACGCCGACCGCCAGGTAGACGGCGTCGAAGGCGACGAGGAGGCGCAGCCACTGCGTGCCGTCCCCCGGGGACCCGCCGACCATGGCGGCCTGCCAGATCCGGGTACCGGCCAGGAGCACGGGGGCGACGATGGGAAGGAGGAGGAAGGGCAGCAGCGTCTCGCGCATCCGGAGGCCCGAGGACAGCGCGCCGTAGAGCGTGCCGGTGACGGCCAGTCCGATCGTGCCGAGGGCGCACGACACGCCCACCATCCACGGGACCTGGATCCTGGCCCCGTAGAGCACGACGACGCCGGCGACCAGGATGGCCTCGAGCACGAGCAGCTGGACGCCGACAGCCGCCGCCTTGCCGAGGAAGAGCCCGGCCGGGTCGATCCCCGACAGACGCAGTCCGTCCCGGGCGCCGTCGGCCGACTCCACCGACACGCTGCGCTGCACGGCGAGGACGGTGCAGAAGAGGACGGCAACCCAGAAGAGGCCGGGCGCGCCCCGGGCCAGGACGCCGCGGTCGGGGCCGAGGGCGAAGGCGAACAGTGCCAGGGCGACGATGCCGAAGGGGGCCACCTGGGAGAGCGCGACCCGCGAGCGGGCCTCGATGCGGAGGTCCTTGCCGGCCACCAGGGCGGCGTCATGCCACATGGGCCACCCGCCCGCCCACATGGGCACCGTCGGACCCGCCCGTCCGGCCGTCGGGGGCGTCGGCGCCGTCGCCGGACCCGCGGGTACCGCCGTCGGACCCGCCCGTCCGGCCGTCGGGCGCGTCGGCGGAAGCGACGGTGCCTCCGGGCCCATCGGTGGACCGGGTGATGCCATCGGGGGATGCCGGGGCACCGAGCACCCGTCCGGCCGTGACCCGTCCGCCCGTCACGGTGACGGCGCGATGGGCCAGGTCCTCCACGACCCCCGACTCGTGGCTGGCGATCAGGATGGTGACCCGTGCCGCCGACGCCTCGGCCACGGCTTCGTCGAGGAGCGCCCGGGCGGCAGCGTCGAGCCCGGCATGGGGCTCGTCGAGCAGCCAGACCTCGGGCCAGCGTGCGGTCAGCACGGCGAGGGCGACCCGTCGCCGCTGGCCGGCCGAGAGCTTGGTGGCCGGCGTCCGGGCCAGCCGACCGGTGAGGCCCCAGCGATCGCACGCCGGCGCGATCCGCGCCGGGTCGCCACCCGCGGCCCGGACGGCGAAGCGGACGTTCTCCTGCACCGTGAGGTCGTCGTAGAGGTGGGAGGCGTGGGACAGCAGGCCCACCCGGCGCCGCACGGCCGTCCGCTGGCGCACGGGGTCCAGCCCGAGGACGGTGAGCCGTCCCGAGGCCAGCGGGACCAGTCCGGCGCAGACCCGCAGGAGGCTGGTCTTGCCCGCCCCGTTCGGACCCTCGACCAGGACCGTCTCCCCCACGGCGACCTCGAGGTCGACCCCGGCGAGCAGCGGGAACCGCCCCGAGAGCGCGACCGCGTCACGGAGGGAGACTGCAGAGGGGGAGGGAGCTGCGGGGGCCATGGGCTGCGCCCAATGCTACGGGGGCGGACGGCCGGGAGCCAGACGGGGTGCGGCACCCCGTCGGCCGGGTCGCCTCCCTCAGCTGGACGACAACCGGTTCAGGTGCAGGTCCCGCAGCCAGTTCGAGATGTGGGCGGACAGGACGTCGACGTTCCCGGTCAGGAGCAGGACGCCGAAGGCGACCAGGATCACGCCGCCCACCAGGTCGACGAGGCGCAGACGGCCGCGCATCCGGGCCAGCAGGTCGGTCATCCGGCCGAACGCCAGGCCGCTGAGGAGGAAGGGGACGCCCAGACCCAGCGAGTAGGCCAGGAGCAGGGCGATACCGCCGCTGGCCGATCCTCCCGTGCCGGCGGCCAGTGCCAGCACGCTGCCGAGGACGGGGCCGATGCAGGGCGTCCACGCGAAGGCGAAGGCCATCCCGAGCACGGGCGGGGCCCACGAGCCCAGCACCGACGGTCGCACCAGGAACCGCTTCTCCCCGGCGAGGGCCATCGGCAGGGTGACGCCGGCGGCCATGGCCACCAGCAGGGCGCCGAACAGCACGATCAGGATGCCCGAGACGACCTCGAGGGCGTGCTGGTGGGTCAGGAAGAGGCGCCCGACGGCCGACGCCGAGGCGCCGAGGATCGTGAACACCACGGTGAAGCCGGCGATGAACGCCAGGATCCCGCGTAGCAGCCGGCTGCGGTGGCGCCGGAGCTCCTCGGGAGCCGGCCCGGGTGCGGTGGCGGTCCGACCCTGCTCCCGGTCGGCCGCCGTGGACGGGGACGAACGGGCTCCCGGTGCCCCGACCCGCTCCGCCACCGGGACCTCGACCTCCTCCGGTTCGACGACCGGTGCCGGGGCCAGCCCGGCGAGCTCGGCCGCGCTGAGCCCCGAGACCATCGACAGGTAGGCCGGCACCAGCGGCAGCACGCACGGTGACAGGAACGACAGCATCCCGGCCCCGAACGCGACCAGGAGCCCGAGCGGGTCGGCATGGAGCACCGCCGGCACGGCCACGACCAACCGCTACGCCCGCTGGCTCGACACCAGGGCCAGGTCGGCCTCGACCATCATCTGGACCAGCTGGGGGAACTCGACGTCACGGTGCCAGCCCAGGGTCTTCTCCGCCTTGGCGGGATCGCCCACCAGGAGGTCGACCTCGGCCGGCCGCAGGAAGCGCTCGTCGATCACGACGTGCTCCTCCCAGTCGAGTCCGGCGGCGGCGAACGACAGCTCGACGAGCTCCTTGACCGAGTGGGTCTCCCCGGTGGCCACCACGTAGTCGTCCGGGTGGTCCTGCTGGAGCATCAGCCACATGGCCCGCACGTAGTCGGCGGCGAAGCCCCAGTCGCGCTGGGCGTCGAGGTTGCCGAGCGCCAGCGTGGTGTCCAGGCCTGCGGCGATCCGGGCCACCCCGTGGGTCACCTTGCGGGTCACGAACTCGAGGCCGCGGCGCGGGGACTCGTGGTTGAAGAGGATGCCCGACGAGGCATGGAGGTCGTAGCTCTCCCGGTAGTTGACCGTGATCCAGTGACCGTAGACCTTGGCCACGCCGTAGGGGCTGCGGGGGTAGAACGGGGTGGTCTCCACCTGCGGGACCTCCTGGACCTTCCCGAACATCTCCGAGGAGCTCGCCTGGTAGAAGCGGATGCCGGGGTCGACGGTGCGGATGGCGTCGAGGACGCGGGTGACGCCGAGGGCTGTCGTCTCGCCGGTGAGGACCGGCTGGTTCCACGACGTCTGGACGAAGGACTGTGCGGCCAGGTTGTAGACCTCCTGGGGCCGGATCTCCTTCAGGATGTTGATCATCGACACCTCGTCGAGGAGGTCGCCGGCGACCAGGTTGATCCGGTCCTGGATGTGGGCGATCCGCTCGAAATTGATGGTGCTGGAGCGACGGACCATGCCGCTGACCTCGTAGCCCTGGTCGAGCAGGAACTCGGCCAGGTAGGAGCCGTCCTGGCCGGTGACTCCGGTGATCAGTGCTCGTTTCGCCATGTGGTCGATGCTCCTCGGGGTGTCGTGCCTGTCGTGGGCGGCGGTGGGTGGTGTCGTGCCTGCCGGGGCGGCGGCCGGTGCTGCTGTCAGGCGCTCCCGTCGGCGTCCGGCGCCACCTGCCACGACGGTGGGCGCTTCTCCGCGAAGGCGGTGATCCCCTCCCTCGCCTCCGCGGTCTGGCTGGTGACGGTCAACATGGCGTGGAGATACGGCAGGGCCTCGGAGGCCGCTGAGTCGATGACAGCGTAGAACGAATCGCGCCCGAGCTTCGTCACCCCGGGTGGCTTCGAGGCCAGCACGGCGGCCAGGTCGGCCACGGCCGAATCGAGGTCGTCCCGGGGGACCACCCGGGTGACGAACCCGATGCGGTCCGCCTCCTCGGCGCCCACGACGCGGCTGGTGAGCATCAGCTCGAGTGCCTTCTTCGGGGGCATGGAGCGCAGGAGCGAGACGGTCACCATATAGGGCCACAGGCCCACGTTCAGTTCCGGAGCGCCGAACCGGGCGTCCTCCGAGGCGATGACCATGTCGCAGGCCAGGGCCAGCCCGAACCCGCCGGCCATGGCCCAGCCGTGCACCCGGGCGATGGTGGGCTTGCCCAGGGCCCACATCTCCTCGAACAACTGTGCCAGCCATCCCCGGGCCAGGTGGTGGTCGAGGTACTCGTCCGAGGTCCCGCCCGGGTCCCTCGGCACCATGCCCGACAGATCGGCCCCCGCGCAGAACGCCTGGTCGCCGGCGCCGGTGAGGACCACCACCCGCACGTCAGGGTCGACCTTGGCCCGGGCCAGCTCGCGGCGCAGGCCGGCGATGACCTCCCAGGTCATTGCGTTGCGCCGCTCGGGTCGGTTGATCGTCAGGGTGAGGACCGGGCCGGCCCGCTCGGCGAGGAGGTCACCGGAGGCCGGCGGTCCGGGGTTCGCGGCGTCGGTCGTGGCGTCGGACACGCCCCGACGGTACTCGCCGCGGGACGGCACGGTCGCACCGGTACCCGGTCACGGCCGGTTCGGGCCGTTCTCACCGGTGCCCGGCGCCGGACGGTGCGCGCCGGCTCCCCCGCTACGGTGACGCCATCGCGACCGCCGCCCTGCTCTCCTTCCGCCTCGGCGGCTCCGACGGCGTGGCCGTCGAGGCCGCCAAGTGGCAGCACGCGCTCCGCGCGCTCGGCTTCGCCACCTACACCGTCGCCGGTTCCGGGCCCGTCGACGTGACCGTCCCGGGACTGGGCATCGACGCCCCCGACGCCCCGACCCGGGCCGAGGTGGACCAGGCGGTCGCGAGGGCGGACCTGGTGGTCGTCGAGAACCTCTGCTCGCTCCCGCTCAACCCGGCCGCCGGGGATGTCGTCGCAGCCACGCTCGCCGGGCGTCCGGCCCTGCTCCACCACCACGACCTGCCCTGGCAGCGGCCGCGGTTCGCCGGGTACCCTCCCCCGCCGGACGATCCCCGGTGGGCCCACGTCACGATCAACGAGCGGAGCAGGGGGGAGCTGGCCGAACGCGGGATCGCGGCGACCACGGTGTACAACTCGTTCGCCGTGCCCGCGGCGGACGCGACCCGAGGCGACAGCACCGACACGCGGGGAGGTGCCGGACGCGCCGTCCGCGAGGCGATCGGCGTCGCACCGGACCAGCGGCTCGTCCTCCAGCCGACCCGGGCCCTGCCCCGGAAGAACGTGGCCGGCGGGATGGCGGCGGCCGCCCGGCTCGGCGCCACCTACTGGCTCCTCGGACCGGCGGAGGACGGCTACGGACCCGAGCTCGAGCGGCTCGTCGCCGCCGCGCCGTGCCCTGTCGTACTCGGCGCCGCCGGGGCCGCCGGGGCCGCCGGGGCCGCCGGCGCCGCCGGGTTGGGCGGGGCGAGCGGGGCGGGCGACGTCCGGATCGACGACGCCTACCGTGCCTGCGACGTGGTGGCGCTGCCCTCGACCTGGGAGGGGTTCGGGAACCCGAGCCTCGAGTCGGTGACCCACCGCCGTCCCCTGGTGATCGGTCCCTACCCGGTGGCCCGGGAGCTCGCCGCCTTCGGCTTCGACTGGTTCGGCCTCGACGACCTCGGACGCCTCGACGCGTGGCTGGCCGACCCGGACCCGGGGCTCCTGGAGCACAACCTGGCCGTGGCCCGGGCCCACTTCGACCTCGAGGACCTGCCCGGACGGATCGCCGCCGTCCTCCCCGACCACTGAACGGGCCCGGGTCGGAGCGCCGGGCGGGAACTGCCCGTCCCCGGGGGAATTCTTCCCCCGGGGGGCTACCATGACCGCCATGTCGTCCACCGCCACCGCCGACCGGCGCGAGCCCGGTCCCCGGGCGACCGGGCGGGGGACCCGCCGACTGACCGCCGACGCCCGCCGCCGCCAGCTCTTCGACGTGGCGCTGGACCTGTTCGCGGCCCACGGATTCGCCGCCACCACCATGGACGACATCGCCGAGGCGGCGGGTGTGACCAAGCCCCTCGTCTACCAGCACGTCGAGTCCAAGCGGGCCCTCTACCTCGAGCTGCTCGACGTGGTCTCCTCCGGGATGATCGGACGGATCGTGCAGGCCACGGATGCAGCCGAGGGCCCCCGCCAGCAGGTGGAGCTCGGGTTCGCTGCATATTTCGAGCTCATGGTCGACGACGAGCGCGCCTTCCGCCTCCTGTACGGGCGGGACGCCCCGGACGACCCCGAGCTCGGGGCCGCGCTCCATCGCGTGGAGGAGGCGATCGCCCAGGCCATCGACCCGCTGATCGACGCCGGTCTGGATCCCGCGCACCGCCTGCTGCTGGCCCACGCCGTGGTCGGCATGGCCGAGGGGGCGAGCCGCCACTGGCTCGAGTCCCACCGCTACCGACCGACCGGGCCGCCGGGGTCCTTCCCGCCGGACGGGACGGGGGACATCGACCGGGCAGCCGAGGCGGCACGACTGGCCGCCCAGCTCGCCGACTTCGCGTGGGCCGGGCTCCGCCAGGTCCACCGGATCTGATCAGAGCAGGGCGGCCAGGACGAAGGTCAGGATGATCACGGCGACCACGCCGCCGATCACCCAGGACACCTTCCGGGACGATCCACCCCGCCGGGTGTGCTCGCCGCTCTGCCGGGCGTGCGCGGCGAACGACTGCTCCCATCGGGACGCACCGTGGCCGGGGACCGCGGGCTCCGGCTCAGCGGCCCGCGACGTGTCCGGACCCGGGTCGTGGGACTCCACAGGCGGCAGTATGGCATGTCCGGGCGGGGGATCGGCGCCCGGTCTCAGACCCGCACCGAACCGACCGCCACCGGTCGGTTCGCCGACCGGACCACGCCGCCCGCCACCTCGTCGGTGACGGCGAACTCCGTGACCGGGGCGGTGCCGGCCGCACTGAAGGGCACGATCCCCGGGTGGGGTCCGAGCAGGCCGAGCGAGATGGCCCGACCACCCACCACCCCCCACAGCTGGTAGGTCCGGCCGGCGGGCAGGGGCGACAGGCCCCCGGTGGAATCGTTGACGAGGAAGCCCGTACCGGCCGCGGTGAGCACGATGGTCGCCGGAGTGCTGCGGGCCCCGGTGGACGCCGTGGACGCCAGCGGGACCCGGCGTGTCGACGGGGACGCCAGGGCCGCCCGCTCGGCTGCCGACAGCTGCGGCGCGGCCCGGAGCGCGTCGACCTGGCCGTTCAGGTGGTGCACCTGGAGCCCGAACACCAGGGCCAGCACCGCGGCGGCGCCGGCCACGAGGCCACTTCCCGCCATGGCCCAGCGGCGGCGGCGGCGGACGCCCGCCCCGAGGGGGACGACCGGGGCCAGGGCGGCGTCACCGGCGCCGACCGTCGTGATGTCGGCCGTGGTGGTCACCGTGATGTCCGTGGAGTCGGCGGCACGGCCCGCGCCCGGCGGGTCGAGCCGGGCGGCCAGTCGCCCCCAGGCCTGGTCCGAGGTCCCGCCCAATTGCTCGGCGATCCCGGTCCACACGCCGGCGGGCGCCGTGCCACCCGAGTTGGCCAGGAGCCCGGCCACCTCGTGGTGCTGGGCC
>DATLRE010000071.1:0-4421 GCA_035534835.1 Acidimicrobiales bacterium
GTCGCAGACCAACGTCACCTTTCGGCATTGGACCTTCGGAGAGTCCAGGGTGACATTGGAGGTGACGTCGATCCGGAGGATGGGTTGGGACCACGGCGCACCGCCTGGCACCGACCACGACCGGAGTATCACTATGCGCAACAACCCGACCTCGAAGGCGCCGAAGCCGCTACTCGGTGTGGAGGAAGCCGCCATCCTGCTGGGAGAGACCCGCTCCACGCTCTACCGGGCCATCAAGGCCGGCTCATTCCCACTTCCCATCTTCAGGATTGGCCAGAGGATCCGCATCCCCCGCAGATCTGTCGAACGCCTGCTCGCCGGACTTCCGCTCACCCCGCCCGAGGATGCACGCGAGACCCTCTCCCATCCGAGCACGTGGTCGAGGAATCAGCTCGATCCTGCAGGAGCTCCGGATCCGGTGGCGCCCGAGGACAGCATGTTCCCGACGTGAGCGGCGGCTCGCCGGTCCTCCTCGGGCACGGAGTCGGTGTAGTGGCGGGCCATCTTGACGGTGGACCAACCGAGTCTGGTCTGCTTCTGCGCCTCAGAGATCACCGGATCGAGCACGGTGGCGTGGAAATGGCGCAACGAGTGCATGTGCACGTCGGTGGCCACTTTCCCCTTCGTCCGCACCGTGGCGAAGGTATGGCTCATCGCATCAGGGTGGGGCGGGACCAGTCCACCGGGCTCGGAGGAGAACAGGAAGGACTCCGGCTCGAGCGTCAATCCGCAGGCCGTCGCCAACGATCGCTGTGCAAATTGCAGGCGCCTGAGGATCGAGGCGGTGTCGGAGTCAATGGCCACGGTTCGGATGCTGGCCCGTGTCTTGGGCGCTTTCAGGATGGCCCCGCCCTTGGCCGCCACCACGCTCTGGCTGATCCGTACGGTGCCGGCGGTGAAGTCGACGTCGTTCCAGCGAAGGGCGCAGACCTCGCCCCTCCGCATTCCGGTCGCCGCCACCAACCGCAGCACCGCCGCGAAGCTCGGATCGAACGTGTCGGCCGCGGCGATCAGCGTGCGCACCTCGTCGAGGCTCGGAGCCCGCACCTCGTCCCGCTCGTCCAGTGCCCAGGTGGGCAGCTCCGTGTCCGCGATCGGATTGGGCAGTACGCCACCACTCCACTTCCGGGCGAGTCGGCAGGCCCGATGCACCAGGGCCCGGATCTGACGGACGCTCGCCTCCGCCAGACCGTCGGCCTTCAAGCGACGGAAGTACTTCTCGACGTCGTAGGGGCTGAGGGTCGCCAGTCGCTCGTTCCCGATCGACCCGTGGACGTGCTTCATCCACATGTTCTCGTAGCGCCGCACGGTCGACGGAGAGAGGTCCTCCCAGCCGTTGTCCTTCCACCCCTGGATGGCGTCGTTGACCGTGGTCCGGTCGCTCCACCGGGGTGTCTCGACGACCGGCGGCGGGACCGGCTCGTCCTCTGCTGCCGCGACCAGCCGGGACAGCTCGCGCTCGGCGGCCCGCTTGCCGCCACGGAACGTCTGGTAATCGTGACGCACTTTGCCGCTCGCATCGCGGCCGAGGAACACCCGCAGTTCCCACACGTTCGGCTGCCGCTCGCGCATGCTTCCGGGCACGTGCCCCTCCAGACCCTCTCCCAATTGTTGGGCAAGATGTTGGGTTTTAGCCTATCTGGAGGGTGTCACAAGGACAAAAAGTGCCTCTGAACTGGTGGGCCGTGCGAGTCTCGATCTCGCCACCTTGGGATTAAAAGTCCCCTGCTCTACCCGATGAGCTAACGGCCCGTCGAGGAGCGTACCGGCTGGCCGGCCGCGGCTTCGCCCCGTCAGGAGGTCGGGTCACCGGGGATCGCCCACCCGTCGGCAGTCGGGCGTCGAGCGGCCCGACCGGGTCGGGCGATCGTGCGGTGGCAGGCGTGTACTGTCCCGACGATGCCCGCTCGGCCCGGACGACGCCCCGCCGAGCCACGCCCCGCTCGCCCGACCGGAGCCCATCCGCTCGACAACCCGGCCTGGTCGGCCCTGACCGGGACGCAGCGCGCCCACGGCGAGGTCGTCGGCGCCGTCGCGCGCTACCACCCGGAGGTCTCCGCCTTCGGGGCGTTCGCCGGCGTGCCCGGACCGGGGGACTGGACCGCCATGGCGGACCTGGTCGGCCCGGGCGGTGTCGTCATCACCACCGGGTGCACCTCGACGCCTCCCGAGGGCTGGACCGTCGAGTACGACGGCACCGGCGTACAGCTCACCGGCGAGGCGCTCGTCGACGCCGGGCCGCCCGCGCCGCCCGACGGGGTCTCCGTCGTGCCGCTCGGCCCGGACGACGCGGCGGACATGCTCGAACTCGTGGCGAACACCCGTCCCGGCCCGTTCGCCCGCCGGACCTGGGTGTTGGGCGGCTACGTGGGGATCCGACGGGGCGGCCGGCTCGTCGCCATGGCCGGCGAGCGCATGCGTCCGGCCGGCTGGGCGGAGATCAGCGCGGTGGCCACGGACCCGCACCACCGGCGCCAGGGGCTCGGCGAGCTGCTGGTCCGTGTGGTGGCCGCGGGCATCGTCGCCCGCGGCGAGGTGCCGATGCTGCATGCGGCGGCCGACAACACGGGCGCCCTCCGGCTCTACGAGGCGATGGGGTTCACCGTGCGCCGCCGGACCCGTTTCGTGGCCGCACGGGCGCCGGGCGGGCCGGCGGACGCCGCGCCGGGGCTCAGTGCGGAGCCGCAGGGCTGACGACGACGGCGGACGGCAGACCGTCGAGCGCGACCGTGCGCACGACCTTGCCCTTGGCCGGATCGACCTCGACCAGCGCGCCGTTGCCGCTGCACACCCAGGCGGCGCCCCCGGGGGCCATCCCGATGCACTCGGCCGGCGCTCCGATGGCGACCGGGTGGCCCACCTGGCGGGTGGCGACGGCCATCGGCGTGATGCCCTCGCCGGCGCTGATCCAGGCGACGGGGGAGCCGGGTGCCCCGGCGATCCCGGTCGGGTTCGCCCCGATGGGCACCGGCGGACCGGCGGCGAGCGCGGGCAGGGCGACCGGGGTCACCGTGCTCGTCTGGAACCCGGCCACGAGGGCGGTGGCGCCGTCGGCGGTGATGAAGACCGCACTCGGCTCCGGCCCGACGGCGATCGGCGGACCGGCGGCCATGTCCGGAATTGCCACCGGGGTCAGGGTGCCGTCCTGGTAGTCGGCGACGAGGGCGCGGGACCCGTCGGGCGTCACGGCCACCGCCACCGGCTGGTGTCCCACGGCGACCGTGGTGCCGACCCGGAAGTCGGCGAGACGGACCGAGGTCAATGTGCCGTCGCCGAAATTGGCCACCAGCGCCAGACGACCGTCGGGGGTGACGGCGACGGCGTCCGGCTCGAGTCCCACGACGACCCGCCCGACGACCTTGCCGGTCGACGTCGACACCTCGACGAGCTCGTTCTGCGCCTTGACCGCGACCACCAGGTCCCTGGCCCCGGGCAGCAGGGCGAGCGCGGACGGCAGGGTGCCGACGCCGATCGGCCGACCGAGCGCACCGGTCACCGTGTCCACCACGGCCACGGTGCTGCCGGGATTGGGGACCCTGGCGCCGATCGTGGCGTAGGCGACCGGCGCGGCCGCGCTCGGGGTGACCGACTCCGTCGTGCATCCGCTTAGTCCCAGGGCGAGGAGTGCGAGCACCGCGGGTCCGGCGACCCGGCGCCGCCACGAGGGGCGCCGCGGCCCGGCAACGGTTCGTGTCATGGTCGGTCGCTCCGGCGCACCGGGCGATCGTAGGTGGCCGCCGGGGGTCACCCGCGCGAACAGGCGGCGCCGAGCTCCCGGGCGGCGTCCCGCCACCCCGGATCGTCGGTCACCGGGAAGAAGTCGCCCGTCGCCGGGTCCTGCTCGTAGGGCACGGGCGGCGGCGTGCCGGCGGCCAGCTCGCCTACGGCGGTCACGAGCGCGTCGATGTCGTCGCCGGACGTGCCGAGTCCGGCACTGGCCCGCACCGCCCCCGGGGTCCCCCGGTGGTCCCCCTGGAGCAGCTCCCGGCGGTAGGCGCCGACGTCGGACTCGTCCATGCCGAGCAGGCGGATGATGTAGGGATGGGCGCAGAAGCACCCGTGGCGGACGGCGATCCCGTACTCGGCGCTCAACCGGGCCGCCACCAGTGCGTGGTGCATGCCGCGGACGGTGAACGCAGCCACCGGGAGCGTGGGCGCGTCCACCCTGCCGGCACCCACCGGGCCGAGCAGGCGCACGGCGTCGATGGCGGCCAGGCCGGCGTGGAGGCGCCCGGCCAGCTCGTCCTCGTGGGCCCGGACGGCTTCCCAGCCGATGCCGCGCAGCGTGTCGACCGCCGCGTGGAGGGCGACGGCACCGACGACGTTGGGCGACCCGGCCTCCTCGCGGTCGGGTGGTGCCGTCCAGATCACCTCGTCCAGGTCGACGAGGTCGACGGCACCACCGCCGGCCAGGAACGGGT
>DATLRE010000072.1:0-19850 GCA_035534835.1 Acidimicrobiales bacterium
CAGCTACTACCTGGTCGAGCGACCGGTCATGGAGGGCGTGTTCTGGCGGTCGGTGCGCGCCGCCGCACCGGCACTGGCCGCCCTGGGGGCCACCGTCGCCGTCGTGGTGGTCGGCACCGTGGCGCCCGCGGTGGCGGCCGCCCCCGTGCGTGCCACCGGCACCCTCCCGCTCGGGGAGCGCCAGGCCCTCGAGGCCGCCGGCGCCTTCACCACCGACCCGGTCCGGTTCCTGCTGGTGGGCGACTCACTGGCGGTGACGGCGGGGCTCGGGCTGGTGCGCGGCAGCGTCCACACCTTCGGGGTGCAGGTCCTCAACAAGGGCGTGCTCGGTTGCGACCTCGACGATGTCGACGGCATCACGGCGGGCCAGGTCGACGCCCCGGTGTCCCCGTGCCGCCACTGGCGGACCCTGTGGGCCGGCGAGGTCGCCCGGTACCGCCCCGAGGTGGTGGGCCTGCTGGCCGGCCGGTTCGAGATCACCGACCACCTGGTCGGCGGCAAGCTGGTCTCGATCGACCAGCCGGCGTGGAACCGCCACCTGGAGGACGAGATGAACCAGGTGGTGGGCGTGCTGTCGGCCGGGGGGGCGAAGGTCGTGCTGTTCACCATGCCGTACATCGACCCGCCCCAGGAGGCGCCGGACGGTTCGGTCTACCCGGAGAACCGGAACTCGCGTGTCGACGAGTACAACCGGATCCTCGAGCGCGTGGCGGCCCGCCACCCCGGCGAGGTCACGGTCGTCGACCTCAACCGGATCCTCGATCCGGCCGGCCGGTTCCAGAGCGTGGTGGACGGCGTGACGGTGCGGTGGGCGGACGGGATCCACATCACCCGGGCCGGGGGTCAGTGGTTGGAGCAGTCCGTCCTGCCGACGGTCGCCCAGCTCGGCCTCGAGGCGAGGGCCTCGGGTCGGACGTGACGCCGGCTCAGCAGGGCGTGGCGGCGAGTCCGCCGTCGAGGAGCTCCGCGAGGCGGGACTCCAGCCGGACCTCGTGGACGAGGAGGCTGTCCAGCTCGGCCAGCGGCGCGGGCTGCGCGGTGCCGCGCAGGGCGCGCAGCTGCCGCTCGGCGTCGTGGCGCCGGGCCCGGCTGCGGTCCAGTGCGGTGCGTACGTGTGGTTCGTGTGTCATGGGATTCGCTTCTCTGTGGTGTGGTTCGTGTGGCGACCGGTCCACCGGGTCGTCCGGCGGCCCGGGGCCGTGGTCGTCGAGGTCGGATCCGTGCCGGACGCATGGCTGCGTCGGGGCACCGGTGGGCCGGCTCGTGGCCAGCACGGCATCAGGGGTGGGTTCCGGTGGACGGATCCCGCTGTCGCGGCACCGGGTCACCGGTGCGGACGAGGAGCGTGGGAGCCGGCGCCGCAGCTACTCGTAGCTCGCGACGACGCGTTCCGCACGCTTCATGCGTACTGCTCGGGCACCATGGTACACCCTCCCGGCGGAGCTCCCTCCCGGACCGTCCTCGTTGACGGCGGCTCGTCGTGTATGTACGCTGTCTGTACCTACTACAGAGGGGTTCCGGCAGTGACCACGACAGCCGGCAGGCTGAACTTCCGCATCTCACCCGACGCCGAGCAGCGGCTGCGCGTGGCCGCCGAAGCCTCGGATCAGACGCTCACCGATTTCGTCCTCGGCGCCGCGGAAGCACGGGCCGAGGAAGTGCTCGCCACCCGGACCGTCGTCACGAGCGACTACTTCGACCGTCTCCTGTCCGCATTGGACGATCCGCCCACACCGATTCCCGAGCTGGTCAGGGTGGCGCGCCGGGACCGGCGCTTCACGCAGCGCTGAGGCGTGTTCGTATCCGAGGCGCTCGACGAGCGGCACGATCTCGACGCCTTCGACTCTGGCGCGCCGGACCTGGATGACTGGCTCCAGCGCTCCGCCCGCCGATCGGACGCCAAACGCCAGGGCCGCACGTACGTCTGGCACGGCGGCGACCGGGTCGCCGTGGCGTACTTCACGCTCGCTCCCCACGTCATCCAGCGGACCGAGCTCCCCGGCCGACTCTCCCGTGGCGACCTCCACCAGGTTCCGGCCCTGCTGCTCGCTCGGCTCGCCGTCGATCGTCGCCTGCAGGGGCAGGGTCTGGGAGCCGAACTGCTCATCGACGCCATGGGCCGCGCCGTGGCGGCAAGCAGTCAGGTCGGCGGCCGCTACGTCGTCGTCGACGCCAGGGACGAAGTGGCGGGTCACTTCTACGAGCACCACGGGTTCCAGCGATGCCACACGGAGCAATCGCGTCGCTACGCCCGCAAGGTGAGTGACATCGCCATCAGCCTCGGGTGACGGGGAGCAGATCCGCCCGGGCCGATACCGGCCGGACGGGGGAGGGTCCGGGGGCCGGCGGCGGCGGCGGGTCAGGCTGCGGCCTGCGGGCGCCAACGCCGCCACAGGGCGCGCACCGACGCGGTGACCACCACGACGGCCAGCACGGTCGGCACCGCCCCCAGCTCCGACCGGAAGCGCTCGTTCTCGCCGATCTCGATCAGGGAGGTGGTGGCGAAGGCGTAGACGGTCGTCCACCACAGCACGGCGAGCGCGGCGGCCATCGCCGGGTCGCTCCTCCGGCGGCGCCAGGCCAGCACCGGGGTCCCGAGCCCCGCCAGTGCGTAGACGAGCATCGCCTGCCACGACAGCCAGGCCGGGCGGTGCCAGCCGCGGGCGAACACGACGAACCCGGGGGCGGGGTCCTGCACCGGCTGCCACTCGACGGTCCGGTCGTAGAGGCGGGCGTACGTCCGCACCGGCGGCCAGTTGACCGAGTCGGTGAAGTTCTGGTCGGTCCCGACCATCCACACGCCGACCGAGTTGGCGACGTCGTCGGCGTAGGCGCCCGGGTGTGCCCGGATCCAGGCCAGGTCGTCGTGGAGGTACCGGGACGAGACGGCGATGTACAGCGGGTTGTTGAAGTTGGTGGAGCCGTTCGCCTTGTGCAGGTCGCCGACCGCGGCGATCGTACTCGGCACGGCGCGCACGTACCTCGGCGCGTAGACCTCGGGGCCGGCGAACGGCGGCACCGAGGCGATGGCGCTCAGCCGGCCCTGGCGCTGGAGTGCGGCGATCTCCCCCGCCGGGGCCCGGTACAGGACCGACCGGGCCAGGTTCATCCCCAGCCAGCTGCTGGTCGTCGTGGTGCCGAACTGCACGTAGTCCTTGACCGCCCAGGTCGTCACCAGGACGAGCGGAACCGCCGCCGCGGCCAGCACCGTGCGCCACTGCCGGCGCACTACCACGGCGACGACCGCCACGGCCGGCAGCAACCACACCAGCTGGTAGGTGCTGTCGAGCAGCACGATCGCCGCGTAGGCGCCGAAGAACCCGACGCCGAACCGCAGTCGCCGGGTCCGCAGGAACCGGATCAGGGACCAGGCCCCGAAGGTCCCGAGGGCGGCCGTGGGGTAGGCGTAGTTGAGCCAGTTCTCGTAGAGCAGGTAGGCGGGCGAGGCCACCACGGCCACCAGGGTGACCGCGAGCGCCGCCCATCGGGGCACCCGCAGTTCGACCTGGAGCGCGTACGCGCTCAGCACCAGGGTGAGGCCGAGCACGAGGGCGCACACCACCTCGACGGGCGCCCGCAGCCCGGCCGGCAGCTTCAGCAGCATCCCGCAGTAGAGGTTGAACAGCGGCGGCTGCATGTTGAGGTGCCAGACGCTGACCACCAGGTGGTGCTGGAGCAGCCGCACGTCGAGCAGCTGCCACATGTCGGTCAGCGGCGTGCCCCGGATGACGCTGGCGTCGTAGCGCACGCCGGCCAGCGCGGCCGCGAGCCGCGACAGCGCGTAGGCGGCGACCAGTACGGCCACGGGCACGCCCGGGCGGGCGTCGAGACCCCGGAGCCGGGACGGTGGTCCGGCCTCGGATCCCGGATCGCCGGCCCCGTCGGTGTCCGCGGGGGGTCCGGGCGGCAGGTCCGGCTGGTCCGCTACCGCCGTGGTGGCGCCCGGCTCGGCGGTGGGGGGACCCGGGACGGTCATCAGGGGAACTGTAGTGAGCGGGGGCGGCCGGTCACGGCCCGGCTGACGACGCGGCGAGCACGCACGTGGCCGCCACGCCCGGGTCGCGGGCGGCGGCCGGTGCCCCCGTGCACCGGGCGAAGGCGACGGGGGACACGGGCCGGGACGGGCCGGGGTGGGCCGGCACGTGCCACACCCAGGCATCGGCGCGGTGGACGGGGCCGGTGGCGAGCGCGGCGGTGACGTAGCCGACGGCCACCGGCACCGAACGGCCCCGCAGCGACGCGGGCCAGCCGCGCTCGGACGGGATCACCACCGTGGTGACGCCCCAGTCGTGCAGGGCCCGTCGGAGCCGGGCCGACTCGGCCGGCGAGCCGGTCGGCAGCGGCAGGTAGCCGTCGGACAGGTTGACGAGGTCGAACGCGGCGCGCCCGTCCGACCGCTGGGCGGCCGTCGGGTGGGGCGGCGGGTCCGGGGTGATGCTGCCGCCGCCCGCCAGCGAGTAGCGGAGCGCGGCCGTGGCCTGCCAGGTCATGGGCGCCCGCAGGCCCGAGGAGGCGAACGGGTAGGTGAGGACGACGTCGGTGGGCGGCACCCGGGTCCCGACGGTGGCGAACCACGGCGGGACGTCCACCGGCCGGACGGTGAACGGGACCCGTTCCTGGGCGGCGATCGGCACCAGGGCGAGGGCGGCCAGTCCCAGGGCGGCGACGGTGGACGCGGCCGGGCGGGTACCGGGGTGGCGGCCGGGCCACCGGAGCCCCGACCCGTGGGCCCGGTCCACGATCACGCCGAGGAGGACCGCGGCGAACAGGTCGGCCACGCCGGCCAGCCGGTCCGGGACGATGTTGGCCAGCACCGGGACCCGGTCGAAGAGCCGCCACGGCCCGGCCGCCGCCCCGAGGGACAGTGCCTCGAGCGCCACCAGCAGTGCGGCGCAGAACCATAGTCGGACGTCCCGGCGGAACCAGGCGAGCCCGATGGCGACGGTGGCCACCATGCCCACACCGAGGTAGCCGAGCAGGAGCGGATGGCTGCCGAAGTAGCCGTAGGTCTCGAGGACGGCGTTGGGACCGCGGTCGTGGGCGCCGGCGGGCAGGACGATGCTCCGCCACGCGCTGCCGAAGTACTGGACGTCGGGGAAGACGCGACGGGGGAGGGACCGGGGTCCGGCCACCGCGTAGGCGGCGGGGTAGGCGAGGAGGACCGCACCCGTGGCGGCGGCCACCGCCAGCCCGCCGGCGGCGTGCCGCCACCGGGCGGCGAGCGCGGCCGGCGCGCGGACCAGGCCGGCCACGAGGAGCAGGGCGATGCCGATGCCGGCGGCCAGCGCGCACATGGCCAGGACCTCGGCGCTCACGAAGAACTGCACGGCGCAGAGGCCGCCGAGGGCCAGGCCCCACGGCCACGCCCGCCCCCGTTGGCGGACCAGGAGCTCGTCCAGGCACAAGAACAGGAGCGGGGGGACGACGAGGGTGGCGAACTCGACGTGCTCGAGCGTGAGGTTCTCGAGGACGAAGGGGGAGAACCCGTAGAACAGGCCGGCCACGAAGGCGGCCAGGCGCCACGCCGTCCACCGCAACAGCAGGGCCCGGGCCGACAGCGCCCCCGCCACCGGAGCCAGGGTGGCAGCCACGTTGAGGGAGGCGACCGGGCCGAACAGCCACGTCACCGGGGTCAGGGGGAGGCTGATGGCCAGGAAGCTGGTGTTGGCGGGCAGGTTGATGCCGTAGGGATGGAGCGCCCGGGTGGAGAAGAACAGTGGATCGCCGTGGTGGAGCGCGTAGGCCGGCCACGCCATGAACCAGGTGAGGAGCGACGTGTCGCCGCACCCGCAGGTGGCCGTGGTCGTCGGGTGCCCGCTCCAGACGCCCCACCACAGGAAGACCGCCAGGAGGAGGTAGGCGCCGGCGGCCACGCCGTGGCCCGTCCAGCGGCTCCGGGACGGGCGCATCCGCGCAATGTACCGCCCCGGGGGGACCCGGGCGGGCCCGGTCCGGCCGCCGTGGGATACCGTGCGTCGGCGCCCGCCACCGGCCGGACCCGTCCGGGCCCCGGTGACAGTCGAGGAGCCCCGCCATGACCACCTCTGCACCCGGATCCCGCACCGGGGACGCCGCACCGGCCCCGCCGCCGGCCCCCGCGCCCGCGTCCGCCGGGCGGCCCGCCGCCGGCCACCACTTCCGGGCCGACGCCCTGGGGTCGCGGCCGTCGGCGACCGGGTCGACCCGGATCCTGGGGCTCGACGGCCTGCGCGCTCTGGCCGTGGTGCTGGTGCTCGGGTTCCACTTCGGGGTCGGGTGGCTGGGCGGCGGCTTCGTCGGCGTCGACGTCTTCTACGTGCTGTCCGGCTACCTGATCACGGGCCTCCTGCTGTCCGAGTACGAGCGCCGCGGCCGCATCGGCCTCGCCACCTTCTGGCTGCGCCGGGCCCGTCGGCTGCTGCCGGCGCTCCTGCTCGTGCTGGTGGCCGTGACCCTCATGGTCCGGTTCGCCGAGCCTGCCGGCGCGTTCCCCGGCGAGCGGTCGGGCGCGCTGGCCGCGCTCTTCTACGTCTCCAACTGGTGGCAGATCGCGGCCAGCGGCAACTACTTCGCCGCCACCGGAGCGGCGGCACCGCTGACCCACACGTGGTCGCTGGCGGTCGAGGAGCAGTTCTACCTGGTGTGGCCCCTGGTGGTCCTGGCCGTGCTCCACCGGTCCTCGGGATTCGTGCGCGGGGTCCGGGCGGTGCTCGCCGTCGCCACCGTCGGCGCCGCGGCCTCCGCCGTCGAGATGGCGCTGCTCTACCGGCCCGGCACCAACACCACCCGCATCTACTTCGGGACCGACACCCACGCCCAGTCGGTCCTCATCGGGGCCGCCCTCGCCTGCGTGCTGACCCTGGTCGAGCGGCGCCGGGGGCTCGCCGGCATGGACCCCGAGGCCCGGACGCCGGCGGCCCGGCGGTGGCTGACCGTGGCCGGGGTGTCCGGCACCGTCGCCGTCGTGGGCCTCGCCGGGACGCTCCGCGGCTCGTCGCCGGTCACCTACCGCGGCGGCTTCGCGCTGGTGTCGCTGGCGGCGGCCGCCGTCATCGCCGCGGTCGTGGCCGTCCCGCGCGGCCCGGCGGCCCGGGTCCTGGCGCTCCGGGCGCCGGTGTGGATCGGGACCATCTCCTACGGCATCTACCTCTGGCACTTCCCGGTCTTCGTGTACCTCGACTCGGCCCGCACCGGGGCGCGGGGCCCGCTGCTGGTGGCCGTGCGCTCGGCGGTGACCGTGGCCGTGGCGGCCGCCAGCTTCTACCTGGTCGAGCGCCCGGTCATCGAGGGGCACGTCTGGCGGTCGGCCCGGGCCGTCGCACCGGCACTGGCCGCGGTGGCCGTGACGGTCGCCGTGGTGGTGGCGGGGACCGCCCCCGACGCCACCGCCGCGTCGCCCGGTGGCGCCGCCGGCCTGGTGGGGGCGCCGGCCACGGCCGCCGAGTGGCAGGCCGTCCACCTGACCTCCTTCGCGGGGGCCGACGGTCGGCTGAAGGTGCTCGTCGTCGGCGACTCGCTGGCCCTGACCGTCGCCGTCGGGCTGGCCCCCTACGCCCGCGCCTACGGGATCGACCTCGGCGGGCGCTCGCACACCGGCTGCGGCGTGGCCATCGCCCTGCCGCTCTCCGACCACGGGGTGGTGGGCGATCCGTTCGGGAACTGCCCGACGTGGCCGACCTGGTGGGCCGACGACGTCCGGGAGCTGCACCCCCAGGTCGTGGGCCTGGTCACCGGGTTCTGGGAGGTGGTCGACCGCTGGTACCAGGGACGGTGGCAGCACCTCGGCGACCCGGCCTTCGACGCCTACGAGACGGCCCAGCTCGAGCGGGCCGTGGCCATCCTCTCTGCGGGCGGGGCGCGGGTGGCGCTGTTCACCGCGCCCTACTTCCGCACCGGCGAGCAGCCGGACGGCACCCCCTGGCCCCAGGACGCCACGGCCCGGGTCGACCGGTTGAACCGGCTGCTGGCCGCGGTGGCGGCCCGCCACCCCCGCACCGTGTCCCTCGTCCCCCTGCACGACTTCCTCGACCCGGGCGGCCACTTCACCTGGACGATCGGGGGGAAGGTGGTGCGCCAGGGGGACGGGGTGCACACGACCCTGGCCGCCGGCGCCTACCTGGCCCCCCGGGTGCTGCCCCTGCTGGCCGCCCTGGGGCACCGCTGACGAGGTAGCCGACCCGTGACCAGGGAGTTCGCTCCGGCATTGAGTTACTTAGCAAAACTAACTATACTGGCCGCATGAACGCCGCACTCGGCACCGTCGACACCGAGGAGGCCGCGCTCGCCGCCCGCCTGCGGGTGGCCGTCACCCGGCTCCACCGCAGCCTCCGCCAGCAGGCGGGGGAGGGCCTGACGCCGTCGCAGGCCTCGGCGCTGGCCGGCGTGGACCGGCTCGGCTCGCCGACCCTCGGCGCCCTGGCCGCCCGCGAGTCGGTGCAGCCGCCGTCGATGACCCGGATCGTCGGCGGGCTGGAGGAGCTCGGACATGTGACCCGGGTCGCCGACCCGTCCGACCGCCGGGTGGCCCGCATCACGCTCACGCCGTCGGGCGAGGCCGTCCTGCGCCACAACCGGTCGCTCAAGGACGCCTTCCTGGCCGAGCGGGTCGCCTCGCTCGGTTCGTCGGAGCGCGCCGCGCTCGCCGACCTCACCGCGCTCCTCGAGCGCCTCGTCGACGGGGGCGACTCGTGAGCGCGGTGCGGGGCGCGCTCCACCAGACCTTCAGCTCGCTGCGGATCCGGAACTTCCGGCTGTACTTCACCGCCCAGCTCATCTCGGTGTCGGGCACCTGGATGCAGTCGGTGGCCCAGGCGTGGCTGGTCCTGCACCTGACCGGCAGCGGCGTCGACCTCGGGATCGTGGTCGGGCTCCAGTTCCTGCCCATGCTGGTGTTGGGCCCGATGGGCGGGCTCGTGGCCGACCGTGCCGACAAGCGCCGCCTCCTCTTCATGACCCAGACGGCCGGCGGCCTGCTCGCACTGGTGCTCGGGATCCTGGTGGTCTCCCACTCCGTCGTGCTGTGGCAGGTGTACCTCCTCGCCGGACTGCTCGGCGTCGTCAACCTGTTCGACAACCCGGCCCGCCAGACCTTCATGATGGAGATGGTCGGCCGCGAGGACCTCCCCAACGCGGTCAGCCTCAACACCGTGGTCATGAACGCCTCGAGGGTCGTCGGCCCCGCCATCGGCGGGGTGATCATCACCCTGTTCGGCCTCGGCGTGTGCTTCTTCGTCAACGCCGCCTCCTACGTGGCCGTCATCGTCGGCCTGGCGATGATGCGCACGGCCGAACTCCATCGGACCGAGCCGGTGGTCCGGGCCAAGGGTCAGGTGCGCGACGGGTTCCGCTACGTGTGGCGGACCCCGGCACTGCGCAACGTCCTCCTCGCCGTCGCCCTCATCGGGGTCTTCGCCTACAACTTCACGGTCACCCTGGCGCTGCTGGCCAAGGGCACGTTCCACGGCGGGGCCGGGACGTACGCCATGCTCACCACCTGCATGGGGGCCGGGGCCATCATCGGCGGGCTGGCCGCCGCCCACCGGGCCCGGCCCACCCCGCGCCTGCTGCAGGTCCTCGCCCTCGTCTTCGGCGGGCTGCTCGCCGCCGTGGCGTTCGCCCCCACCCTGCTCGCCGCCGATCTGCTCATCGTGGTGATGGGCGCGGCCTCGATCGGCTTCATCGCCACCGCCAACGCCACGCTGCAGCTGACCGCGGAACCGGCGATGCGGGGCCGGGTGATGGCCCTCTACGCCATGGCGTTCCTCGGGACGACCCCGATCGGGGCGCCCCTGGTCGGGGCCATCGCCCAGTGGACGAACCCGCGGGTGGCGATGCTGACCGGGGCGGTGGCCACGGTGGTGGCCGCCGGGCTGCTCATGTGGCGCCACCAGGCCCACCTACGCACCGGTGCCGGACCCGGCGACGCCGAGATCCACCGGATCGAGGCGGCCGCGGTCGACCAGGCCGAGTCCCGGGTGGGCTGATTCCCTCGGGCCGGCCCGGCCCCCCGCCGAGGTTGACAGACGGTTGCGGTTGACGGACGGTTGCGGTAGGCTGGGCCCCGAGGACGGGAGGAGCCCGATGCGGAGCACGTCGGCGGTGGAACGGGTGGCGGGGCTGACCGCCGCCGAGTCGGAGCGGGCGGCCGTGGCGCTCGTGTCGGCCGATGCCGAGGTGGCGGCCCGCCTCGCCCAGCACCTCGAGCGCCAACTGTCGGCCGAGCCGCTCGACCGCTTCGAGCGGGTGTGGCAGCTGTCGGCGAGCCAGGCGGCCGCCGTCTTCGGGGTGTCCCGGCAGGCCTACGCCAAATGGCACACCGGCGGGATCCCGCCCGACCGGCGGGTGGACGTCCGCCTGGCCGACGAGGCCACCGCACAGCTGCTGGCCTTCGTGAAGGTCGATCGGATCCCCGCGGTGGTGCGGCGCCCGTCTCCGTCGCTCGGTGGGCGCAGCCTGCTCGACGTGGCCCGGGCCCATGACCTGGCCGCGGTCCGCGACGAGGTGGAGGCCGTGTTCGACCTCCGCCGCGTCCAGCCGTGACACTGCGTCACCGGACCGTGCTCCCGGCCGACCACCTGTGGCTCCGGGTCTGCCGGCCCGACTGGGAGGACCCGTTCGACCCCGGGTTCGCCGCACGCCGGGGCGGGCGGTGGACGCCGCCGGGGACATGGCCGACGCTCTACCTGAGCCGTGATGTCGCCACGGCCCGGCTCCAGGTCGACCGACTGCTGGAGGGCACCAGCGTGGCGCCGGACGACCTGACCGACGACGCCTTCGAGCTCGTCGGTGCCCGGCTGCCGCGGCGCCAGGACGCCGCCGACGTGGTGACGTCCCAAGGGGTGGCCGCCGCCGGGCTGCCGGCCGCGTACCCCGACGACGGCCACGGGGGGCGCGTCGCCCACGAGACCTGCTGGCCGGTGGCGGTCGAGGCCCACGACTCGGGTCTGGACGGCGTCGAGTGCCGCTCGGCGGCGTCGGTCCGGGAAACGGGACGCGAGCTGGCGTGGTGGCCGCGTGGCCGCCGGCCCCGGCCGCGGGCCACGCGGGTCCCCTACGGCGGCTGGCGATCGGCGGACGTCACCGACGCCCGGGCGCTGTTGGCGGACGGAGGGCCGCCCGCACCGGGGCGCCCGATGTGGGCCCGACGGGTGGAGCCGGCTCAGCCGGCCGCGGCCGGCTTGGGCTCCTTCGGCAGTCCGAGGACGCGCTCGCCCACGATGTTGCGCTGGATCTCGGCGGTCCCGCCCCAGATGGTCTCCGACCGGGAGAAGAAGAACGAGGCCTGCATGTCGCTGACCGGGTAGTCGTCGCGCCCGCGCATCCGGCCCTCGATCGCCTCGGTCGGGTCGCCGGTCAGGATCTGGCCGTCCATGCCCAGGATGTCCATGGCCAGCTCCATCGTCTCCTGGTGGTACTCGGACCAGTTCATCTTGTTGGCGGCCCCGAGCGCGGCCATGTGGTGGGTGCCGTTCAGCGCGTCGGTCAGCGAGCGGTACCCGTTGATCTCCATGATCTTGACCTTCGACCAGGCCGTCGCCAGGCGCTGGCGGATCAGCGGGTCGTCGGCCTTCCCGTTCTTCTTGGCCGTGGCGATGATGGCGTCGAGCTCGCGCAGGAACCGCCGGTGGCCGGTGGTGGCCGACGAGCCGCGCTCGAACCCGAGGGTGGTCATCGCCACCTTCCAGCCGTTGTTGACGCCGCCCACCACGTTCTCCTTCGGGCAGCGGGCATTGGTGATGAAGATCTCGTTGAAGTCGGCGCTGCCGTCGACCTGGGCGATGGGACGCACCTCGATCCCCTCCTGCTTCATCGGCACGAGCAGGTAGGAGATCCCGGCGTGCTTGGGGGCGTCCGGGTCGGTACGGGCCAGCAGGAAGATGTAGTCGGCGAACTGCGCCTGGGTCGTCCACACCTTCTGGCCGTTGATGACCCACTCGTCGCCGTCGAGCTCGGCCCGCGTCTTGAGGCTGGCCAGGTCGGACCCGGCGTCGGGCTCGCTGAAGCCCTGGCACCAGGCGATCGTCCCGTTGAGGATGCCCGGGATGAACTGCTGCTTCTGCTCCTCGGAGGCCCACTGCAGGATGGTCGGGCCGACCAGGGTGTCGCCGAAGAAGTCGGCCCGCAGGGGCGCCTCGGCCCGGGCGAACTCCTCGTTGAGCACCACGGACTCCATGAGGGACAGGCCCTTGCCGCCGTACTCCTTGGGCCAGGACGCGCAGATCCAGCCGCCCTCGAACAGCTTGGCCGTCCACTCGGCCAGGAACGCCTTGCGCTCCTCCTTCGGCATCGAGAACCCGGGGGTGCCCCAGCCCTCGGGCAGGTTGTCGGTGAGCCACTGGCGGATCTCGGAGCGGAACGGTTCGGTGTCGGCGGGGTAGTTCAGGTCCATGTGCCGAGAATACCCCCGGCCGCCCGGGTGGCGACAGGTGGGCACGCAGCGGCCGGCCGGGCGCACGTGCGCCCGCAGGCCGCCCCGCAGGGGCCGACGACTGCCCAGGGGTCCGTCTACGCTGGGCGCGGCATGAGCACGCACGATACGGAGACCCACGTCGAGCCGGAGATCCTCCATCTCTCGAGCATCGTGAAGCGGCCACTGGTCGACGCCTCCGGCGACCGCATCGGCCGTGTGCAGGACCTCGTGGCGCGCGTCGGCGACGCACCGCACCCCCCGGTCGTGGGCCTGGTGGTGACCATCGGCGCGCGCGACCTGTTCGTGCCGATCCGCAAGGTCGCCGCCTTCGAGTCCGGACGGGTCCGCTTCGACGGCCCCCGGGTGGACCTGCGCCGGTTCGAGCGCCGCCCGGGCGAGCTCCTCCTCGCCCGCGACCTGCTGGCACGGCACGCCATCAACTTCGTCGGTGGCCGGATCATCAAGGCCAACGAGATCGAGCTGGCCAAGGTGGGCGGTACCTGGGAGGTGGTGGCCGTGGACCCCTCCAGCCGCCCGTTGCTGCGCCGGATCCTCGGACCGCTCGGGCGGGGGACCTCGCCGGGCCCCATGGTCGACTGGGCCAGCATCGAGCCCTTCGTCGCCCACGTTCCCACCTCCAAGCTGCGCATCCCCTACCGGAAGCTCTCGAAGCTCCGCCCGGCCCAGATCGCCGACCTGGTCGAGGCCGCCTCCCACGACGAGGGCGAGGAGATCATCGAAGCGGTCGGCCAGGACCACGAGCTCGAGGCGGACGTGTTCGAGGAGCTCGACGCCGAGCACCAGGCCGAGTTCGTCCGGAACCGGTCCGACGGCGAGGCGGCCCGGCTCCTGGCGTCGATGGCGCCCGACGACGCCGCCGACCTCATCGGCGACATCGACCAGGAACGCCGGCTCCCGATCCTGGACCTGCTCCCCGAGCCGCAGCAGGGCAAGGTCCGGGCCCTCCTCAGCTACCACCCCGAGACCGCCGGCGGCCTCATGAGCCCCGACTTCCTCTGCCTGCCCGCGGGCACCCCGGTGTCCGAGGTCCTCGATGCGGTGCGCACGAGCCCGTTCGCGCCCGAGGCGCTCAACGTGGTGTTCGCCGACGGCGCCGACGACGAGGTCATCGGCTCTGCCTCGGTGGTCCGGCTGGTCCAGGCCGATCCGACGGCGCCGTTCGGCAGCGTGTGCGAGCCGGACCCCCTCCACGTCCACGTCGACTGGGACCTCGGGGAGATCGTCCGGAAGATGTCGGACTTCAATCTCATCGTGGCCCCGGTGCTCGACGAGGCGCACCACCAGATCCTGGGTGTGGTCACGGTCGACGACGTGCTGGAGCTGCTGCTGCCCACCGGCTTCCGGCGCGACTTCGGTCGCACGGCGGTGGAGGACTGACGTGGTCCGCCGCCTGCGCCTGCCCGGCCCGCCGATCGTCGTCGGGTACCCCCCCAGTCCCACCGCGTAGGTCGGGACCCGGCCGCCCCGCGTCCCCCGGCGTTCGCCGCGCCGGGGCCGCGGCCTCCACCGGGCCTCCCATCCCGGCACACCACCGTCGCGCCCCGTGCCGGCGCGGCACCACGGCACCGGCCCGCCCGCGGCCGGGGCCGCCACGAGAGCACCGATCGAACGAAGGACAGGGCGCTACTGCGCCCCGAGGTACGCCATGGCCGAACGCCAGCCACCGGACAACGAGGACACGCCGCGCGACGACACGGGCGACGGCACCGACGGGTCGGCCGTCCTCGACACCGCGCACGTGGGGGACATCCACGGAGCATTCGGGACCATCCGCCAGCACGACCTCGACGCGCGCCGTTCGTGGTCGGCCAGGCTCCTCACCCTGGTCGCCATCATGGGCCCCGGCCTCATCGTCATGGTGGGGGACAACGACGCGGGCGGCGTCGCCACCTACAGCCAGGCCGGACAGAACTACGGGTTGTCGCTGCTGTGGCTCCTCCCGCTCCTCATCCCCGTCCTGGTGGTGAACCAGGAGATGGTCGTCCGGCTCGGCGCCGTCACCGGCGTCGGCCACGCCCGGCTGATCAATGAGCGCTTCGGCAAGTTCTGGGGGGCCTTCTCCGTCGGGGACCTGTTCGTCCTCAACTTCCTGACCATCGCCACGGAGTTCATCGGGGTGAGCCTGGCGCTCCACTACTTCGGGATCAGCCAGTACCTCTCGGTCCCCCTGGCCGCCGTCGGCCTGGTGCTCATGACGGCGACCGGCAGCTTTCGACGCTGGGAGCGGTTCATGTTCGTCTTCATCGCGGTGAACTTCCTGGTCATCCCTCTCGCATTCCTGTCCCACCCCACCGGAGGTGCGTTCTTCAGCGGGCTCGTCACCCCCGGCGTCCAGGGCGGGTTCAGCTCGACGTCGGTACTCCTCGTCATCGCCATCGTGGGCACGACCGTCGCCCCCTGGCAGCTGTTCTTCCAGCAGTCGAACATCGTCGACAAGCGCATCACCCCCCGGTGGATCAACTACGAGCGGGCCGACACCGTGATCGGCTCGCTGATCACGGTATTCGCCGCCGCCCTCCTGATGGCGGTGGTGGCCGCTGCGTTCCGGGGGACCTCGTTCTTCGGCAACTTCACCAATGCCGGCGGGGTGGCCACCGGACTCCAGCACGAGGTCGGACGGGCCGCCGGCGCCATCTTCGCCATCATCCTGCTCAACGCGTCGATCATCGGGGCCGCGTCGGTGACGCTGTCCACCAGCTACGCCTTCGGTGACGTGTTCGGCGCCCACCACTCGCTCCACCGCGGCTGGCGGGACGCCAAGTTCTTCTACGGCGCCTTCACCGCCATGGTGGTGGTGGCAGCCGGCATCGTCATCATCCCCGGTGCCCCCCTGGGCGTCATCACCACCGGCGTCCAGGCGCTGGCCGGCGTCCTACTGCCGAGCGCCACCGTCTTCCTCCTCCTGCTGTGCAACGACAAGCAGGTGCTCGGGCCCTGGGTCAACCGCCTGTGGCTGAACATCCTGTCCGGTGTCATCGTCTCGGTCCTGCTGATGATGTCGCTGGTCCTGATGATCACGACGCTGTTCACCACGGTGGACGTGACCACCCTGGCCGAGGTGCTCGGGGGCGTCCTGCTCGTGGTCTACGCCGTCGCCGCCCTGGTCCTGGTCCGGACCCGCTCCCGTCGCGAGCCGGTCGAGGTCGTCCCGATGGAGCGCCGGGCGACCTGGCGCATGCCCCAGCTGAGCCTGCTCGAGCGGCCCGTGTGGTCGAAGTCGAGGCTGATCGGCATGTGGGGCCTGCGGATCTACCTGGTCGTGGCTGTGCTGCTGCTCCTGGTCAAGGCCGTCCAGCTGGCCCTGCACCACTGACCGCCGGCCGGTGGCCGGGCCGGGCCGGCCAGGACCCGGCGACGGGGCCGGGGTTTGCAGATCGGCCCTGGTCGCGAGAGTATCTGTCTTCTATGTGCCCTCCCGCGCCGGTCGCCCATGCCTAGCCTCTGGTTCCGGCGCAACAGGATCAAGGGCCCGAAGCGGCCGCCGCCCGTCCCCGAGCGCATCGCCCCCCGGCCCCCGGCCCCCGGCGGGCTCCGCATCGCCTTCCTCGTCTACCGGGGCAACCCGCGCTGCGGCGGGCAGGGCGTCTACACGCGCCACCTGACCCGCGAGCTGGTCGCCCTCGGCCACTCGGTCGAGGTCTTCGCCGGCCAGCCGTGGCCCGAGGTGGACGAGGGGGTCGGGTTCACCCCGGTCCCTGGCCTCGACCTGTATCGCGAACCGGACCCGTTCCGCGTCCCCCACGTGGCCGAGTTCTTGCACTCGTACCCGACGTCGGTGGCCGCCCTCGAGTTCGCGGTCATGTGCACGGCGGGGTTCCCCGAGCCGTGGGCCTTCAGCCTGCGGGCCCGACGGATGCTGGCCGCCCGCCGCCACGAGTTCGACCTGGTGCACGACAACCAGTGCCTGGGCCACGGCATCCAGGGGATGATGGACGACGGCTGGCCCGTCGTGGAGACCCTCCACCACCCGATCACGGTCGACCGCCAGCTGGCCCTCAGCCACACGACCAACCCGTGGCAGGAGTTCAGCCAGCGCCGGTGGTTCGGGTTCCTGCGCATGCAGGTCAAGGTGGCCCGGTCGCTCCCCCGGATCATCACCGTGTCCCAGTCGTCCAAGACCGACATCGCCGCCCAGATGGGCGTGGACGCCGACCGCATGACGATCGTGCCCGTGGGCGTCGACCACACGGTGTTCCGCCCGTTCGACGACGTCGAGGCCGTCCCCGGCCGCATCATGGTCACCTCCTCCTCCGACGTACCGATGAAGGGCCTGGTGCCCCTCCTCGAGGCCGTGGCCAAGCTGCGCACCGAGCGCGACGTCGAGCTGGTGGTCATCGGCAACCCGCGGCCCGACGGCCGGGTGGCCAAGGCCATCGAGCGGCTCGACCTGGCCCCGATCGTGCAGTGCGTGACCGGGATCAGCGACGACGAACTGGCCCGCAACTACGGCCGTGCCCAGGTCGCCGTCGTGCCGTCGCTCTACGAGGGCTTTTCGCTGCCGGCGATCGAGGCCATGGCGTGCGGCGTCCCGCTGGTGGCCACCACCGGCGGGGCCCTGCCCGAGGTCGTCGGCACCGACGGCGAGACCGGACTGCTGGTCCCGCCAGACGACCCCGGGGCCCTGGCCCAGGCCATCGGGCGGCTGCTGGACGACGAGGAGCTGCGCGCCCGCCTGGGCGCCGCCGGCCGCGAGCGCGTGCTCGGCCGGTTCACCTGGCAGGTGACCGCGGCGGGTACCGCCGCCGAGTACCGGGCCCTGCTCGACGACGTGGAGGCCGGACGATGCTGACCGTGGACTACGCACGACTGGGTGTCCGCCCGGGCGACACGGTGCTCGACCTGGGCTGCGGCTTCGGGCGCCACGCCTACCAGGCGGCCCGGCTGGGCGCCCGCGTGGTGGCCCTCGACTTCGGGGCCGACGAGGTCCGCAACGTGCGGGACACCTTCGGGGCCATGGCCGACACCGGGGAGCTCGACCCGGTCGAGGCCCGGGTCGGCTCGGTCCAGGGCGACGCCCTGGCGCTGCCGTTCCCGGACGGCACCTTCGACCGGGTGATCGCCTCGGAGATCCTCGAGCACATCCCCGACGACGAGCAGGCCATGGCCGAGCTGGCCCGGGTGCTGCGCCCCGGCGGCACCATGGCGATCACCGTCCCGCGCCTCGGTCCGGAGTTCGTGAACTGGTCACTGTCCGACGACTACCACAACGTCCCCGGCGGCCACGTCCGCATCTACCGCCGGAGCCGGCTGGTCGAACGGCTCGAGGGCACGGGCATGCGGGCCACGGGCCACCACCACGCCCACGGGCTGCACGCCCCGTACTGGTGGCTCAAGTGCCTGGTCGGCACCACCAACGCCGACCACCCGGCGGTCGCCGCCTACCACCGCCTGCTGGTGTGGGACATCGAAAAGGCGCCGAGGACGACCCGGCTGACCGAGCGGATCCTCAACCCGCTGGTCGGCAAGAGCCTGGTCGTCTACCTGGTGAAGCCCGCCGGGGTGCCGGCCACGGCCGCCACCACCCGGGTGGGAGCCCCGGCGTGAGGGTGATCCCCGAGGTTCCCGGCGTCATGAGCGCCGAGCAGGTGCGCGAGACGGCACGTTCGATCGTGGCGCTCCAGCGCCCGGACGGCATGATCCCCTGGTTCCCGGGCGGGCACTGCGACCCGTGGAACCACATCGAGGCGGCCATGGCCCTCACCGCGGTGGGACTCGACGACGAGGCCGATCGCGCCTACCGGTGGCTGGTCGACACGCAGCTACCCGATGGCAGCTGGTTCAACTACTACCTGACCACCGGGGTGAAGGACGCCCGCCTGGACACCAACGTGTGCGCCTACCTGGCCACCGGCGCCTGGCACCGGTACATCTCCACGGGCGACCTCGACGGCCTCGAGCACCTGTGGCCGACGCTCGAGGCCGGCGTGGACTTCGTGCTGCGCTACCAGCGCCTCGACGGTTCGATCCGCTGGTCCCTCGACTCGTCGGGCTTCCTCGAGGAGTACGCGCTGCTGACCGGGTCGTCGTCGATCTACCACAGCCTGCGGTGCGCCATCGCCTGCGCCGAGCGCCTCGACCACGAGCGCCCCGACTGGGAGCTGGCCGCCGGCCGGCTGGCCCACGCCGTGGCCCACGACCCCGACGCCTTCGCCCCCAAGGTCGAGTTCGCCATGGACTGGTACTACCCGATCCTGTCGGGCGCGCTGAGCGGGCCCGCGGCCCACGCCCGCATCGACGCCTCGTGGGAGACCTTCGTCCTCGAGCGCCGCGGGGTGCGCTGCGTCTCGACGGGCGAGTGGGTGACCGCGGCGGAGACGGCCGAGTGCGTGCTCGCCCTCGACGCCCTGGGCCGCGACGACCAGGCCCGCACGCTCTTCACCTGGGTGCAGGACCTGCGCAACGAGGACGGCTCCTACTGGACCGGCATGGTCTACCCCGAGGAGGCCACCTACCCGCCCCTCGAGCGGTCCACGTACACCGCCGGCGCCATGGTCCTGGCCGCGGACGCCCTGGGCCGGTCCACGCCGGCCTCGGGTCTGTTCCGCGGCGAGGGGCTCCCGAGCCACCTCGACCTGACGGAGCCCGCCCCCGATGCGCCGGTCGAGCCCGCCCTGGGCGCCCCCGGCACCCCCGGCCCCGCCTGAACCGGGCTCACCGGACCCCGGCGGATCCCGCCGGATTCACAGGGCACTCCCAGCCGGGCGTCACGGTCCCGTCAGATCCCGTCCGTACCGTGGGTGGCGAAGGAGGTGGACGACGGCGACCGAGAGCCGTCGTCCGAGCCCACATGGCGCTGTTCCTGCTGATCCCGCTCGTCCTGCTGGTCCTGACCATCGCCCTCGCCCCCGTGCTCGCCGTCGCCGTCGTCCCCGACCGCGGGACCCGGGCCGGCCACGACGACCCCGTCCGGCTGCCCCGGTACTCGGGCGCCCCGGGCGGCCCGGCCGCAGCCCCGGCCGCAGCCCCGGCCGACGCGCCGGTCGCCGCGCCGGTCGCCGTCGAGGCCGGCCGGCACCTGCACCGGGCCGCCTGAGGGCCCGGCCGTCGTCAGATCCGGCGGAGCACCCGCAACGATCCCCACGCCCCGTCCTCGACGAACTCCCCCGAGCCGAGGGCGGCACGCCAGATGTCGTAGGGGGGGCGACCCCCGTCGGCCGGGTCGGGGAACACGTCGTGGATGGTGAGCCAGCCGCCGGTGACCACGTGGGGCGCCCAGCCCCGGTAGTCGGCCCAGGCCGGGTCCTCGCCGTGCCCGCCGTCGATGAAGCAGAAGGCGAGCGGCGTCGTCCAGCGCGAGGCAACCGTCGGCGAGTCGCCGACCAGTCCCACCACCGACGACTCGAGCGACGCCGTGATCATGGCCCGGCGCCAGTGGGGGAGGGTGTCGATCCGTCCGGTCGACGGGTCGACCAGGGACGTGTCGTGGTGCTCCCAGCCGGAC
>DATLRE010000073.1:0-13498 GCA_035534835.1 Acidimicrobiales bacterium
GGTCGGAACCCGACCATACGCAGGAAGGGTGTCCGCCAGGTGGTTGACTGGTTGCAATTATGGACGCTGAAACCACTGCCCGCCGGCGAATCATCGTCGACGGCTCCAATCTCGCAACCGAGGGTCGCACCCTACCGAGCCTGGCCCAGCTGAACGAGGCCATCGAGACCTTCCTCGAGGAGTACCGCGGGTTCACCGCCGAGGACGTCACCGTCGTCGTCGACGCCTCGTTCGGACATCGGATCGACCCGTCGGAGGTCAAGGAGTTCGAGTCCGCCATCGAGCACGGCGAGATGGTCACGCCGCCGGCCGGAGCTGTCGGCCGGGGCGACGGGTTCATCCTGCGGATCGCCGAGAAGTCGGGTGCACTGGTGCTCTCGAACGATTCGTTCCAGGAGTTCCACGCCGAGCGGCCCTGGCTGTTCGAACCGGGCCGGCTGATCGGCGGCAAGCCGGTGCCCGGGGTGGGCTGGGTGTTCACCCCCCGGACCCCCGTGCGGGGCCCCCGCAGCCGGTCGGTGACGGCGAAGTCCAAACGCGAGGCGAAGGCGGAGGGCGCAGTCGAACAAGGCGACGAGGCGGTCGAGGCGGTCGAGGAAGACGCCGTCGCCGTCACCGTCGCTGCCGACGGCGCGGTCAAGTCCAGGCGCTCGCGCCGCCGCCGTGGTGCCCGCGGGTCCGGGACGCGTGCCGCCACCGTGGACGCATCCGGGGCCTCGGGCGACGAGTTCGAAGGCGTCGACGAGGAGGGACCCGAGGTCGAGGAAGTCGAGGCGGTCGAGGGGTCGGCTGCCTCGTCCTTGTCGGACACCGCCGACACCGGCGATGCCTACGAGGAGGTAGGCGGACGCCCGACCAGGGCGGCCCGGACGACCACCAAGGCGGCGAAGGCCACGAAGGTCGCCAAGGCGGCGAAGGCGGCGGCCACGACCAAGGCCACCAAGGCCACGAAGGCCGCCAAAGCCACGACCAAGGCCGTCAAGGCCACCAAGGTCGCCAAAGCCACGACCAAGGCCACCAAGGCCACCACGAAGGTCACGAAGGCAGCGAAGGCTGCGAAGGCTGCGGCCACGTCCAAGGCCACGACCAAGGCAACGGAGGCGGACAAGCCGGCCAAGGCGACCGCAAAGACCCCGAAGACCACCAAGGCCACCAAAGCCACCAAGGCCACCAAGGCGGCGGCCACGACAAAGGCCACCAAGGCCACCAAAGCCACCAAGGCCGCCAAGGCGGTGGCGAAGGCGGTCCCCGCTGTGCAGGCACCTCCGACGCCGGCGCGCGAGGGGGCGGTGGGAGAGGCGCTCAACGACGCCATGACGTTCATCACCTTCGTGGCCGAGCACCCGATCGGCAGCACCTTCGAGGGTGAAGTCGTCTCGTTCACCTCGCACGGTGCGCACATCGACGTCGGGGGGATGCTGTGCCACGTGCCGCTGCGGAACCTGGGCGACCCGGCCCCGCAGAAGGCACGCTCGGTGCTCGCGAAGGGCGAGTCCCGGACCTTCGCACTCGTCTCGCTCGACGCACCACGCCGTCGTGCCGAGCTCGCACTTCCCGGGTTCGGCGCCTGACCTCGGCGCCTGACCTTGGCGCAGGAGTCGACCCCGGTGCCACGCCGTGCCGGTAACCTCGCCTTCCGTGCGAGCCGACGACTACCTGCCCCACCGGGACCCCTTCCTCTTCGTGACCGAACTCCGCTCGGTCGAGCCCGGGCAGTCGGCCACGGGTGCCTGGCAGCTGACGGGGGACGAGGCGTTCTTCGCCGGGCACTTCCCGGGTCGGCCCACGCTCCCCGGCGTGCTCATGGTGGAGGCACTCGCCCAGCTCGGCGGTGTCGCCGTCCTGGCCGACCCGGCGTTCGCGGGGAAGCTGCCGCTGTTCGGCGGCATCGAAAAGGCCCGGTTCCGCCGGCAGGTGGTACCCGGCGACCTCCTCGAACTCGAGGTCACCTTGGGACGGATGTCGGCACGGGCCGGGAAGGGGTCGGGCCGGGCGACGGTGGGCGGACAGCTCGCGTGCGAGGCCGAACTGCTCTTCGTCCTGGTCGACGCCGCCCCGGCCGAAGGGACCTGAGTCCGAACCGTGCGCATCGCCACCTGGAACGTCAACTCCCTCACCGCACGACTTCCCCGGGTCGAGGAGTGGATCGCCTACGCCCGGCCCGACGTCCTGTGCCTCCAGGAGACCAAGCAGGCCGACGCCTCCTTCCCCCACGGTGCGTTCGCCGCCCTCGGCTACGAGACGGCCCATCACGGCGACGGGCGGTGGAACGGGGTGGCCATCGTGAGCCGGCTGGGGATCGACGACGTCTCGATCGGGCTCGGATCGTCCGACGACGACCAGGGCACGCGGCTGATCGGCGCCGACTGCGGCGGTGTGCGGGTGTACTCGGCCTACGTGCCGAACGGCCGCGCCCTCGATGACGAGCACTACCCGGCGAAGCTGGCGTGGCTGGCGCGCCTGCGGGCACTCCTCGAGGAGGTGAGCGACCCGTCGCGCCCGGTGGCCGTCTGCGGCGACTTCAACGTCGCTCCCGACGATCGGGACGTGTGGGATCCGGCGCAGTTCGAGGGAAGGACCCACGTCAGCCCTCCCGAGCGGGCCGCACTCGCCGATCTCGAGTCGTGGGGACTCGTCGACGCCTTCCGACAGGTCTACCCCGACGACAAGCTGTTCAGCTGGTGGGACTACCGGGGTGGCTCGTTCCACCGCCACCACGGCATGCGGATCGACCTGATCCTGGTGACCGAGGTGCTCGCCCGGAACACGACCTGGGCCCTGATCGACCGACAGGCCCGCAAGGGCGACAAGCCGTCGGACCACACCCCGGTCTTCGTCGACATCGCGGCCGACTGACCACGGTCCCGACGCAGCGGGGCTACCGGTCGTCGTCGGGATCCATCCACCTGTGGACCGCGGCTCAGCCCTTCAGGTGCGCCCGGAGGTCGGCGAACCGCCGGGCGGCGTCGCGGGGTGCCGGTCGGGTGTCGCCGGGCCGGCACGCCCGGGCGAGTTCCTCCATCCACGGAGACGGGCGTCGATCCATCGACCGCCCCCCGCTCATCATGCGACGCTTCGCCCACGAGCACGCGAGGTCCCGACCGGCCCGGGTGAGTGCCACGTACAGGAGCCGACGCTCCTCGGCCAGGGATTCGGGGGTGGTGGCGTGGACGATCGGGACGAACCCGTCCTCGAGACCGACCACGTGCACGGTGGCCCACTCGAGGCCCTTGGCCCGGTGGAACGTGGCGAGCTCGACGGCGCCACCGGTCTCGTTCCGCCCGGCCGTCGACACCGTCGCGGGAGCAGGACGTCCCACCGCCGCCACCGGTTCGGCCTCGGCGTCGGGCGCCGGAGCGAACCGGCAGGGGACCCCCACCCGGTCGAGCGCCCGGCGGACCACGGCGAGCTGGTCGTGGGTGCGGGCCAGGACCGCCTGGTCCGACCAGGGCGCACCGGCCTCCGCCCTCCGGAGGATCGCCGTGGCCACCGCCTCGGCCTCCGCCCGGTCGTCGTCGTAGGAGGTCAGCGTCGGGACGGGGCCGTCGGTCGCTGCGGATCGGGGCGGTGCCACGTCGGCCGGACCGAGGGCGGCCGTGGCTGCCGCGACCACCTGGGGAGTGGACCGATGGTTTGCGTCGAGGTGGACGACCTCGAGTCCGGCGACCACGTCGGGCAACGAGGCGAGCAGGCCGGGGTCGGCGCCGTTCCACCCGTAGATGGCCTGGTTCGGGTCGCCGACCGCGAACAGGTCGGCGCGGTGGCCCATGAGGGCGCGCACCAGTCGGAACTGTGCCGGGTTGACGTCCTGGAACTCGTCGACGGCCAGGTGGCGGTAGCGCCAATGGGCCTGCTCGGCGAAGGGTGCGTCGTGGAGCAGCAGGTCGGCGGCGCGCAGCAGCACGTCGTCCAGGTCGAGGAGGCCTCGACGGGCGAGTCGGTCCTGGTAGTCGGCGAACGCCCCGGCCACCCGGTCGACGGGCAGCGCCACCCGGCGACCCGAGGACCGTGCCGCGTCCACGTAGGCATCCGGGGTCAGGCATCGGGCCTTCGCCCACCCGACCTCGGTGTCGACGACGGATGCCGCGCCCCGGTCGCCCGTCAGATCGGCGAGCGTCCGCCAGCGGTGTTCCACCAGGGCCGGTGGCGCCTGGCCGGTGTCGGCCGCCCGCCGGCGCAGCAGGGTGAGGGCGAGCTGATGGAGCGTGCCGGCCCGGACCCCGGGGGTGGGGACCCCGCCCGGACCGGCCGGGACCGAGACGGCCACGCCGTAGCGGGCCAGCCGGTCGCGGAGCTGGTGGGCGGCCTTGCGGGTGAAGGTGCACACCACGGTGTGGTCGGCGTCGGCCGAACCGTCCCGGATGCGCCGGGCCACCCGGAGGGTGAGGACCCGGGTCTTGCCCGATCCGGCACCGGCCACGACGCACAGCGCGTCGGCGGGGGAGCCGACCGCCTCGAGCTGGGCCGGCGTGAGCCCCACGAGCGCCTGATCGAACCCGTCGCCGGAGGCGGGCGGCATCGGGTCGGGGGACTCCACAGGGGAGGAGGCTACCGCCGGGGTGTAGCGCTCCGGTGGGCCGGGCGTCGGTAGATTGATCCGGTGCCGCCCTCCGCCCGCCCCCGTGCTGCAGCCCCGGGCTGACGCTTGCCGACACGCCGCCCGCCCCTCCTCCCGGCCGAAGAGCTCCTCGTCGACATCCGTCCCCACTGGACCTTCCTGACCGGCCCCCTGCTCGTGGCCCTGGCGGTCGTCGCCGTGGGGATCACCCTCGACGTGGCCATCCCGCACACATCGGTCACCTTGCACTGGGTGGAGGGCGCCGTGGTGGCCGTGCCGTGCGCGTGGCTGGCGGTGCGCTTCATCCGGTGGCGTCGGGCGTGGCTGGTGGTCACCTCCTACCGGATCGTCGACCAGTGGGGGGCCGCCAGCGGCAACCGGATCGAGATTCCGCTGGACTCGATCGAGCAGGTGCGCGTCGACCAGGGGATGGTGCGCCGCATCCTCGGGACCGGCAGCATCGACGTCGTCGTGTGGGACCAGGGCGTCCTGCACCGGATCGAGGACGCCCGGAAGCCGGTGGTGCTGGCCAGGATCATCACCCGTCGACTGGGGCGGGGGCCACATGCTCCCGACCACGGGACGTGGGACTGAACAGAGGCTGCCCGGTGCGCCGGCACTGCTGGCCCGTGCGCTCCGTCACCCCGGTCGCTGCAGGCCTGCGGCCGCCCGCTCCCTGCGCTCCCTTGCCGTGACCGTCCCGTCGACCGCTTCGATGCGCCATGCGGGGCGTCCGACGGCAGCGGTATCGAGCGCCCCGGGTTCTCCCAGTGCCACCACGCACCCACCGAAGCCCGCACCGGTGACCCGCGCGCCGTGGATGCCCGGCCGTGCCCGCAACGATGCCACCAGCGCGTCGAGCTCAGGGGTGGACACGTCGAAGTCCCCGGACAGGCTCCGATGGCTCGCGTCCATCTCGGCCCCGGCACCGGCCAGGTCGCCCCGGGCCAGCGCACCGGCGAACGCGTCGACCCGTGCGCACTCGGACACCACGTGGCGGGCCCGCCGCCGGAGCACGGGGTCCCGCAGCCCGGCCACGTCCTCGGGTCCCGCCGATCCCAGCGGCCCGACGACGGCGGCGGCCGCCTCGCACTCGGCCACCCGGATGGCGTAGGGCGAGGTCCGCAGGTCCCGCCGCAGTCCCGAGTCCACGACCACGAACTCGGCGCCGGCCGGCAGGGCGACGTCCCGGGTCGCACCGGTGGCGAAGTCGATCCGCAGGGCATGGCCGGCCCGGCCGCCGGCGCACACCAGGGGATCCAGCAGCCCCACGGGCACCCCGATGCGGTGCTCGGCCTCGCGGCACAGCCCGGCCACCACCCGGGCGTCGCCCTCGACACCGAAGGCGTCGGCCAGCGCGACCGACAGGGCTGCGCTCGACGACAGTCCCGACCCCCGGGGCAGCGTCGAGGTGATGTGCACGGAGACGCCGACGGAGGGGCGGGCGAGCGCGACGAGCGCGGCCACCAGGCGCGCCCACGCGGGCTCCACGACCGCCAGGGAGTCGGCGTCGGGCACCAGGGGCAGGTCGGCACGTTCACCGGGGTAGGCGTCCGAGGTCACGACGACCCGGTCGTCACCGGAGGCCACCACCTCCACCGTGACCCCGAGGCCGATGGCCACGGGCAGGGCCAGCCCCAGGTTGTAGTCGGTGTGGTCCCCGATGAGGTTCACCCGTCCCGGGCCGGTCCGGATGACTGTCGGTGTCATGGTGTCATGGTGTCATGGTGTTCGGGTGTCATGGTGTTCGGGTGTCATGGTGTTCGGGTGCACGGGACTCCTCGGCTCGGGCGTCGGAACGGGTGCCCGACGGCCCGGAACGCTACCGTCCGGACCGGCCGGCGTGGCGACGGTCGCCGTGACGACCTACGATGTGTACTTCGTGATTGAAGAACTGTTGTCCGCCAACGAGACCTATGTCGAAACGTTCGCCCTCGACGGCATCGCGCCCGTAGCCGCGCGCGGCTTCGCCCTGGTCACCTGCATGGACAGCCGGATCGAGCCGCTCACGATGCTCGGTCTCCAGCCCGGTGACGCCAAGATCCTCCGCAATGCCGGCGCCCGGGTCACCTCCGACGTGATCCGGTCGCTCGTGCTCGCCACCCGGTTCCTCGAGGTCCGGGAGATCGCCGTCATGCAGCACACCAATTGCGCACTGGCCGACGAGTCCGACGCCGGGGTCCGCGCCCGACTGGTCGAACTGGGCACCGAGGGCGTCGAAGCGTGGGAGTTCCTGGCCATGCCCGATCCGGATGCGGCGCTGGTCGCCGACGTGGCCCGGCTGCGGGGATGCGCGCAGCTGCCGGCGGACGTCCTCATCGAAGGGTGGCGCTACGACGTGCGCACGGGGCGGATCCGTCGCGTCGTCCCTGCCTGAGCGCCGGGCCGGTTCGGTCGCGGCATATGTGGCGGAGCGACGGGCCGCACGCAGGTCCCCACTGCTGCATTTGACCCCCCGGGCGACGGTGGGACACCATCCCGCCATGCTGTTTCCCGCTCGTCCGTACCGGAACCCGGAGACCGCCCCCGTCGGGGCCCACCCGCGCACGACCGCCGTGGGCGGTGCACGATGAGTGGTCCGCTCGAGGGGATCCGCATCATCGAGCTGGCCGGGCTCGGTCCGGCCCCGTTCGCCGGGATGATGCTGTCCGACGCCGGTGCCGACGTCATCCGGATCGACCGGTCGGACCGGGCCCAGTACCCGCCCCGCCAGGACCCGCACGTGGACCTCATGAACCGCGGGCGCCGGTCGGTCGCCGTCGACCTCAAGCACCCCGAAGGCGTGGCCCTGGTGCTCCGGCTGGTCGAGGGGGCCGACGGGCTCATGGAGGGTTTCCGCCCCGGCGTCGCCGAGCGCCTCGGCCTCGGGCCCGACGTGTGCCTGGCCCGCAATCCGCGCCTCGCCTACGGGCGCATGACCGGGTACGGCCAGGAGGGACCCATGTCCCAGGCCGCCGGACACGACATCGACTACATCGCGTTGTCGGGCGCGCTCGAGGCCGTCGGGCGTGCGGGCGACCGGCCCGTCCCCCCGCTCAATCTGGTGGGGGACTTCGGCGGCGGCGGCATGCTGCTCGCCTACGGGATGCTGGCGGCCATCCTGGGCGCTCGGACGACGGGCCGGGGTCAGGTCATCGACGCGGCCATGGTCGACGGGGCCGCCGCCCTCATGACCATGACGTACACGTTGCGCAGCGCCGGGATCTGGCAGGACGCCCGCGGAACGAACCTGCTCGACACCGGGGCCCACTTCTACGAGGTCTACGAGACCTCCGACGGCGGCTACCTGGGCGTGGGGGCGATCGAGCCGCAGTTCTACGCCGAGCTGGTGCGCCTCCTCGGACTGGGGGACGAGGACCTTTCCACGCAGATGGACCGCACCACCTGGCCGGCCATGAAGGAGCGGTTCGCCGCCATCTTCGCCACCCGGACGCGTGCCGAGTGGGAGGAGGTGTTCGCCGGATCCGACGCCTGCGTGGCTCCCGTGCTGTCGGCCACTGAGGCGCCCGACCATCCGCACAACCGGGCACGCGGCACGTTCACCGAGGTGGCCGGCGTGGTCCAGCCCGCCCCTGCCCCCCGGTTCCTCTCCACCCCGGGCGAGATCCGACGGCCTCCGCCCAACCCCGGCCAGTACGGCGACGAGGCCCTGACCGACTGGGGCCTGTCCGCCGACGACGTGGCCGGCCTTCGGGAGTCGGGCGCCATCTGCTGACCCCGGTCCCCAGGGGAGGTTCCGGCCCCAGGGGCGGTTCCGGCCGGAGCGGCCCCTACAGGTTGACGACCGGGCACGTGACGGTCCGGACGATGCCCTCGATGAGCTGGATCCGGCCCACCACCATGCGGCCGAGCTCGTCCATGGTGTCGGCGCCGGCGCGCACGATCACGTCGTAGGGACCGGTCACCCCCTCAGCCGACTCCACGCCGTCGAACTCCTGGACGGTGCGCGCCACCGTGGCCGCCCGCCCGACCTCGGTCTGGATGAGGATGTAGGCGCTGACGGACATGTCCCTCTCCTGTGGCTGTGGTCGCCGCCGTCGTCGTGGTCACCGTCGGACGGGGTGGACGGGCCCGACGGGTCGAGCGGGTCGAGCTCGGTGGGCAGTGTGGGCGGGGTGGTCCGTCAGTCTACCGCCCGGCTCCCGGCGCCTACCATGCGCAGATGAGCGTACGGGAGCGTGGAGACCAGTTCCGCCGCCTGGTCCGCTCCGCCGTCCATGACCTCTTCGACCAGCGGAGCCCGGTGGGACGGCTCGCCCTGACCCACGTGCTGATGACCGGGGGCGACACCCTGTTCGCCGTGTCGTTGGCCGGGTCGCTCTTCTTCTCGATCTCACCCACCGCCGCCAAGGACAAGGTCCTCCTGTACCTGCTCCTCACCATGGGCCCGTTCGCCGTGGTGGCGCCAGCGCTCGGTCCCCTCCTCGACCGCAGTCGGGGCGCCCGACGGGCCATGGTGGTCATCTCCGCGCTGGGCCGGGCCGCGCTGTGCCCGTTCGTCGCCCGGGACATCCACTCGCTGCTGCTGTTTCCGGAGGCGTTCCTGATGCTCGTGCTGTCCAAGGTGTACCTGGTCACCAAAGGTGCCCTCGTCCCGGAGATGGCAGCCCTCGAGATGGTCGGCCAGGGAACCCACCCCGGGGCGGCGGTCCCGGGGTGGGCCGACGATGCCGGAGGCGGGCTCCCCGAACGGACCCCGCCCTACGGGACGCCACCGATCGTGCACGTGGATGACCCGGTGACGGGCGAGGACGTGGCCGAGCCCGACCTGGCCACGCTCAATGCCCGGCTCGGACTCCTCGCTTCCCTGTCCGGATTCGCCTTCGCCCTGCCGGCGGTCGCCATCTTGAAGCTGGCCGGGGCCCCCGCCGTCCTGTGGTCGTGCACCGCCGTGTTCGCGGCGGCCGTCGTGGCCGGCACGCGGCTCCCGATCCGTCGCGAGCCACGAGCTGCCCGGCGGGGGAGGGGCGCCGCCGCCCGCACGGCCGATGCCGACCGGGTGATCGAGCTCGCCCCCGACGCCGACACGTGGCGACAGGAGGAGCAGCGGGACCTGGCCGCCTTCCGGCCCATCGCCGGGTCCCAGGTGATCCTCGCCCTCACCCCGATGTCGGTGCTGAAGCTGCTCCTCGGGTTCCTGACCTTCCTGTTCGCCTTCGGGCTCCGACGGGCGAATGCGGCCACCTGGTGGTTCGGGCTCCTCGTCGGCGCGCTCACCGTCGGGGCCGTCATCGGCGTGCTCCTGGTGGGCCGGATACGGCGGGTGCTGACCGAACAGCAGATGCTGACGGCCTCGCTGTGGCTGGTGGCGGCCGCAGGCCTGCTCGGCTGGCTGCTACCGAACCGGTGGCTCCAGGCGCTCGTGGCGCTGTCCGTCGGGGCGGCCGGGGCCGTGGCCAAACCGTCGTTCGACGCGCTGGTCCAGCGAAACGTCCGGGAGTCGGACCAGGGGCGGGCCTTCGCCCGGTTCGAGACCCGCCTGCAGCTGATGTGGGTGATCGGGTCGTTGGTCGGCGTGGTGCTCTCCCTGTCGATCCCGATCGGCAACCTGGTCCTCGCCGGCGTGGCCATGGTCGGGGTGCTGTCCTACATGAGCGCGCTCCACGCCGCAGCCGACGACCACCGCTGAGCGGCGCGCCTCCGTCCGGCCCTCCGGCTCTCCGGACTCGCCACCCCTCCGAACTTCCTACCCCGCCGAACTTTCTACCCCGCCGGCCTCCGGACGAGGCACCCGGTGCGGTGCCCGGGCGCGGTCGAGGGGCCGGCAGGCCGGCCCCTCGTGCACGCGGACGAACCCGGGCCCGGCCCGGATGGGCGCTGCTCAGCCGAGCGACGACTCCAGCCGGTCGACCTCGGCGGCCAGCTCGGCGGGCAGCTTGTCCCCGAACTTGGCGAAGTGCTCGCGGATCGAGGGGACCTCGGCCCGCCATTCGTCGACGTCGACGTGCAGAAGCGTCGCCATGTCCGCGGCCGACACGTCGAGGCCGTCGGTGTTGATGGCGGTGACGGTCGGGAGGAGCCCGATGGGCGTCTCGACGGCGTCGCCCTTGCCGCTCACCCGCTCGAAGACCCACTCGAGGACGCGGGAGTTCTCGCCGTAGCCCGGCCACAGCCAGCGGCCGTCGGCATCCTTGCGGAACCAATTGACGTAGAAGATCTTCGGGAGCTTGTCGGGGTCGGCCCCGGCCCCGATCTCCAGCCAGTGGGCGAAGTAGTCGGCCATGTTGTAGCCACAGAAGGGCAGCATGGCGAACGGGTCGCGACGCAGGTTGCCTACGGCGCCGGCGGCAGCGGCCGTCGTCTCGGAGGCCATGATCGACCCGAGGAACACGCCGTGCTGCCAGTCCCGGGACTGGAACACCAACGGGACCACCGAGGCGCGGCGACCGCCGAACAGGATGGCGTCGATGGGCACGCCGGCCGGGTCCTCCCACTCCGAGGCGATGGCGGGATCCTGGGCGGCCGACACGGTGAACCGGGCGTTCGGATGGGCGGCCGGGGTATCGGACCCGGCGGTCCACGACTCGCCCTTCCACGAGGTGAGGTGGGCGGGGACTTCGTCGGTCATCGACTCCCACCACACGTCGCCGTCGTCGGTGAGGGCGGTATTGGTGAAGATCGTGTTGGCGCCCATGGTGAGCATGGCGTTCGGGTTGGTGTGGAGGTTGGTCCCGGGGGCCACGCCGAAGAATCCGGCCTCGGGGTTGATGGCGTAGAGGCGGCCGTCGGAACCGAACTTCATCCAGCAGATGTCGTCGCCGACGGTCTCGACCTTCCAGTCGGGGAGGGTCGGGATGAGCATGGCCAGGTTGGTCTTGCCGCACGCCGACGGGAAGGCGCCGGTCACGTAGCGGATCTCACCCGCGGGCGAGGTCAGCTTCAGGATGAGCATGTGCTCGGCCAGCCAGTTGTCGTCTCGGGCCATCACCGAGGCGATGCGGAGGGCGAAGCACTTCTTGCCGAGCAGGGCGTTGCCGCCGTAGCCCGACCCGTACGACCAGATCTCGCGGGTCTCCGGGAAGTGCACGATGTACTTGTTGTCGGCGTCGCACGGCCACGGGACGTCGGGCTGGCCCTCGGCCAGGGGCATGCCGACCGAGTGGAGGCACGGGACGAACTCGCCGTCGGTGCCGAGGACCTCGAGGGCGCCCCGGCCCATGCGGGTCATGATCCTCATCGACACGGCGACGTAGGCCGAGTCGGTGATCTCCACGCCGATGTGGGCGATCTTGGAGCCGAGCGGGCCCATCGAGAAGGGGACCACGTACATGGTGCGGCCACGCATGGAGCCCTTGAACAACCCGGTCAGCACGCCCCGCATCTCGTCCGGGTCCCGCCAGTTGTTGGTGGGCCCGGCGTCGGCCTCGGCGGTCGAGCAGATGTAGGTCTGGTCCTCGACCCGGGCGACGTCACCCGGGTCGGAGTGGGACCAGTAGCTGTTGGGTCGCTTGGCCTCCGACAGTTTGGTGAAGGTGCCGTTGTCCACCAGGAGCTGGCACATGCGGTCGTACTCCTCGGCCGAGCCGTCACACCACACGACCTCGGCCGGCTCGGTGAGCGCGGCGACCTCGTCGACCCATGCGATCAGCTTCTTGTGCTCGGTGGGGGGCATGGGCTGGATCTTCCTCCTCGGTTGTCCGGTGGCCCCGAGGGGCCGCCGTCCACGCGTCGGTGTCCGCGTGGTGGCTCTCGGCACGGCCCACCGATGATAGTGGGCCCGGGCCGGGGACAATGCTAGGCAGGTCGTGTGCGCAGACCCAATTCGGAGGGTCCCCGGCGCCCGGGGTCCGTGGAGGAGTTCGCCCTGATCGGTCGGCTCCGGGAGCGGTTCTGCCGCGGGGGGGTGCCCCTGGTGCCCGGTGACCTCGGCATCGGCGACGATGCCGCGGCCGTCACCCCGCGCCACGGCGGTCCGATGGCGCTCTCCACCGACCTGGTGGTGGAGGGGGTCCACGTCGATCTGGCCGTGAGTACGCCGGAGGATGTCGGCTGGAAGGCGCTCATGGTCACGGTGTCGGACCTGGCCGCCATGGGCGCCACGGCCGACTATGTGCTCCTGTCGGTGGCCGCGCCGCCGGGATTCGACCTCGAGCGCCTGGCCGACGGGGTGGCGGACGCGGCCGCGATCTGCGGATGTGCAGTCGTCGGTGGCGACCTGTCGGGAGCGGCGGTCCTCGTGGTGTCGGTGGCGGCAGTGGGCTCGGTGCCCGACGACGGGCACGCGGTGCTCCGGCGGGGCGGGGCGCGCCCGGGCGACGCCCTGGTCGTCACCGGACCGCTCGGCTCCTCGTCTGCCGGGCTACGGCTCCTCGGCGGGGACCCGACCGGCGGGACGGTCCCATCGGGGCCGTCGGCCGCCCACCGCCGCCCGGTCGCCCGCCTGCGCGAGGGCGACGCCGCCCGGCGTGTCGGTGCAACCGCCGCCGTCGACGTCTCCGACGGGCTGGTCGTCGACGTCGTGCACCTGGCCGAGGCCTCCGGCGTCGGTCTCGAACTGGCCGTGGGGGACGATGCCGTGGCCGAGGGCGCCACCCGAGACGAGGCGCTGTCCGGGGGCGAGGACTACGAGCTGGTGCTGGCCACCGGGGACCCCGACGCACTGCGGGCCGCCTTCGCCGCCGAGGGGCTGCGGGCGCCCGTCCCGATCGGGAGGTGCACCGAAGCAGCCGGCGTGTTCACACTGGACGGCGGGGAACTGCCGGCAGGCGGCTGGCACCATTGGTTCTGACGTGTGGTGCCGGCGTACCGCCGTACCGCCGTACCGGCGTACCGGCGTGAGTCGGGGCTGGGCTGCCCGGTCGGGGGACCAGGGACCGCCGGTGCCCGGGCCGGCGTCCGGTCAGCCCGGGAAGGTGCGGATCGGGCGCTTGGTGACCTTGCCCGAGCGGATGCACGAGGTGCAGACGTTCAGACGCTTCGGGGCCCCGTCGACGACGGCGC
>DATLRE010000074.1:0-37742 GCA_035534835.1 Acidimicrobiales bacterium
CGGGAACAGCACGTCACCCACCGGGGTTGGACCGTGCATGAGCATGCGAGCGACATGGAACGGGGCCGTACTGGCCGAGAGCGACGCAACCGTGGTGGTGGAGGGCAACCACTACTTTCCGGCGGAGGATGTGCACGGCGAGTACTTCGAGCCGAGCGACACGCACACCGTGTGCCCGTGGAAGGGGACGGCCAGCTACCGGACCGTCGTCGTGGACGGGGTCCGCAATCCGGACGCGGCCTGGTACTACCCCGAGCCCAAGGACGCCGCCCGGGAGATCGCCGACCGGGTGGCCTTCTGGAAGGGTGTCACCGTCGACGAGGTCTGATCCGGGTCCGCACCCGCCGGCGGGCCCCACGCCGGCTCAATTGCCGGCGGCCGTCCGTTGGCGGGCCACGTCGAAGCAGGCGATGGCACCCGCGGTCGCCACGTTGAGCGACGACAGGGTCCCGTGCTGGGGGATGGCCGCCAGCTCGTCGCAGCGCCGGCGGGTGAGCGCGCCCAGACCCGAACCCTCCGACCCGAGCACCAGCGCCACCGGCTGGTCGCCCAGGGGGAGTTGGTAGAGCGACGTCGGGGCCTCCCCCACCAGACCGACGGTCACCACACCCAGCGAGGACAGTTGTGCCAGTGCCGTCGGGATCCCGGCCACGACCGCCATCGGTAGGTACTCGATGGCACCTGCGGCCACCTTGGCCACGGTGGGCGACAGGTGGGCCGACCGGTGGCGCGGCAGCACCACGCCCGTCACGCCGGCGCACTCGGCGCTGCGGAGCACGGCCCCCAGGTTGTGGGGGTCGGTGATCCCGTCGAGCACGAGCAGGAACGGCAGGTGCCCCCGCCTGGTCGGCTGGCAGAGGTCCTCGAGCGGCGTGTCCCGGATCGGAGCGGCGAGCGCGACCACCCCCTGGGACCCGTCCGTCCGCGCCGCCGCGTCGATCCGCTTGCGCGAGACGTACTCGACCTTGACCCGCCGCTTGACCGCCAGCCCCTCGATGTCGTCGAGGATCTCCGCGGCGTCCATCCCCTCGGCCAGGAGGAGCGTGGTCACGGGTCGGCGTCCGGCGCTCAGCAGCTCGCGGACGGCCTGGCGGCCCTCGACCTGATCACCTCCGAGACCCTCCTGTTTCGGGCCGCGTCGGACCGGGACGTCGCGCCCGCCCGGGCCCCGCCCCCGGTCGTTGACCGGCGACCGACCCCCGCCACCCGACCGGACGGCGCCGGCCGCGGCACCGCGGCCCGAGCCCCGGCCGGCCTTCGCGTCCTTGGCCTTCATCCAGGCGGACTTGGCCTCGGTCCCCTTGGGGGACGGCCCGCCGCGTGCCCCACCCTTCTTGGCCGGGGTGCGCGACACCTTGCCGCGCCCCCGGTTGGACGGCGTGGGACTCAACGTTCCTCCCCGTCGTCGGGGTCGGCCGCGCCGGGGAGCGGCGCCGAACCGCTCAGCAGTACCACGGCGCTGCAGGAGATCCCCTCGGCCCGGCCCAGTGCGCCGAGGCCCTCGGCGCGGGTGGCCTTCACGTTGACCGGTGCGCCGAGGGCGCCCGACAGCCGGTCGACCATGGCCGGCACGTGCGGTGCCAGGCGGGGCCGCTCGGCCGTCACCGTGCAGTCCGCGTTCACCGGGACCCACCCGGCGTCCGCGGCCAGGGCGACCACTCGCCGCAGGATCTCGATCGAGTCGGCGCCGGCCCACTCCGCCTCCGTGTCCGGCATGTGCCGCCCGAGGTCGCCGAGGCCGGCGGCTCCGAGGACGGCGTCGGCGATGGCGTGGCACACGGCGTCCGCGTCGCTGTGGCCGGCGAGCCCGCGCACGCCGTCCCCGGCGACCACGACGCCACCCAGGACCAGCGGGCGCGCCGGATCGTTGCTGAAGGGGTGGACGTCCACGCCCTGGCCGACCCGGAGCACCGGGATCGGAGCGTGGCCGCCCGCACTCACGCCACCACCTCGCGGAGGAGCGCCTCGGCCAGGAGCAGGTCCTCGGGTCGGGTCAGCTTGAGGTTCCGGGGGTCGCCGGGCACCGTGCCGACCACCAGGCCCGCCGCCTCGAGCAGCCCGGCGTCGTCGGTCGTATCGCCACCGTCGCGGTGGGCGGCGCGGAGCGCGTCGGCGGCGAACGCCTGGGGGGTCTGGACGGCGACGAGTTCGGCACGGTCGACCGTGGCCACCACCCGGTCCCCGACGATCCGCTTGAGCGTGTCGGACACCGCCAGGACGGGCACGGCGCCGTCCACCTCGCCCGCCCGCACGGCGTCGACCACCGAGGCGAAGAGCACGGCGTCGGCGAGCGGCCGCGCCGCGTCGTGGACCACGATGACGGCAGCGTCGTCGGGCACGGCGGCGAGGCCGGCGCGGACCGATTCGGAGCGGGTAGCGCCCCCGGCGACCACGCAGGTGGCGCCGAGCGCCGCCTCACCGGTGGCACCCGGTACCGGCAGATCGGCACCGGGCGGCACCGCGTCGGCGGGCGGCACCACCAGCACGACCCCGTCGACCGCCGAGCGCGCCGCACGGACCGACCGGGCGACGACCGGTATCCCGGCCAGCGGGAGGAACTGCTTGAGCCCACCGAACCGGCGGCCGGTTCCGCCGGCGACCACGATGGCCCACGCGGGCCCCGTTCGGCTCAGGGCAGCGCCTCGTTGAGGCGGACCTCGGCGGTCTCCTCGTCGACCCCGAGGGCGAAGGTGAGCTCGGACACGAGGATCTGACGGGCCCGGCTGAGCATGCGCTTCTCCCCGGCCGAGAGCCCCTTGTCCTTATCGCGGATCGAGAGGTTCCGCACCACTTCGGCCACCTGGTAGATGTCGCCGGAGCGCAGCTTCTCGGAGTGGTTCTTGTAGCGACGGGACCAGTTGGTCGGCATCCGCGCTTCCTTCTTGCGGAGCACGGCGAAGACCTCCTCGACCTCCTCGTCGTTGATGACCTCGCGCAGGCCGACGCCGTCGGTGTTGTCGGCCGGAACCATCAGGGTGAGGTCGCCGTAGGCGAGGCGGAGCACGAGGTACTCCTGCTTCTTGCCGAACGCCTCTTTGGTCTCTCGTCGTTCGACTACTGCCGCGCCGTGGTGCGGATAGACGACCTTGTCACCGATGTCGAACACCGTTCCTCCTGGCGTTGCGGTGCGGAACCGGGGCTGGTGAGCGACATCCGGTCTGCGTGGGAAAGCATCCCATTCTACCAGCAACACAGCGGTCCCCCGACGGCCCCGGCCCCGGCCCCGGCGCCGGATCCGTGCCCCGGGCCCCGCCGGCTCGTGGTTCCGCACCCCGGACCTCTCCCGTACGCCTCCCGGACCCCGACGGGTCCGGCGGGTCCGGCGGGTCCGGCGGGTCCGTCCTACTGGTAGCGCTCGAAGATGCTGGCCTCGGCCAGGCGGGCCAGCCCGTCCTTCACCGAGTTGGCCCGGGTCTGGCCGACGCCCTCCACCTGCTCCAGTTCGGCGATCGAGGCCCGCATGATCTGCTGGAGGTTCACGAACCGGTCGACGATGCGCTCGATGATCGTGTCGGAGAACCTCGGGAGGTGATGGAGGAGACGGTAGCCGCGTGGCTCGACACCGGACTCGGCATCATGGAACGCACCGGGCAGCCGCAGGATCCCGGCCACCCGCGTGGGGTCGCGCAGTTCGTCGGAGGGGAGGTGGGCCAGCCGGTCGATGACCGAGTCCACGATCGCCGCCCAGTTCTGGGACTCCTCGGCGGTCATGATGCAGTAGTCGCGTACGACCAGGTGGAGCGCCCGGGCCACCCCGTCGGACAGCTCGGACGACTGCAGGCCCACCAGTCGTCCGTCCTCACCCAGCTCGACGAGATAGCCGTCGACCTCCTCGGCGATGCGCAGGACCATCTCGGCAGCCTGGATCACACCGACCACGTCCCCTACCGACACCGTGTCCTCGAGCTCGAGGATCGACAGGTTCCCGAGGGCGACGTCGAACCGGCTCCGGAACCGCTGCATGGTGGCGAGCGCCTGGTCGGTCCGGTCGTGGAGCCATCCGGTGGGCTGGATCGTGTGCTTGACGTCGTTGCGGTACACGGCGATGACCGACATGGCCGCCGAGACCGACAGGACGGGGACGTCGATCGATCGGGCCACGCGTTCCGCCGTCCGGTGGCGGGTGCCGGTCTCGGTCGTCGGGATCGTCGGATCCGGCATCAGGTGCACATTGGCTCGGGCGATCCGGGAGGCGTCGGCGGCCAGGATGATGGCCCCGTCCATCTTGGCCAGCTCCGACAGCCGCTGCGGGCTGAATTCGGAGTCGAGCAGGAATCCGCCCGAGCAGATCGAGAGGACGGCGGGACCGTCGCCGATCACCACCAGACCGCCCCGCTTGGCCCGGAGGATCCGGTCGAGACCGTCGCGCAGGGGCGTACCCGGGGCCACCATCGCCAGGGCGTTGCTCATGGCCGCATGCTGGCGCGTGGTCACATCCGGATCGTACTCGGCACCACCACCGCGCACCCGTGGCGGGGTCACGCCCCCCGTGCGTCGCGGCACCCGAAGCGGCCCACGGCCTCGGCCACGGTGTCGACCCGGATGAGCTCGACGCCGCTCGGCCCTCCCGGGGCCGAGGCCGGTACGACGACACGGCCGAACCCGAGCCGTTCCGCCTCCTCGAGACGTCGGGGCAGGTTGGACACCTGCCGGACCTCCCCGGCCAGACCGACCTCACCCACCGCGGCCAGGTCGGCGGGAAGCGCCACGCCGGTGGACGCCGAGGCCACCGCCAGGGCGAGGGCGAGGTCGGCCGCAGGCTCGGTCACCCGGATCCCGCCGGCGACCGAGGCGAACACGTCGACCGCGTGCATCGGCAGGCCGGCATGACGGGTCAGCACGGCGAGCGTCATCACCAGTCGGCCGGCGTCGAGCCCGACGACCGACCGCTTGGGCTGGGCCTGGCCCATGGGGGCGACGAGCGCCTGGAGTTCGACCATCAGGGTGCGTCGGCCCTGCAGCGCCGGGAGCACCACCCCGCCGGGGACACCGGTCAGCCGGTCACCCAGGAGCAGGCGACCGGGGTCGTCGACCCGGTTGAGACCCTGGTCCCCCATCTCGAACAGACCGAGCTCGCCGGTCGGGCCGAACCGGTGCTTGACGGCGAGGAGGAGCCGCAGCGCGTGATGCCGGTCGCCCTCGAAGCTCAAGACGGTGTCGACCATGTGCTCGAGCGCCCTCGGACCCGCCAACGACCCGTCCTTGGTGACGTGGCCGACCAGCACCGTCGCCACCTGGCGCGCCTTGGCCAGACCGACCAGCTGGTCGGCGCACTCGCGGACCTGGCCGATGGAGCCGGGGACACCGGTGGCACGACGTTCACCGGGCGTCGCCGGCCCGACGGCCACGGCCTGGATCGAGTCGATGACGAGCAGGTCGGGCTCGGATTCGACGACGGCGCTGATCACCTGGCCCACGTCGGTGGCCGACAGGATGAGCAGGCCGGGTGGCACCGGTCCCAGGCGTTCCGCACGCAGGCGCACCTGGTGCGCGGACTCCTCGGCCGACACCAGGAGGACCCGGTGCCCGGCGGCGGCGCGCGCCGCCAGCACCTGCAGCAGCAGCGTGGACTTGCCGATGCCGGGTTCCCCGCCGAGCAGGGTCACCGACCCGGGGACCAGGCCACCGGAGAGCACCCGGTCGAACTCCTCGACCCCGGTCGGCACCGCGGCCGCCTCGGAGAGGTCCACCGACGACAGGGGCACGGGCATGCCGGACAGGTCCAATTCGTCGACGGCCCGGACCAGCGGGCCGAGTGCCGACTCCTCCACCAGGGTGTTCCACTCCCCGCAGGTCGGGCAGCGCCCGGCCCACCGTGCAGTCGTCGAGCCGCAGTCGATGCACCGGTGGCGCTTGGCCGTCTTTGCCATTCCCCGATCGTACGGACCGGGTGTATCGGGCGGTGCGACCCGGGTGTACCGGGCGGTGCGGGCCGGGTGTGTCGGGCGGTGCGGGCCCCGGTCCCGCGTGGCGGACGGTGGAGGAGCCGGAGACGCGCATCGCCCCCCGGGGGGCGGGGGGGCGATGGCGATGCCCGGACCGGCCCGGGGGGGCGGGGTCGGTCGGGCGCAGGGGTGCCACCCGGGAACTTCGTCCCGGCCGGTCACGAATTCCCCGCCTCCTCCCAGTAAACCCAGGTCGGCGCCCGGGCTGCAGGGCCGAAGGACCCGAAGTTCCCACATCGGGCAGCTCCGTGACCCGGGGACGACCCTCGTCGACCCCGGGTCACGGCCGTGGCCAGGCACCGGACTGCCCACAGGGAGCCGCCCGTCCGGGCCGGGCGCCGGCGGTCAGCCGGTGATGCCCTCCATGGGGGCGTTCAGCGGGGAGCCGACCATGCAGCCCAGGAACTGGGCGTCGCCGAAGGCGAAGACGTCCCCGTCGGAGGCGTCCAAGAGGCATCCCTCGCCGTGCGCCGGCACCCCGGCGCGCCGACGCCCCGCCGGATCGGCGGGGCGTCGTTCGGTGCATCTGGATCCGGGCCGGAGCGCCCGACGGGTCAGTCGGCCGAGGAGTCGGCTCCGGCCAGCGCCACCGGCGGAGGCTCGAGGCCCTCGATGGCGGTGAAGGTCAGCTGCTTCTCGCCCGCGACGAGCGGCGGCGCGCCCTTGACGTCGTAGGCCTCGGCGGCCTCCGGCGTGATCGTCTCGACATCGACGATGATCGTCTGCCCGACCCGGAACTCCTTCCACAGGATGCGCTCGGACAGTGGGTCCTCGATCATCTGCTGGATGGCACGGCGGAGCGGCCGGGCGCCGAGCTGCGGGTCGTAGCCCCTGTCGGCCAGGAGGGTCTTCGCCTCCGGCGTCAGCTCGAGGCTCAGGCCCTGCAGCTCGAGTTGGACGGACACCCGCTGGATCATCAGGTCCACGATCTCGATGACCTCGACCTTGGAGAGCTCGTGGAACACCACGACCTCGTCGATCCGGTTGAGGAACTCCGGACGGAAGTGCGCCTTCAACGCCTCGTTCACCTTCGTCTTCATGCGCTCGTAGGTCACCGCACCCGAGCTCTGGGCGAAGCCCACCGAGGACTTGCGCAGGTCTGCGGTACCGAGGTTCGACGTCATGATCAGCACGGTGTTCTTGAAGTCGACCGACCGGCCCTGGGCATCGGTCAGGCGCCCGTCCTCCAGGATCTGGAGCAGCGTGTTGAACACGTCGGCATGGGCCTTCTCGACCTCGTCGAACAGGACCACCGAGAACGGCTTGCGCCGGACGGCCTCGGTCAGCTGCCCACCCTCCTCGTACCCGACGTAGCCGGGGGGCGAACCGACCAGTCGGCTCACCGTGTGCTTCTCCATGTACTCCGACATGTCGAGCTGGATGAGGGCGTCCTCGTCGTCGAAGAGGAACTCGGCCAGCGTCTTGGCCAGCTCGGTCTTCCCCACGCCCGTCGGGCCGAGGAAGATGAACGAACCGCTCGGGCGCTTGGGGTCCTTGAGTCCGGCCCGGGTGCGCCGGATCGACCGGGCCAGGGCGGCGATGGCCGGCTCCTGTCCGATGACCCGCTTGTGGAGCTCGTCCTCCATGCGCAGCAGCTTGGCCGTCTCCTCCTCGGTGAGGCGGTAGACGGGGATGCCCGTCCAGTTGGCCAGGACCTCGGCGATGACCTCCTCGTCGACGACGTCGAACAGGTCGACGCCCTCAGCCCGCCATTCGGCCTCCATGGCCTCCTTGGCGTCGAGGCGGTCCTTCTCCTGCTCGGCCAGCTTCTTCGCCTGGTCGAAGGCCTGCTTTTCGATGGCGGTCTCCTTGTCGGCGCGCAGCCGGGTGATCTCCTCCTCGAGCTTCTTGTAGGCCGGGGGCGTCGTCATGCGGCGGATGCGCAGGCGGCTGCCGGCCTCGTCGATGAGGTCGATGGCCTTGTCCGGCAGGTACCGGTCGGCCAGGTACCGGTCGGCCAGGTTGGCCGCGGCCACGAGCGCCTGGTCGGTGATGGTGACGGCGTGGTGGGACTCGTACCGGTCGCGCAGGCCCTTCAGGATCTCGATGGTGAGTGCCACGTTCGGCTGCTCCACCTTGATCGGCTGGAACCGGCGCTCGAGCGCGGCGTCCTTCTCCAGGTGCTTGCGGTACTCGTCGATCGTCGTGGCGCCGATCGTCTGCAGTTCGCCCCGGGCCAGCATCGGCTTGAGGATCGAGGCGGCGTCGATCGCCCCCTCGGCGGCACCGGCGCCGACGAGCGTGTGCAGCTCGTCGATGAACAGGACGATGTCGCCCCGGGTGCGGATCTCCTTGAGCACCTTCTTCAGGCGCTCCTCGAAGTCGCCCCGGTAGCGGCTCCCTGCCACCAGCGCACCGAGATCGAGCGTGTACAGCTGCTTTCCGGTGAGGGTCTCGGGGACCTCGTCGGCGACGATGCGCTGGGCCAGCCCCTCGACGATCGCCGTCTTGCCCACGCCGGGCTCGCCGATGAGGACCGGGTTGTTCTTCGTGCGGCGGGACAGCACCTGCATGACCCGCTCGATCTCCTTCTCCCGCCCGATCACCGGATCGAGCTTGTGGTCGCGGGCCAGCGCCGTGAGGTTGCGGCCGAACTGGTCGAGCACCGCGGAGCCGGTCGGGGCGTCGGCCTGCTGGCCGCCGGTCTGGCCGCCGCCGACGGCCTCCTTGCCCTGGTAGCCGGAGAGCAGCTGGATCACCTGCTGGCGCACGCGCGGCAGGTCGGCGCCGAGGCTCTGGAGGACCTGTGCGGCGACGCCCTCGCCCTCGCGCACCAGTCCGAGGAGCATGTGCTCGGTGCCGATGTAGCTGTGGCCGAGCTGCAGCGCCTCGCGCAGCGAGAGCTCCAGGACCTTCTTGGCCCGGGGGGTGAAGGGGGGCGAACCGGTCGGGGCGGTTCCGGCCAGACCGATCGTCTCCTCGACCTTCTCCCGGACGGCCTCGAGGGAGACGCCCAACGACTCGAGTGCCTTGGCCGCGACGCCCTCACCCTCGTGGATCAGGCCCAAGAGGATGTGCTCGGTGCCGATGAAGCTGTGGTTGAGCAGGCGCGCCTCCTCCTGCGCCAACACCAGGACTCGTCGAGCTCGGTCTGTGAATCGTTCGAACACTCCACCGCCTCCATCCGCGGTCCGTAACTGGGACCCAAGTCTACAGGTGCCGGGTTCGCCCGCAGCCGCACGCCCCTGCGCCGGGGCCCATGCACCACCCATCGGCAGTCTGCCCTATCGTCTGTAGCCAGTGAACGTCGTCGACCTCCTGGGACTCCCCGCTCTCGAAGATCAGCTGACCCGCCTCGAGCCCCTGCTCGTCGAGTCCGTCGTCACCGGCGACGGCTTCCTGGACGAGGTCACCACCCACCTGCTGGCCGCGGGGGGCAAGCGCCTCCGCCCGGTGCTGGCCCTCGCCACGGCCACGTCCGGCGCCCGGGACGCCAGCCGGGACGACCTCCTCGGGGCCGTGGCCGTCGAGCTGGTGCACCTGGCGTCGCTCTACCACGACGACGTGATGGACGAGGCCACCATGCGGCGCAACGTCGAGAGCGTGAATTCCCGGTTCGGCAACCTGGTGGCCATCGTCGCCGGCGACTTCCTGCTGGCCCGGTCGGCCGAGATCGCCGCCGGACTGGGCGTCGAGATCGCCGCCCTCCTGGCCGCCACGCTGGGGGAACTGTGCCAGGGCCAGGTGGCCGAGGTCCGGGCGGCGTTCCAGGTCGACCGCACCCGCGACGACTACTCGTCCGCCATCGCCGGCAAGACCGCCTCGCTCATGGCCACCTCGTGCCGGATCGGCGCCCTCACCGGCGGCCTCGCCCGGCCCGACGTCGAGGCCTTCACCGACTTCGGGCGGTGCTTCGGCATGATCTTCCAGGTCCGCGACGACATCCTCGACGTCGTCGGCACGGAGGCCGACCTGGGCAAGCCCGCCGGGCAGGACCTGGCCGAGGGCATCTACACCCTGCCCGTCCTCCTCACCCTGGCCGATCCCGTGCACGGGCCGGAGCTCCGCGACCTGCTGGGCCAGCCGTTGGGTCATCCCGAGCAGGAGAAGGCCAGGGCCATCGTGGCCGGATCCGGGGCGATCGCCGAGTCGGTGCTGGTGGCCCGGGACTACGCTGACCAGGCGGCGGCCGCGGCCCGTACCGGGCCGTCCCCCGAACTGGCGTCGGCGCTCACCCGACTGGCGCACAGCCTGGTCGACGGCCTCCCCGGGGCGTAGTCCTCCCGGTCCGGTGCCCCGGGCTCAGGACGTCATGCCGCCCAGGCCGACCAGGCCGCGGGCGAGCTCGATCTCCCCCATGTGGCGGAGGCCGTGCTGGTAGATCCAGCACTCGGACGCGTCGAGCAGGGTGATCCCCTCCGGGCCGGCCACCCGGGCGCTGTAGGTGCTGGCGATCTGGTCGGGAAAGGGCCGGGAGATCACCAGCCGGGTCAGTTCGGCCGGGTCGAGGTCGGCGAGCCACGCCTCGACGCGGGCGAACACCGTGCCCATGTAGGCCTGGAACTCGACGTAGTCCCCGATCCGCTGGTGGACCATCTCCTCGACGGTCCGGTGCTTGCCGTGATCGGAGATGGCGGGGCGGACCCGCGCCTCCCATGTCTCGTCCCACACCGGCGGGGTCCCGGTCATCAGGAGGAACGACGCGTCGATCATGTTGACGATGTGGAAGAGGCTGAATGCGATGGGGAGGACGCCCTCGCGCTCGAAATGGTTGACCTGGTCGAGGTCCATCGTGGCCACGGCGTCCTCGTAGAGCGAGAACAGCGCCCGCATCCGCCGCTGCAGTGAGTCGAGCACCAGGGGGGCACCCTCCCCCGCAGCGGCCACGTCCGGAACCGGGTCCTGTGCCACGACGACTCCCTCCCGGAGTCCGACGGCCGGACCCCGTCCGGTCATGTAAACACTTGTCACAATTACTGTCAACTGTTAGCCTGGGCTCCCGGAGCCGGCCCGGCGGGACGCCGCGGTCCGGCCCGTCCCGACAGTTCCCCGGCACGCGCCCGAACGGGCGACGCGCCTACCGACCGGATGGAGAGAGGTCCCGTGCAGCTCGACGTCGACAAGGCCGACCTCCGCCACGTCCGGGCGGTCGCACGCCCGTCACCGGCGCTCGAGCCGGGCGAGGCCCGGATCCGGATCGACACCTTCGGTCTCAGTGCCAACAACATCACCTACGCCGTCTACGGCGAGGTCATGCAGTACTGGGCGTGCTTCCCGGGGTCGGTCGAGGACGGTGTGGCCTGGGGTCGCATCCCGGTGTGGGGCTTCGGCGACGTCGTCGAGTCCGCGTCGCCCGCACTCGACGAGGGACGGCGGGTCTACGGCTACTTCCCGATGGGCGACGAGCTCGTCGTGTCCCCCGGGCGCTTCGACGAACAGGGGTTCTCCGATACGGCACCGAGCCGATCGGCGGTGCCGTCGGTCTACGGCCGCTACGGCTTCACCGACGCCGACCGCATCTACCGCCCCGACCGGGAACCGCAGCAGATGCTGTTGTGGCCACTGTTCGTCACGTCCTTCGTGGTCGACGACTTCCTCGGCGACCACGGGTTCTACGGAGCCGGCACGGCGATCGTGTCGAGCGCATCCTCGAAGACGGCCGTCGGCGCCGCCTTCCTCGTCGGCGCACGGGACGGCATCGACGTCGTCGGCCTCACGTCGCCGGCCAACGTCGGGTTCGTGCGCTCGCTCGGGTGCTACGACTCGGTCCTGACCTACGACGAGGTCGACGACCTGCCCACCGCCGACGCCTGCTACATCGACGTCGCCGGGCGCCGAGACGTCACCCACCACGTCCACACCCGGCTCGCCGCCCACCTGCGCTACTCCACGGTCGTCGGCGACACCCACTGGGACGAGCACGCCGCGGGGGACGGCGCCCTGCCCGGGCCCCGGCCGGAGTTCCTGTTCGCCCCCGACCAGATCGCCAAGCGGCGCTCGGACTGGGGACGCGACGGTTTCGAGGCGGCCGTCGCCGCCGCCTGGGACCGCTTCCTCCCCTTCACGGACGGATGGCTGACCCTGCGTCGGCGCACCGGGCCGGACGAGGTCGGGTCCGCGTACCGGGACCTGCTCGACGGACGGGTGGACCCGAGCACCGGCGACGTCTGCACCCTGGCCGGCGACCCCCGGGGCGCGCCGTGACCGACCTCGCCGCCGGACCGCTCCCGGACGGTCCGGACGCCGCTGCGGCGGAGACCGACGGGCGGCGACTCCGCCGGGCCGCCAACCGGGAGGCCGTCGTCGACGCGCTCCTCGACCTCTACGAGGAGGGGAACCTGCGCCCGGGGACCGACGAGATCGCCGAGCGGGCCGGGATCTCGCCGCGCTCCCTCTTCCGGTACTTCGAGGACACCGACGACCTGGCCGGCGAGGCCGTGACCCGTCAACTGGCCCGCGCCCTGCCGCTGGTGCGGCTCGACGTCGACGCCACGGCCCCCTTCGAGGACCGGGTACGGGCGCTCGTCGAGCAGCGCTTCCGGCTCTTCGACGCGGTGGGCCGGGCCGCCCAGGTGACCCGCCTGCGCGCCCCGTTCCAGCCCCGGCTGGCCGAGACCCTGGCCGAGTCCCGCCACTTCCTGCGCGGCCAGCTCCGCACGCTGTTCGAAGGCGAGCTCGAGGCCATGGGCGGCGCACGGGCCGAGTGGGCCCTCGCCTCGGCGGACGTGCTCACCACCTTCGAGTCGTACCAGCTGCTCACCACCGACCAGAGGTTCTCCGTCCGCGAGGCGAGGGACGTGGTCCTCCGGGCGCTCGCCGCGCTCCTCGCGCCCGGAGGTACCGGTTGACCGCCCGCCGCGGCAGCATGCGCGTCGCCGTACGCCTCGCCTGCCCTCCCGACACCGTCTGGGACGTGGTCGGATCGCCCGAGCGGCTCCCCGAGTGGTGGGAGGGGATCGAGTCCTGCACCGTCACCGGCGACCAGCGCACCGTCCAGACGCGCTCGGGGTTGCCGATGCCCGAGCAGCTGCTCACCATCGACAGCAGCCTCCGCCGGTTCCAGTACCGGATCACCGCACCGCTGTTCGTCGAGCACCTGAGCACCATCGACGTGCACGACCTCCACGACGGAACGTGCCTGACCGTCTACAGCGTCGACGCCGAGCCCGCGGTGCTGGCCCTGGTGATCAGCGGTGCGGCGCGGGCCGCGCTCCAGCGGCTGCCGGACCTCCTCGGCGTGGAACGGGTCCCGTGAGCCCCGGCCGCGACCGGGCGGCCGGCCGCCGTCCCCCGCTCCGCCGGGGCCGTTCGAAAGGAGCCCGTTGATGGGCCGCAAGATCCTCTTCGTCACCACCGACCAGCAGCGCTACGATACCCTCGCCTGCAACGGCGGCACGCTGTCGCGCACACCGGTCGTCGACGGACTCGCCGCCGACGGTGTCCGCTACGAGCGGGCCCACCCCCAGTCGGTGGTGTGCATGCCCTCGCGCTCGACCATCCTGACCGGCCAGCACCCGAGCACCCACGGTGTGTGGATGAACGGCGTCCCGCTACCGGGTGACGCACCGTCGGTGGTGGAGGTCCTCCGACGGGCGGGCTACCGGACCGCACTGGTCGGCAAGGCGCACTTCCAGCCGTACTTCGACCCGTTCCTCCGCTTCGAGGAGAACCTCCTGTCGACCGAGGGGACCACACCCCACGGCGGGTCCCGCCGCGGCTTCGAGCACCTGGAGACGGCGGCCCACGGGGCGATGGGACCGCTCCACTACTGCCAGTGGCTCCTGCGGGAGCACCCCGAGGCACTCGGCATGTACTGCCGGGCCATCGACGACTCGCTCCAGGTCAGTGCCGCCGCCGGCGGGGACACCGGCGCCCCCCAGGTGAAGGTCAACCCCATCGAACGCGGCATCTACCACACCGACTGGGTGGCCGACCGCGCGATCGCCTGGCTCGACTCGGTCGACGCCGACGAGGACTGGTTCTGCTGGATGAGCTTCCCCGACCCGCACCACCCCTGGGACCCCCCGGAGTCGGAGGTCGGACGCGTGGACTGGCGCGAGGTCCCCCTGCCGGCCGGCTACATCGAGGACCGGCACGCACGCGAGGCCGTCCTCGACGCCAAGCCGCGCCACTGGCGCGCCTGGTACGACGGGACGCTCGTCTCCAACTACGAGGCGCCGGCCGACTGGGTGCCGGCGACGCTCACCGCCGACCAGGTCCGCGAGGTGAACGCCCGGAACGCCGTCGAGGTCGAGCTCGTCGACGAGGCGCTGGGCCGGGTGCTCGCACGGATCGCCGAGCGGGGCTGGGCCGAGGACGTGGACGTGGTGTTCACCACGGACCACGGCGAGCTCCAGGGTGATTTCGGCCTGCTGTTCAAGGGTCCCTACCACGTGGACGCCCTCATGCGCCTCCCGCTGGTCTGGCGCCCGGCGCCGTCGTCCCGGTCGGGCGGTGCGCCCGGCCCCTCGGTCGTGAGCCGGCCCGTCGGTCTCGTCGACCTCGCCCCCACCTTCTGCGCCATCGCCGGCGTGGAGCCTCCCGCATGGATGCAGGGGAAGCCGCTCCCGGTCGACGACGACGACGCCGGGGCCCGGGGATTCGACAGTGTGCTCACCGAGTGGGACAGCGAGCTGTTCGGCACCGACGTCCACCTCCGGACCCTGATGCGGGACCGGTGGGTGGTGACCGCCTACCTCCCCGGCACCAGCCACGACGGCACCGAGGGCGAACTGTACGACCTGGTGGACGACCCGCTCCAGCAGGTCAACCGGTGGGACGATCCCGCCGTCCGCCCCCTGCGCGACGACCTCGTCGCCGATCTGTGGGACGCCCAGCCCGAGGTCCGGCCCGACCGGCTGGCCCTCGAGGCGCCGGTGTGAGCCCCGACCCGGGCCTCGCCCCCTACTGGCCGGGCCCGTGGCCGGCCGAGGACGGCGGCCCGCGCCGCCTCCAGGCCCCCGGCGCAGGGGCGACGGTCCCGACGGTACGGGCCGGCACCCCGGTCGACGTCCGGACCCGGACCGACCCCGTGATCACCATGGCGGTCACCCGCGACCCCGGCGAGGTCTTCCTCCTCCGGCACACCCTGGGCGACGACGCCGTCTCGTTCGTCGAGCGCATCGACCCCGACACCCTGGAACCCGTGTCCCGGTCGGCCGACCTGGCGGGCGGGGCCATGTGGCCGGGCAGCGTGGCCGCCCACCGGAACGGCTCGCTCCACGTCGTGTTCGGCAACCATGCCCACCGGCTGGGGGCCGATCTCGAGGTCCTGGCCTCCGCGGAGCTCCCGCGGGGACGGCCCTACAACGGTTTCGTGGTCCTGCCCGACGGCACCCTGGTCACGAAGGACTTCGCCGGGTCCCGGCCCACCGCGCCGGTCCCCCCCGGGGAACGGGAGCCGTGCGAGCTGCTCGCCCTCGACCCCGGGACGCTGGAGATCCTCGACTCGTGCGTGTTGGCCGAGCCCTCCGTCGCCCGGATCTCGGCGCTCGGGAACACGGTCTACGTCGTGGGCGACACCAGCCTCCTGCGGGTGCACTGGCGGGGCGGGGCGTCCCGCACCTTCGCTCCGGACGACGGCTTCCGGGCCACCTACCGGGCCATGGAGGGCCAGACCTACGGTTGGGACTGCGTGTTGGCACTCGACGCCGCCTGGTTCCTCGACGACGGCGACGGCTCGATCCGCTTCGACGGGTCCTTCGAGGGCCGGGGGATCTCGACGGCCCCGCTCCATCTGGTCCGGGGCGATCTGCGGACGGCCGCGGTCACGCTCACCGAAGTGTGCGGGCTGCCCGGCGGGCTGATCGCCAACCCGCCGCTGATCGACCCCGGCCGCCGGATCGCCGTGGGCTACGACAGCGGCAACGGGGTGATGGCCGGCTTCGACGTGGCCGAAGACGGGTCGCTCGCGCCGAGGTGGCGGCGGCGGCAGAACCACGCCTCCCACCTCGTGCTGCTGGAGGGGCCGGGCGTCGTCCTCACCGGGGACCACGACCGCGGGCGGTCGGTCGAGCAGGTGGTCGCCCTCGACGTCACCACCGGCGAGGAGCTGGTCCGGGCCGACACGGCCGGCCCGCTGCAGTCGACGGTCTTCCCCTCCGTCGGTCACGACGGCGCCGTCTACTGGTGCTCGATGTCGTCCGTCAGCCGGATCCGCTTCGGCTGATCCCGTCCGTCCGGCGGCCGGTCCGGGCTCAGGCCGAACCGACGTTGCGCTCGAAGATGATCCGCAGCCCGTGCAGGGTGAGCCACGGCTCGACGTACTCGATCTCGTCCGAATAGGGCGAGATCAGCTCCGACAGGCCACCGGTGGCCACCACCGTGCACTCGCCCAGGACCCCGGCGAACCGCCGGCACAGTCCGTCCACCTGCCCGGCGAACCCGTAGAGGGCCCCCGACTGGATCGACTCGACCGTCGACTTGCCGATCACGCTGCGGGGCTCGACCAGCTCCACCCGGCGCAGGGCGGCCGCATGGGCGAAGAGCGCGTCGAGGCTGATGGCCACCCCCGGGGTGATCGCCCCGCCCAGGTACTCGCCGGCCTCGGAGATGGCGTCGAACGTGGTGGCGGTCCCGAGGTCGACCACCACGCACGGCCCGCCGAACAGGTCGTAGGCACCGACCGCGTTGGCGATCCGGTCGGCGCCGACCTCCTTCGGGTTGTCGTAGAGGATCGGCATGCCGCTCTTGACCCCGGGTTCGAGCACCACGGCCGGCACGTCGAACCAACGACTGGCCATCTGGCGCAGGTTGGCCGTCACCAGCGGGACCGACGAGGTGACCGCGATCCCGGTGATCGTGTCGTCGATGTCCAGACCGTTGAGGTCGAGGAGCTGGGTGAGGAGCAGTGCGTGCTCGTCGGCGGTCCGGACGTCGACCGTCGACAGTCGCCAGTGGTGGGCGAGCCCGACGGGCTCGGTACCGTCGCGGGGGACCGACACGTCGACGGGCGCACCCGGGTCGTCGGCGAAGAGCCCGACCACCGTCTCGGTGTTCCCCACGTCGATGGCAAGCAGCATTGCGTTCCTTTCCTGGGAGGTCCGCCGGCCGGGGGCCGGCGGTGCGACGGGTCAGCCCCGGAGGTCGAACCCGAGGTCGAGCACCGGAGCCGAATGGGTGAGGGCACCGGCCGACAGCAGGTCGGCGCCGGCGGCGGCCAGTGCGGGCGCCGTGGCGAGGGTGACCCCGCCGGACACCTCCACCAGGGCGTCCGACCCCGCGGCCCGCACCACCCCGACGGCCTCCGCCACCTCGACGGGACCCATGTTGTCGAGCATCACCACCGTGGCGCCGGCGGCCACCGCCTCGCGCACCTGGTCCAGCCGGTCGCACTCGACCTCGACCATCCGGCCCGGCCACCGGGCCCGGGCCCGGGCCACGGCGTCGGCGATGCTCGCCCCGCCGAGGTGGTTGTCCTTGACCAGGATCGCCTCGGACAGGCTGCCGCGGTGGTTGAACCCGCCACCGGCCCGCACCGCGGCCTTCTCCAGTGCCCGCAGGCCGGGGGTGGTCTTGCGGGTGTCGAGGACGCGGGTCGCGGCATTGGCCGATCGCACGGCGTCGACGTAGGCACGCGTGCAGGTCGCCACCCCGGACAGGTGACCGAGGAAGTTGAGCGCCGTCCGCTCGGCGGTGAGGATCGAGCGCAGCCGGCCCTCCACGGTGGCCACCACCGAGCCGGGCGCCACCCCCGAACCGTCCGCGAGCAGCCAGGTGACGGTGAGGTCGGGGTCGATCTGGGCGAGGGCCTCGACGGCACAGGCCCGCCCGGCCACCACACCGTGGCCACGGCTCACCACGTCGACGACGGCCCGTCGGTCAGCGGGGACCAGTCCCGCCGTCAGGTCGCCGAGCGGGAGGACGTCCTCGGCGATCGCCCGGGTGACGGCGTCGACCACCGCGAGCCGGGGTGGGTCGCACTCCGGCTCCCAGCCGTCCCCGTCGGGCGCGGTCATGCCGGCGCCCCGCCCTCGCCCCCGCCCCCCGGTGCCGTCGTCGGTCCGGGCGTCGTACGGACGAGGACCGTGCCCGGCCCGGCGCCGTGGACGATGCGGCACCGCCAGGCGTCCGACACCTGGGGGAAGTCGCTGCGGGCATGGGCGCCGCGGGTCTCCGTGCGCAGGGTGGCCGACTCCAGCACGCTGCGCGCCGCCGTCACCAGGTTGGCCAGCTCGCCGTGGGCGCGGTCGACCGGCGCCCCCGACCCGACGGCCGCGGCCACGGTCGCCACCGTGCGACCGGCGCGTGCGAGCGAGTCGGCGCTGCGCACGACCCCGGCGCCGTCGGTCATCGCCCGCTGCAGGCGGTCCCGGGTCTTGGCCACGTCGGGCCAAGACGCGGCCCCGTCGTCCGGTGGCGCAGCTGTGGCGTCGGTCCGGTGCGTGGACCCCGGGGGGACCGGCTCGACGCGGCCCTCGAGCAGAGGTGCCAGCACCCCGGTCGGGGTCGGACCGTCGGCGCCGCCGAGGATGACCTCGGCCAACCGGGCCCCGAACACCATGCCCTCGAGCAGCGAGTTGGATGCGAGGCGGTTGGCTCCGTGGACACCGGTGCAGGCCACCTCGCCCGCCGCCCACAGGCCGGGGAGCGCGGTGGCCCCCCACAGGTCGGTGAGCACGCCCCCCGACAGGTAGTGGGCGGCCGGGGCGATCGGGAGCCAGTCCGTCGCCGGGTCGAGGCCGATGGCCGAGAGCGAGGCGCTGATCGTCGGGAAGCGGGCGTCGAACGAATCGAGCGCGGTGGCGTCCAGCCAGAGGCTGTCGACTCCCTGGTCGTGCATGCGCTCGGCCATCGCCCGGCTGACGACGTCCCGTGGGGCGAGCTCGTCGACGAACCGGTCGCCACGGGCGTCCCGCAGGAGGGCCCCGTGTCCGCGCAGCGCCTCGGACAGCAGCGGCCGCGGCATGGCCGGGTGGTGGAGGGCGGTCGGGTGGAACTGCATGAACTCGACGTCGGCCACGGCCACGCCGGCCCGCAGGGCCATGGCCAGACCGTCGCCGGTCGCCTCGGCCGGGTTGGTGGTCACCGAGAACACCTGCCCGGCGCCGCCGGTGGCGAGCACGGTGTGCGTGGCGCGCACCTCGACGGGCCGTCCGTCCGTGCTCAGCGCCAGGACGCCGCGACACCGCCCGCCTTCGACGAGCAGGTCCAGGGCGAACCACTCCTCGAGGACCGCGGCGGCCGAGGCCCGGGTCGCGTCGACCAGGGCCCGCTCCACCTCGGCTCCGGTGGCCGCGCCGCCGGCGTGGACCACCCGGGCCGTCGAGTGCCCGCCCTCGCGGGCGAGTGCCAGCGCCCCGCCGGGTTGGCGGTCGAACACGGCGCCCATGGCGATGAGCTCGTGGACACGCGACGGGCCCTCGTCGACCAGCACCCGCACGGCAGCGGAGTCGCAGAGGCCGGCGCCCGCGGCAAGGGTGTCGGCCAGGTGGAGGTCGGTCGAATCCTCGTCGCCGCCGAGCACGGCGGCGACGCCGCCCTGGGCCCAGCGGGTGGCCGACTGGGACAGCTCCGCTTTGGTCAGCACGCCGACCCGCAGGCCGTCGATGCCGGGCGGCCCCCCGAACCCGGAGGCGAGGGGCGCAGCCAGCCGGACGGCGGCGGACAGCCCGGCCACGCCGCTTCCCAGCACCAGGACGTCGAGCGGCCCCGGGTCCAGGGGCGGGGCGGTCATCGGACCCGGCGCGGATCGAGGTTGTCGATGAGCCGCACGGGGCCGACGTTGGCGGCGACGAGGAGTCGGAGCGGCCGGTCGGACGAGAGGTCGTCCGGCGGTTCCAGATCGCGCGCGTCGACCAGGGCGGCGTAGTCGAGGACGACCCGGCGCTCGGTGGCCACGGTCTCCGCCACCGCCCGTTCGACGGCCTCCCGGTCACCGCCCGCCGCCAGGGCGGCGGCGCCGGCGCGCAGGGAGCGGTGCAGCACCGGGGCGGCGGCGCGCTCGTCGGCGGCCAGGCGCAGGTTCCGGCTGGACAGCGCCAGGCCGTCCTGTTCGCGGACCGTGGGGCACCCGACCACCGTGACCGGCAGCGACAGGTCGGCGACGGCGCGCCGGACGACGGCCAGCTGCTGGAAGTCCTTCTCGCCGAAGTAGGTGCGGCACCGCCCCGCCGCGGACAGGAGCTTGACCACGACCGTGGCCACGCCGTCGAAGTGCCCCGGACGGGACACGCCCTCCCACCGCTCGGTCAGGCCGTGGACGGACACCGTGGTGGCCGGCGGCGCCGGCCACCCGGGGTACATCTCGTCGACCGACGGGGCGAACACCACCGAGGCCCCGGCCGCGGCCGCCACGTCGACGTCGGCACCGGGGCTGCGGGGGTAGTTCGACAGGTCGGCGGACTCGGCGAACTGGGTCGGGTTGACGAAGACGGTGACGGCCACCACGTCGCACTCGGCGGCGGCCCGGGCGACCAGCGCGGCGTGCCCGCGGTGGAGGGCACCCATGGTCAGCACCACGCCCACGGTGCGCCCGGCCCGGCGCTCGTCGTCGAGCCGGGTCGAGAACCCGGCCACGGAGCCGACCACGTCCACGCCGGCAGCCGTGGCCTCCCGTTCGGCAGTCGTCGCGGTCACGCCACCTGCTCGGCGGCGGTACCCAGCCCCCGGGCGGGCGACCCGGAACCGGCCGTGGCGCCCGCACCGGACAGGTCGAGGTCCTCCGCCGTGTCGAGCGAGAGGCGCCGGGCCAGTGCCACCATGGCGTCGTATCCGGCGAGCTCGGTCCGATGGGCCGGCATGGACGCGATCGCCGTGCGGTGCCGCTCCACGGTCTCCCAGTCCCCCCGCGCCGCCGGGCCGGTGAGCGCCCGACGGGGACCCAGGGCGAGGGCATCCTCGGCCGCCGCCCGCAGGAGTCCGGCGAAGGCGTCGAGGGGGAGCCCGGCCTTGGCGGCAACGCGCTCGACCTGGCCCATGAGGGCAACCAGATGGTTCGCGGCGATCACGGCGGCGGCGTGGTACGCGGCGCGGTCGGAATCCCCGACCTCGACGACGTTGCCACCCAGGTCCTCCGCTGCGGCCCGGGCGACCGGGTCGCCGGCCACGGCGAAGGTGATGCCGGAGCGCAGCCGGTCGGCCCCGATGGCGGGGTCGGGCAGGGGCACCAGCGGGTGGAGGGAGCCGCGCCGGGCGTGCCCCGCCAGTACGTCGAGGCCGAGGGATCCCGACAGGTGGAGCACGGCCGTCGTGTCGACCGGCCGGACGGCGGCGGCCACGTCGGCGACCACGTCGTCCGGGGTGGCGATGAACAGGAGGTCGACGCCGTGTGCGGCATCGACCGGGGACCGATCGCGCCCCCAGGGGGCCAGCGAGCGATAGCCCCCGACAGCGTCCAGCGCTGCCATCAACGACCGGCCGGCACGGCCCGGCCCGAGTACACGGAATGTGGTCACGAGACCCCTTTCGACGTTCCGGCCCCCGTGGGGTGCCGTTCGCATCAGGAAATCCAGGAACTGCTGCCTAGACCATACCCACGACGCGCACGTCGCCGCCAGCGCGCTCGAGGTCGTCCGCCCCGACCAGGTCCGGCGCCAGTTCGGCAAGGGGGGCGAGCACGAAGCGGCGTTCGCGCCACCGGGGGTGGGGCACGGTCAGGTGGGGGTCGTCCAGGGCGATCCCGTCGACCCAGATCACGTCGGCGTCGAGCGAGCGCGGACCCCACCGCACCGTGCGCACCCGGCCGGCGGCGGCCTCCAGCCGGTGGCACTGCTCGAGGAGCCGGTAGGGATCGACGGGAACCGGCACGGCCAGTTCGACCACCAGGTTGAGGAAGGCACCCTGGCCGTCCGGTCCGCCCACGGGCTCGGTCTCGTACACCTGGGAGACGGCCGTGACTGCCGGGTCGCTCCCGGCCCGGAGCTGGTCCACCGCCCGCCGGAGGTGACCCGTGCGGTCGCCGAGGTTCGAGCCCAGGGAGAGGAACGCCCGGACGGTGGGCGCCTCCGGCGACGGCGCGGTCACCGGTGGCGCACCACCCGGACGCCCACGGTGTCGATGTCCACGGCCAGCGGGGGCCGCAGCTTCCGGAGGGAGACGGTGACCCCGGTGATGCGGCGGTCCACGTCGAGGACGGCGTCGGCCACGTGCCAGGCGAGGGCCTCGAGGAGCGAGAAGGAGCGGGGGCCGGACACCGTGGCGGCCACCACGTCGGCGACCGCGCCGTAGTCGACCGTGTCGGCCAGGGCGTCCGACACCCCGGCCGGCCGCAGGTCCACGTCCAGGTCCAGGTCGACCTCGAAGGGCTGCGCCCGTTCCTGCTCCTCGACCAGTACGCCGTGGGTGCCGACCGAGCGCAGCCCGCGCAGTTCGATCCGGTCGTCCGGGGCACCGGATCCCGTCATCACGCCCTGCGGCCGGTTCCCGAGTCGTGGGGGGCAGGGGCCGGGGCGAGCTGGCCGGCGTAGGCGACGAGCTCGCGCCCCGCCGGCCCCATCGGGTGCCCGGTGAGGTGCTCCAGCACGGTGATCGACTGGGGCCCGGAGGGCAGCCGGTCCGACCACAGCAGGTAGCCGGCGACCACGCCGCAGACACGGTCCCCCAGCTCCTCCTGGTGCACGAGGATCCGCTCGCCGGCGGCCAGCCGGCTGTGGACGTCCCGGTAGACGTCGCCGAGCACGCTCCGCACGTCGCCGGAGGACTGGAGCGGGTAGTGCACACTGGCCAGGGATTTCTCCTCGTAGGCCTGCAGGTTGTGCGACGAGGGCAGGAGGGACACCACCCGGCTGAACCCCTGGACCTGCAGCCAGATGATCTCCTCCTGGCGGCGCACCTTGCGGTGGTTCGGAGCGAATCCTCCCGGGCGCTCGCTCATGGCCAGGCGATCCTTGATCACCCAGGTGAAGTTCCGCGGCGGGATCCCCGCCGCCCACTTGCCCTTCACGATCCGACCTCCGTATCCGTGCTCGGCCCGGCGTCCCGGCGGATCCGGGCCGGTCGGCCCACCAGGAGCGCGGCCTGCACCGTGGCGGCGACGTCGTGGACCCGGACCATACCCGCCCCCTGCTGGAGCGCCCATGTGGCGGTGGCCAGCGAGCCCGGGAGGCGCTCGGACGGCGCCAGCGGCTCACCGCCGGGACCGGCGGCGAGCTTCCCCAGGAAGGCCTTGCGGCTCGTCCCGACCAGGACCGGGTGACCGGTGGCGACCAGCACGCCCAGGCGGGCCAGGAGCTCGAGGTTGTGGTCGACCGTCTTGCCGAAGCCGATGCCCGGGTCGATCCAGATCTCGGCGACACCGGCCCCGCGGGCGGCGGCGGCCCGGTCGGCGAGCAGGTCGCGCACCTCCGCGACCACGTCGTCGTAGCGCGGGTCGTCCTGCATGGAAGCCGGGGTCCCCTTCCGGTGCATGGCGACCCAACCGACACCGTGGCGGGCGGCCACCGGCCACAGCGAGGCCGATACGTCGTTGACCAGGGTCGCTCCCGCCGCCACCGCCGCCTCGGCCACCGGTTCCTTGACCGTGTCCACCGAGACCCGCACATGGGGGCTGAGGGCCTCCACGACCGGGACCACCCGGCGGAGCTCCTCCTCGACCGGAACCTCGACGGCGCCCGGTCGCGAGGACTCACCACCCACGTCGACGATGTCCGCGCCTTCGGCGATCATCTCGTGCCCCCGCCGGATGGCCGACTCCGTCTCGAACCAGGTGCCGCCGTCGGAGAACGAGTCCGGGGTGACATTGAGGATCCCCATGACCAGGGCGCGTCCCTCTGTGGAGGCTTCGGGCATCGGCCCCAGCGTAAACCAGGCCGGGAGGGACCGCGACCGGACCGTCGGGCGCGGCTCAGCGTCCTCGCACGAACTGCATGGCCTCGAACCGGGTCGACGTGTCGCTCCGGAACAGGCCGCGGACGGCCGACGTGATGGTCGAGGTACCGGACTTCTTGACACCGCGCATCGACATGCACAGGTGTTCCGCGTCGACCACAACCAGGACGCCCTTCGGGTCGAGGGCCTCCTCGATGGCATCGGCGATCTGGGAGGTCATGCGTTCCTGCACCTGGAGGCGCTTGGCGTAGCCGTCGACCAGCCGGGCGAGCTTGGACAGCCCGGTGATCCGGCCGTCGGAGCCCGGGATGTAGGCCACGTGGGCGCGGCCCATGAACGGGACCATGTGGTGCTCGCACAGCGACGCGAAGGGGATGTCCCGCACCATGACCATCTCGTCGTGGTTGGCGGCGAAGGTGATCTCGAGGTGGTCGGCCGGGTTCTCGTCGAAGCCCGTGAAGAGCTCCTCGTACATCCGCGCCACCCGACCGGGGGTCATCAGGAGGCCGTCACGCGTTGGGTCCTCGCCCACGGCGGCGAGGATCTCGAGCACGGCCGCCTCGATCCTCTTCGTGTCCACGCTCATCGTCCGGTCACCTCTCCACTCGCAGGCCGGCCCGCAGTCCGGCGCCGGTGCCCCGTTCTACCTGGTGGCGACGCCCGGCCGTGCCGGGGCCGCCGGGGCTGCCGGGGCTGCCGGGGCTGCACCTACGGTTTCGGTCCCCGGTAGTCGTGGATGGCGGGCAGGTTCCGGTAGCGCTCGGCCACGTCGAGGCCGTACCCGATCACGAAGTCGGCGGGGATGGTGAACCCGACGTAGCGCAGGTCGACGGCCGTCCGCTGCTGGCCCTCCTTGACCAGGAGGGCGCAGACCTCGAGGCTCGCCGGCTGTCGGGCGAGGAGATAGCGCTGGAGGTAGCTGAGGGTGAGGCCGCTGTCGACGATGTCCTCGACCACCAGGACGTGCCGGTCCACCAGGTCGACGTCGAGGTCCTTGACGATGCGGACCACGCCCGAGGTCCGGGTGGCGCTGCCGTAGGACGACACGGCCATGAAGTCGACCTCGGAGGGGAGGGCGATGGCCCGCGACAGGTCGCTCATGAACATGAAGGCGCCCTTCAGCACGCCGACGAGGAGCGGGGGGCGGCCGGCGTAGTCCTCCGTGATGGCGGCCCCGAGCTCGGCGATCCGACGCTGGAGGTCCGCCGCGGAGACGATCACGGCGCCGACCTCGGCGCCGTCCTCGAGGCGCGCGCCGTCGGTCGGGCGTTCGTCGCCGGGGCTGGTCACGTCACGACTGTACCGGAGCGTCGGCGGACCCCCCGGGCCCGGGCGCCGGGCGCCGGCTCAGCCGGCCGGCGGTCCGGGTGATCCGGACCCCGCCGGGGACCTGGGTGGCGCGCCGCTCCAGCCGGGCGACCTGGAGCACCCGGTCGACGGCGTCGGCCGGGGGCGGGTAGGGGCCCCCGGCCGCCAGCCACCGTCGCACCGCCCGCCGGGCCTGGGCGGGCGGTGCCGCGGCCAGGGCGGCGGCGTCGGTGGGGTCGAGCCGGTCGGCGACGGCGTCGAGCAGGTCGGCGTCGCCGGCGAGGAGGGCGGCCTGGCGGGCCAGCACGGGGACGACGTCGCGTCCGGCGATGTCGGCGCAGAGCGGGAGGAGTTCGGCCCGCACCCGGTTGCGGACGAACCTCGGATCCTCGTTGGACGGGTCGTGCACCGTCGCCAGCCCCAGCCGGGCGCAGAGCGCCACCGTCTCGCGGCGTCGCAGGGCCAGGAGCGGGTGGGACGGACCGGCACGCATGCCGGCGAGCCCGTGCACACCTGCGCCGCGCAGCAGGTTGCCCAGCACCGTCTCGGCCTGGTCGTCCATGGTGTGGCCGGTCGCCGCGCCGGGACCGAGGGCCCGGCGCCGGGCCTCCCGCGCCCGGGCCTCCAGGTTCGGTCCGTCGGGGACCTCGACCCGGACGGCACGGAACCGGGCCCCCAGGCGGGCCGCGGCGTCGGCGGCCACTTCGGCCTCGTCGGCGGACCCCGGGCGCAGGCCGTGGTCGACGTGCACCGCCGTCACCCGGCACCCGGCGGCGACCGCCAGGGCGATCAGCGCGGTCGAGTCCGGACCCCCGGACACGCCGCATACAAGCGGCCGGTCGGTCGGGGGGAACGTGCACCGGGCCAGCAGCGCTGCGGTCCCGGGGTCGTCGACCGGGCGACCGGTCGGCGCCCGCGTCCCCCGGCCGACGGGGGGAGCGGGGTCCCCGTGTCCGGCACCGGGATCGTCCACCGGGTCAGGGGACGAGGGTGGCGGCGGCACCGACCCGCGCGATCCACCCCGCCGGGTCGCGGATCTCCTCGAGCGTCGGAAGCCACTCGGGACCCCGCCAGGCGTTGTCCAACAGCTCGGGTCCGCCCGCACCCTCGACGGCGGCGATGAACCGCTCGCCCTCCTCGTACTGGCGGAGCTTCGCCTCGATGCCCATCAGCTGCTGGAGGATCCGGGACAGGCCGTGGGCCTGCCTGCGGCGCTGTCGCAGGACGGCGGCGAACCGGGCCGCGCTCGGGATGTCCGCGGCGCCGGCCCGGTCCATCGTCACGTCGCCGTGCCCCTCGAGCAGGCTCATCAGTGCCTGGATCCGGTGGAGGCCCTCGAGCTGTTCGGCCGTCGCCACGAGCCCGAGCGCGCCGTTGTCCTCGAGCGGATTGCGGCCGGCCCGGATCTGGTCGGACATCCTCCGCAGGGCCGAGGCCAGGTGGGCGGGATCGGGCTCGAGCGAGCCGAGGCCCTCGTCCACCAGCGACACGAAGTAGTCCCGCATCCACGGGATCGCCGTGAACTGGCAGCGGTGGGTGACTTCGTGGAGCGCCAGCCAGAGGCGGAACTCCCGGGGCTCGAACCCGTGCTGGCGCTCGAGGGCGACCACGTTCGGCCCCACGAAGTAGACGATGTCCTGCTCGTCGGCGGCCTCCTCGGTCAGCAGGAGGTCGTACTGCCCGAGCACACGGGTCGAGAGCCAGCCGAGGACCACACCCATCTGGGCACCGGTGGCGGCCCGGCCTGCGGTGGCGAGCGGCCCGGCCAGCCGGGCCAGGACGGCGTTCGACCCGGAGAGCCGCCCCGGGTCGAGCCGGTCGAGGTGGGGACCGAGGAGGCGCTGGAAGCTGGACACGTTGGCCGACACCCAACCGGCCCGGTCGGTCACCCGGGCCCGGGCCGGCCCGGCGGCGGAGCGCAGCCCGGTCGACGCGGCCACCAGCTCCTCGGCCCGGGCGGTCAGTTCGCCGAACTCGGCCTGGAGGAGGTCGGGGCGGTAGGGCGCGGGCACCCGGGTGCGACTGCCGATCCAACCCGCCACCCGCTCGGCCGTGTCCCAGCCCACGGCGCCCGGCCCTCGGCCACGGGCGTCCCGCGGGCCGTCGTCCGCGCCTTGTCCGACGTCGCTCGAGGTCACGGGCACCAGTGTAGGGAGGACCGGCCCGTTCGGTGGACCGGCCGGTGCGACGGCGTCAGTCGGCGGAGGCCGCGCTCTCCTCGCGCAGCGCGTCCGCGACCCGTGAGCGCAGCGCGTCCGGCACGCGGTCGTGGCACCTGCTGGCGACCAGCTTGCGCAGTTCGGCCTCGAACCCGTAGGCGCCGACGCACGGTCCGCACAGGTCCAGATGACGGGCGATCTCGATGCGCCGCTGCTCGGTCAGCTCACCGTCGAGATAGAAGTAGAGCTTCTCGATGGTCTCGTCACAGCCGACGAACCCGGCGGGCGGCTCGGGTGGGTCCGCACCGGCCGGGACGCCCGCTACGCCGTCTCCCTCTGCTGCCATCGTGCGTCTCCCCTACCTCGCCTCGTCGGAGGCTCCGACGAGGCCACGTGCTCTTCCCACATCCACCAACGCCTTCTGCAGGGCTTTTCTTCCTCGGTGGATCCTGCTCATGACGGTTCCGATCGGAACGTCGGTGATCTCCGCGATCTCCTTGTACGAGAACCCTTCGACGTCGGCCAGCAGGACGGCGATGCGGAACGCGTCGGGGAGGGACTCGATGGCGGCCTTCACGTCGGTGTCGGTGAACCGGTCGAGTGCCTCGTCCTCCGCACTGCGGCCGAGACCGGCGGAGGGGTCCCCGGCCAGATGGTGGTAGAGGTACAGGTCCTCGACGTCCTCGACGTCGGCGATCTCCGGTCGGCGCTTCCTTGCCCGGTACGTGTTGATGTAGGTGTTCGTCAGGATCCGGTAGAGCCAGGCCTTGAGGTTGGTTCCGCTCTGGAAGGACCCGAAGGCGCGGTAGGCCTTCAGGTACGTCTCCTGGACCAGGTCCTCGGCGTCGGACGGGTTGCGCGTCATGCGCAGCGCCGCCGTGTAGAGGGCCGACATGTACTCCATGGCGAGACGGGAGAACTCTGCCTGGTCGGCCATGGGGCCACCCTACACAGCACCCGACCGCCGCCGGACCGGACAGGGGCGCCGCTACCGGGCGGCGATGCCGACGACCGGCTGACCCGTGGCCGTGGCGGCCGACCCGAGGTAGGGGGCGTCGCCGAAGGCGAAGATGCCGCCGTCGGAGGCGACCAGCCAGTAGCCGCGGCCGTCGGGGGTGGCGGCCATGCCCACCATGGGCCGGTTGAGCGTGAGGGCCCCGGTCGAGCCGAGGTAGGGGGCGTCGCCCGTGGCGAAGATGCCGCCGTCCGCTCCCACGAGCCAGTAGCCGGCTCCGTCGGCCGTCGAGGCCATGCCGACGATGGGGGCGTTGAGGCCCAGCGCGCCCGTCGAGCCGAAGAAACCGGCATCGCCGAAGTTGAAGATGCCGCCGTCCGAGCCGACGAGCCAGTAGCCGCGCCGGTCGGGGGTGTCGGCCATGCCGACGATCGGCCGGTTGAGCGAGTGGGCGCCGTCGGGACCGTACGACGGATCGCCGCCGAACGCCGACACCTGGGCGGCGGACGTCACCATCCGGTAGCCGTCGCCCGGGCCGGGTGCCGGCGACCCGGAGGTCGGTGGGGCGGTGCCGCCGGGGGGTGGTGTCGTCGACGTCCCCCCTGCCGTTCCGCCCCCCGGGTCCGACCAGGCCAGGGTGGGCAGGCCGCTCCCGTCGACGACGGCCGGCCCGCCCGAGCCGGCGTAAGCCTCGAGGGCGTGGACGAACGCCGCGGCGCTCTGGGTCGCCGGCCAGAAGGGGGGGATGCCCCCGCCGTAGTACCCGCCGTAGTCGAGTTCGGTGACCGAGATCCGCACGGCGCTCACGGACACCGGGTCGAAGGCGAACTGGAGTTGGTGATCGCGGAACTGCCCCCGTTCGTCGGCCAGCGTCACCCACCCCGTGCCCGGCTCGTCGGCCGAGACGGTGTAGTTGCGCAGTCCCGGGGCGGTCGAGCCGACCGACTGCGTGTCGACCACGACCCGGTCGATCGTCGAGGGCGCGGCCAGGGTCACCGTGAGTGAGGGCGTGCTGTCCCCGGGGCCCGAGGTCCAGCCCTGGCCGTAGCCGGCGGGGAGGCCGGCGATGGCGGCCGAGGCGTTGCCGCTCGAGGCGTCGGCCGTCGCGCCGGCGGCGGCCGACGCCAGGTCGGTGCCGTAGCCCTCGGTGGGCCCGACCGTCAGGGTGTCGCCGGCGGGGTAGGTAAGGAAGGTCACCTGGCCCGACAGCGGGAGGCCGTAGGCGGTCCCCGACACCGCCTGGGCGGTCGTGACCCCCCCGTACTCGGTGGTCGCGGTGACCGGCACGGCGGCGCCCGACGGATCGGTGAGCGTCAGCGATGCCGTGACCGGCAGCCCGTCGGTCCACACCGCGCTGACGTCGGTCGTGCCCCCCGGCGTCGTGCCGAAGTCGGCCCGGTAGGCCTGGGGGATCCCGATGGACGGCATCGACAGGTAGGGACGGCCGGCCAGCAGCCCCGAGGTGGTCATCGTGGCCAGCGCCGCCGGCTTCACGTAGTCGACCGACTGGCCGGCCTGCACCAGAGAGAACGAGACCCCGTTGTTGCCCCAGCTGCCCTCGTCGTAGAAGTAGTTCTGGACGGGGACGCCCAGGGCCTTCTGCCAGATCATCGACCGGGTGACGTCGTCAGCCTGGCCGAGGAAGTTGTAGTCGCCGTCGCTCCACCAGCCGACCTCGGTGAACCACAGCGGCTTGCCGCCGAGGAGGGCCTGGAGCTGGCGGACCTGGGCCGGGATCCCGTCCTCCTCGTAGGCGTCGTTCGAGCCGGTGTAAGGATGGATGGAGGCGACGTCCATGTCGGCCAGGCCGCCGGCGGCGATGAGCTGCTGCCACCACCCGACGGAGGGTTCGAGGGTCGAGCCGCCCAAGACGGTGGAGGACGATCCGGGCAGCACGGACTTGACCGCCGCGTAGAACGGGGCCAGCACCTTGGCGGTGTAGGTCCCGGCATTGCCCCAGCCGGTGTTGTTCGCCTCGTTCCAGGGCTCCCAGGTGGTCACCGGCGCGCAGGCCGTGCACCCGGCGGGCACGGTGGCGTAGTGCGCCACGAGGGCGGCGACGTCGGCCTGCCACAGGCCGCTGTTCACCAGTGCCGTCGGGACCGGCTCACCACCGCTGACCTGCATCCAGTACGTCAGGTGGTCCTGGTTGGCCAGGTAGGCGGCCTTGTAGGGGTCGGTGCTGGCCGAAGCGAAGGTGAGCGCCGTCGGGCCGCAGGTCGCCGCCGTGGGAGCCGACGCGTTGCAGCCGGGGAGGAGGGACGCCCAGTCCACCATGGTGCCGTTGCGCAGCGAGTCCAGCCCGAGCTGGGCGTTGAGGGCGACGCCCCGGGGATCGGTCGGGCCGCCCGAGCCGATCCCGGCGGGCAGTGCGGCGAAGTCCAGCCGGTCACCGGGGGCGCCCACCGTGTAGGGCATGCAGGTGGTGCCGAGGGCGGTGGGCGGGCTGGTCGAGGTGTCGTACAGGGTGGCCCGCACCTGGTAGGGCCCGGGGAGGGTGTCGGCGACCGGGAGGGTCAGGGGCAGCGACGCCAGCCCCGCAGCGGTCGTCGGCAACGGGAGTTCCGTCGGAGCCGGGACGGTCCCCGCGGTGAGTGACGCCGTGTCCTCCACCGAGTAGGACAGGCGCAGGTGCGGGGCGGAAGGAGCCCACCACGGGTCGAACGTGGCCACGACGGCCGGGGTCGCGCCGGGGGCGAAGTAGTTCCCGGTCGCCGCCGTCGCCAGCCCGGCGCCCCAGCCGAGGCTGTTCAGGGGGGCCTGGGCCGACGACAGGTAGGCCTGGAGGGTGGACAGCGGGACCGAGGAGATCGCGTCGGCCCCGTTGTTGAAGGTCGGTCCCGACTGGAAGTAGAGGGTCGATCCCACCAGGGAGGCACTCCCGCCCCCGATGGCGAGCGCGGAGCCGAGGGAGGTGCTCCCCCGCAGGAACCCCTCGGGGCTGGTGGCCTCGATGGTGTGGTCGGGGTCCACGGTGTAGATGGTCCCGTCCGGGCCCTGCAGCGCCTGGCCCGGGTAGGAGAACTGTGTGCCCGACCCGGTGTGGACGCCGTTGCCCTCGATGTGCGACGAGCCGAAGGTGGAGAGGACCCGTCCCGACGGCGAGACGGTCTCCACGTAGCCGTTGGCCGAGTACAGCAGGTTCCCGTCGGCCTCCGGGGTGACGAAGCCGTTGTCCACCAGGGGGAAGGAACCGGTGACCGACCCGGTCGCCTGGTCCAGGACGAGGCTTCCCGCCGTGTCCTGCACCAGGCTCACCACGACCTGGAACGAGGCGCCCGCTCCCACCGAGAACAGACCGGTCGGGTTGCCGCCACGCGGGTCCACCGACCAGAGCAGGGCGCCCGACGGCGAGAACTTGTCGACCAGCTGGCCGTAGTACGAGGCGAGGTAGATGTTGCCCGACGGGTCCACCACCGGCGCGGACACCGAGTTGCCGGTGAAGTGGGAGGGCAGGGCGAACGAGCCCTGCTGGGCACCCGCGAGCGAGTAGGTGACCAGGCGGGTCCCCGTGTTCACGTACAGCGCGGCGGTGGTCGCCGCGAAGTTCACGACGCCGCCCGGCGGCGTCACCACCGTGTTCGTGGGACGGGCCGGGAGGCTCGTCGCCGGGCCGAGCACCGCGGCCGGGGACGTGGTCCGGCAGACCGGGGTGATCTCGGCTGCGGTCGGAGCGGCCGGGCTCCCCGGGATCTGGGGAGCGGTCGACGTGACGCTCGGACCCGGCCACGTGACCGCCGTCAGGGTCCCGAGGGCGGCCAGTACGACGACGCCGGCGGCCACGAGGGGCTTGGCGGGTGCTGCGGGTCCCGGGACCCTCTGGAGTCGCGTGCGGTCGCCCATCGCGCCACCATCATGGCCCGCCCGACCGTCCCCGTGGGGCACCCCCCGGGGACCAGGGGCGATGCCCGCCGGGCCGTGCAGGCGGGCGCCGTGCGGGATTCAGACGGCGACGACGACCTTGCCCGTGTTGCCCCCGCTGAAGAGCAGGTCGAGCGCCTCACCGGCATGCTCGAGGCCCTCGACCACGTGCTCGCGGTGTCGGATCCGACCCTCCATCACCCAACCGGCCATCTCCAGCTGGGCGGCGGGGAACCGGTCCAGGTAGTCGAGGATGAGGAAGCCCTCCATGCGGGAGCGCTTCACGATCAGCTGCAGGTAGTTCCTCGGTCCCACGGGGCGGTCCTCGTTGTACTGGGAGATCGCCCCGCACAGCACGACCCGGGCGTGCATGGCCAGGTTGGCCAGGCACGCGTCGAGGATCCCGCCGCCGACGTTGTCGAAGTAGACGTCGATGCCCCGGGGGCAGGTGGCCCGGATCCGGGCGGCGACGTCCTCGTCGCGGTAGTTGATGGCGTGGTCGAAGCCGAGCTCGTCGACGAGCCACGCGCACTTGTCGGGGGAACCGGCGATCCCCACGACGGTGCCGGCACCCTCGATCCGGGCGAGCTGCCCCACGACCGAGCCGGTGGCCCCCGCCGCCCCGGACACCACCACCGTGTCCCCGGGCTGGGGACGGCCGATGTCCTTCAGCCCGAAGTAGGCCGTCATCCCGGTGACGCCGAGCACGCCGAGCACGACGGCCGGGTCGACGCCCGGGGGCACCACCGTCATCGAGCCGTCGGCACCGTCGGCCAGTGCGTACTCCTGCCACCCCAGCATGCCGAAGACCGCCGATCCGACCGGCAGCGAGTCCGTGCGGCTGGCCACGACCTCGCCGATGGCGCCGCTGCGGACCACGTCGCCGATGCCGATCGGGGGAAGGTACCCGGGTGCGTCGTCCATCCACGTCCGAATGGTGGGGTCGATCGACAGGTACTGCACCTTGACGAGCGCCTGGCCCTCGCCGGGTTCGGGCACCACGGCCGAATCGTCGATACGGAGTGTGGAGGCGTCGATCCGCCCGCTCGGGCGGGTGGCGAGCAGGATGCGGCGGAACGTGTCGGTCACCGGGCCAGTCAAGCAGAGCCACGCGGGGTCTGGAGCCTGGGAGGAGAATCGAACTCCTGACCTACGCATTACGAGTGCGAAGAAGGGCCGGAAATGAGGACGTGCGACCGGAGTAGGTCGACCGTTTCCACGGGTCAGAAGGTTTGAGGCGGAAGTACCCGGAAGGGGCCGGATCCCGAGTTGCCGGGTGAGGAGCTGGTTGGACGTTGGGCTGCTGTCGGGTCTAGGGCACGATCGGGCCGACACGCAGGCCGATGTACCCGGGGCTGCCGCAGCGGGTCGCCGGCTGGGAGACGAACAGGGCAGCTGGGCGCCCGGGAGGGTAGAGGCGGAGTCCCGCCACCGGGGTCGGACTACAGGATGCAGGAGGACCGAACGGTGCGAACTGCTGCACGACGACCTGCGCGACGCCCCTGGGCGAGAGCGTGACCGTCGGGACCGCTGGTGAAACCATGTGCAGGGCTGTCGCTCCGACTTGGCGACCGGTGACGCTCGAGGCGTAGGCGACCTGTGGATAGCCTTGAAGGGAGCAGGTCGTGGTGCTCCGATTGAGGAGCAGGACCACGGTCCAGATGCTCCCGGCTGCGCCGAACCCGGGACCGAGGGATCCGGTCAACTGACTGGCCAGACACGGCATGGTGGAACCTGGTGACATGATCACCGCACCTTGGGCCGGAGCCGATCCGAAGTTGTCCACCGAGCCCTGCTCGGTGACGAGCCGGTATCCTGCGCCAGAGGGGATTCCGGCCATCCCTACCGCTGGGGAAGTCAGTCCACCCACCACGGAGCCAAAGAACCGGGCGTTGCCGAAGCTGAACACGCCGCCGTCGGCTGCCACCAACCAGTAGCCGAGGCCGTCGGCGGTGGCCGCCATCCCCACCACCGGCAGGTTGAGGGTGGTTCCACCCGTCGAGCCCAAGAACCGGGCGTCGCCAAAGCCGAACACGCCGCCGTCGGCTGCCACCAACCAGTAGCCGAGGCCGTCGGGGGTGGCCGCCATCCCCACCACCGGCTGGTTGAGGGTGGTTCCACCCGTCGAGCCGAAGAACCGGGCGTCGCCGAAGCTGAACACGCCGCCGTCGGCTGCCACCAACCAGTAGCCGAGGCCGTCGGGGGTGGCCGCCATCCCCACCACCGGCTGATTGAGGGCGGCTCCACCCGTCGAGCCGGAGAACCGGGCGTCGCCGAAGCTGAACACGCCGCCGTCGGCTGCCACCAACCAGTAGCCGAGTCCGTCGGGGGTGGCCGCCATCCCCACCACCGGCTGGTTGAGGGTGAGCCCAGCGGTCGAGCCGAGGCAGGGAGCCGAACCGAGTGTCCCGACCTGCCCTTGCTCGTCGGTCTCCCAATATCCGTCGACCCCATGCGACGCCATGGCCACCACTGGAGAGTCAAACCTCAGGGAGCAGGAGTTCACCGCAGCAACGGGAGCCCCCCCAGCGGAGCCAGAGGAGAGTCCGAACACGGCGAAGGAGGAGAGGAGAAGGGTCACCGCGCAACCTGCGACCAAGGAGCAGTGGGCCAGTGTCTGCTCGCTCCACCGCCTACTGGGCCCGTCTAACTCGCCAGACATCGGCCGACGGCTCATCCGCTGATCAGGTCCAGGTTTGGCAACCCCAAGGCACAACCGGGACCTCGCATCTCGGCGTCGGGACTCCTACTCGAAGGAACCCCAGCGTCGCACGGCAACCCTTGGGAAGCCTCGAACTCTGATGGCGCGGCACCATCGGTGACCTGCGCCTCACCTCTGTGTCCCATCGGGGCCACCAATCTTCCTCCGAGAACAGCGGAGCTGCAACTGAAGCCTCGCTGACTAGGCCAAGTTCTACCACCCTGCGCTGCCTCGTTTGCGTCAGCAACCTCTCGAACATGGTGGCCTCCGAAGCCCCGGTGCGATATCCGGGACCTCGGACCGAACATGCGGTCCACCAACTCGAACCGGCCAAGCATCGCCGCCTCCGGCAGGTGGAGCCACCAGCCTCACCGGTTGTCTCGACGGACTGGTTCACGTCGATGTTGCTCCGGTCGATCCGCGGTCGGCCGGCTTCGAGGGAACAGCGAGGCGGGAGGCGATCGCTCGATGCGTGACCTTCCGATAGAGGGCTTCCATGGCGAACGATCCGCCGACGAGCCCACCAACGATGACCACACCCCAGAGGTTGCGGGTCCGCTCCTCCAGGATCAGGGCAACGAGCGAGGCGGCGCATGCCACAGCTGCGACCACAGCCAAGGCGCGCTGTGTCCTGCGTTCGGCCAGGCGAGCAGCTGCAATGTTCACCGCGGCGAAGATGACCAGGAACGCTGCACTGCCGGTGAGGGCGATGCTGTTGAGGTTGAAGGCATTGGCGACAACGAGGGTGAGTCCGGTGGTGACCAGCAGACCCTCGACGGGTCGGTCCCAGACCTTCTTGTCGAACGCCTCTGGAAGCTCACCGGAACGGGCGATCGTCCACGACAGTCGGGCGGAGCCATAGAGGGTGGCGTTGATGGCTGACGTCGTCGAGAGCAGAGCGGCGACCGCCACAAGTACGAATCCGACCTGACCGAGGCCCGGACGGGCTGCCACCGCCAGGACGTAGGAGCTTGCGCCACGCACCTGAGTGATGGTGAGGGTTCCCACGGTCACGATGGAAACCAGCACGTACAAGACGATCGTGGACCCGACGGAGAGGTAGAGCGCCAGTGGGAGCGTGCGGCGGGGATTGCGCACGTCCTCGGCGGCGTTGGAGATGAGCTCGAAACCCTCGTAGGCGACGAAGATCACCATGCCTCCTCCGACGATGGCGAGAGGATCCGGCCACGCACGCGGGGACAGGTGGGACGGGTGAACACCGTGAAAGGCCGCGGCCACCACGAGGAGCAGGATGGCCACCTTGGCCGCGACGATCCATTCCTCGGCGCGACCCACGACGGAGGCCCGGGCGACGTTGAGGACGGCGATCACGATGATGACGCCGCTGAGGAGGAGATGGTCGACCACGGCCGACGGGCGTCCCGGGAGGAGACTGTCCGCATATCCGGCAAAGGCGGCGGCGTACAGCGAGATCATCACGACGTAGCTGAGCCACAACAGGACGTTGAGTCCGCCGACGAAGACACCCGACCCGAATGTCTCGTTGAGAAAGGTGACCGTCCCGCCGCGGCTCGGGTAGGCGACCGAAAGCCGGGCATAGGAAGTGGCGGTGAGGAGGGCCACGCCGCCAGCGATGAGAAACGCGATCGGAGCGGCGCCTCGCGCCAATTCGATGGACAATCCGAGGACAGCAAAGATGCCACCACCGACCATCCCGCCGATCCCGATCGCCACCGTGCTCGCCAAGCCAAGGGTCCGCCGTGGCCGATCGACTGGCCCTGTAGAGGTCGTAGCTTTCGGTGCCACGGGAACCTGCTTCGGTTGGTGAACGCGCTCGGATCTCGTCGACGAAATGCGAGCGCAGGCGGCACGGGAGAACTTAGCTGTTGCCGGCGTCTGGTCCGTGCGGAGCTACGGGAACCGCCGATTCCGCCTGGCCGACTGGCCGACTGGCCGACTGGCCGACTGGCCGACTGGCCGACTGGCCGACTGGCCGACTGGCCGACTGGCCGACTGGCACTCGACAGATGGAACACCCATCGAAGCAATCACGACGCTCACATGATCGACAAGTGGGACCTGCGCATCCTCGTGTCCGCCGCGTTCGAGAGAACCATGGCCCGCAGATGAAACACCCGATGCCCGTACGGCCATCGGAGCAGTGACGCGAACTCAGCCCGAGATCACCTCGGCGCGGGCCAGCGCCGCAGCTCCGATGACGCCGGCATCATCACCGAGCGCGGACACCGCGAAGGACAGGTCGGGATTCGGGTGCAGCATCCACGGACGCGACGCCTCGGAGATCCGGTCGGCGAGGTCCTGCCCCAACTTCTCGGCCATCCCGCCGCCGACCACCACGAGCGAGACGTCGAGGAGGTTCACCACCGATCCCACCCCGACGGCGATGGCATCGATGGCGGCGTCGAACAGTTGGGTGGCCAGTTCGTCTTCCTCGTCGAGGGCACGGGCCCAGACCTTCGAGGTCGGCCTCGACTTCCCTTCGTCCCGCTGAATGTCGAAGAGATCGGTCGAACGGCCAGCTTCGACCATCGCGAGCGCGGCCCCCGCCATCATCCGTCTCCCCGCATAGGCCTCGACGCAGCCACGTCGGCCACACGAGCACAAGGCGCCACCGGCATGGACGATCACGTGGCCGATCTCGCCGGCGGAGCCGAACGATCCGTCGTACGGACGACCGTGCAAGATCAGCCCCCCACCGATCCCGGTACCGAGCCACACGCCGAGCACGTCGTCATGGCCACGGGCCGCGCCGGCCACCCATTCGCCGAGCACGCCTACGTTGGCGTCGTTCCCCAACACGATCGGCACCCCCAGTGCCTCGCCGATCGGCGTTCGGATGTCGGCCGGTCCATCCCACCCGGCGAGATTCGGCACCTGGACCACCTCGCCGCCGTGCACCGCACCGGGAATACCGATCCCGACTGCCCCGATCTCAACGGCATCCCCGCCGGCCCCGGCGATTGCATCGAGGACCGCCTCGATGACTGAGCCTGGATCCACCGAAATGGTCCGGTGAATCGTCTGGAGCGACAGATTGGGCTGGCGGTTTGCGCCACCGCGTCCGTTTGGTGACCACAGAACGAATCTGGGCGTGACCGATCAGGGGTTCGGGCGGTGTGGTCGGA
>DATLRE010000075.1:0-2264 GCA_035534835.1 Acidimicrobiales bacterium
CAACGGCAGCCAGGGGAGCCGAGCCAGGTTGCCGCCGATCGAGTGGGCCAGCACCGAACCGGGCGTCGGGTTGGCCAGGGGAACCGTCGCCGTCGGATCGAAGTTCTGCCAGCCGTAGCCGGGGAACCAGACCTGGACCCAAGCGTGGGCGTCCTTCGCCTGCACGTCGTACAGGTCCGTGATCGGGTTGTAGGTGCCGGGTACGTAGCCGACGGCCTCCCGGGCCGGGATCCCGAGGCTCCGCAGCATGACGACCGTCGCCGTAGAGATCTGCTCGCAGTAGCCGCGGCGGGTCTGGAACAGGAACGAGTCGACAGTGTCCGCACCCGCGGGCAGCGGTGGGATGTCGGTCGTGTAGCGGACGTGGGACGACATCCAATGCTCGATGGCCGCCACCTTGTCGTAGGTGTGCGGATCCGTGCCGCCGGCCGAACCGATACCGCTCGTGATCGACGCGGCCAGCGCGGCGACTCGCGGGTAGCTGCGGGGAAGCTGCAGGTAGCGTTCCTTCTCGCCCGGCCCGAGCATGGTCGGGCCCACCAGGGAGCTGGCCGGGTCCAGTCGGGTCACCGGTGCGGTGGCGGCCCGCAACTGGTCTGCGGTGGCTGTGGTGTCGCTCGACACGACCGTGTAGATCGTGCCCGCGCCCATCGACTCGGTCGAGGCGATGGTGCCGTCGGCGGTCACGTAGATGGAGCGGGCACGGAGGTAGACCCGCTGCGCGTTGTCGGCGTGGAAGACGAGGTTGGGGCCTCCCGTGGTGAGGTAGAAGGTCTGGATGTCCTCCGCTCCCGATGACTGGTCGGCGACCTGGTCCGGATAGGTGGGAATGGTGAACGGCGAGCCGCCCGTCTGCTTCTGTGCCCGCTGGCCGTTGACCGGATCGGCGGACTGCACCCACGACTGGCCGTTCCAGACGTCGAAGGTCTGCCCCACCCAGTAGTTGGGCCGGGTGGCACGGACCCGCATGATGACCTGGTTCCCGAGGGCGACCCGGTCGGCGGTGTCGAGTGACTTGGCGAATCCCAGGAATCCGCCCACGCCGGTGCGCCCACCGGGGCTGGCGGCGTGGGCCGGTAGCGAGCCCCCCCCGTCCGTCAGGTTGGTGGGGCTGTCGACGGGCGACGAGGCACCCGGTGCGGATGCGAAGACGAGCGAGGTCGACACCTTCGGAGCCGGCAGCACCGCGACGAAGAGGACGGCCACCAGGGCCACGAGGACGCTGGCGCCGAGCAGCGGCCGCCAGGGGAGGCCGGCGGTCTCCGAGACCGACTGCCACATGGCGACGAGTCCCCACACGCAACACGAGACCCAGGCCAGTACCCACACCCCGAGTCCGAGATCGACCGACTGCGCGGCGGCTACTGCGACGAGGGCCGTCGACCCGGCGAGTGAGTACGTCACGTCGCGTCGGGACGGTACGTCGAAGGCATGGGTCGACAGGACCCAGGCGAACAGGACCGCCAGTGGCCCCTCGACGGTGGAGACGTCGCCGGGTGTGGCCGTCCGGGTGACCGTGAGGATGAACCACACGAAACCACCCACGGCGCAGGCGGCCAGCACAGGCTTCACGCCGGGCCACGGACGGGCCCGGCGTACATAGGAGACGATGTTGCCGACCACCGTGGCGACCACGGCGAACAGGGCAACCGTCGGGCTGAGCAGACCCTCCGACCAGCACGCACCGACCGCCACGAGGACGGTCGCCGTCGAAGCGGTTCGGAACGACACGGAGTGCTCCGGCGGGCCCGGGCGGTTGACCTCGACGAACCGCTGCCACAGCGTCATGCCGGTTTCCCCGCCGCCGACCGGCGTCCCGCCGGCACCGCTTCGAGGCGCTGGTGGCTCACGCGGCTACCGCTCGGGCAAGACGCCGTCCGAGTTCGAGCCGGTCGGGCACCGGTCGGACCACCCGACCGCCCGGCTCCAGGGTGGCGAGCACCACCGACCGGTGTCGGGCGAGGTGTTCCGCCACGACGGCCATCGTGCGCTCGGCCTCGGCCTCCGCTGCATCGGGTTCGCGGGGGAGCACCAACTCGACGAGGACCGGATCGTCCGTGGGCCGTTCCGTCTCGCGGACCATGAGCGTCCCGGCGTGGGACGTGGCCGGCCAGTGCACCGCTCGGCGCGGATCGCCCGGCCGATAGGGACGGACGCCACGGGGTTCGCCGATGGCGGAGGGCACGCGGGGTGCGGCCTCGCCCATGGCGTCGCGGGTGGTGGCGGGGCGGCCGCCCGAGTCCCGGGTCCGAGGGGCCACGTGG
>DATLRE010000076.1:0-17401 GCA_035534835.1 Acidimicrobiales bacterium
CGATCGGGGTGTTCCGCGACGTCGAGCACGAGGAGTACGGCGAGCAGATGGCCGACCAGATCGCCGCCGCGACGGCGCGCCGGGGGCCGGGCGACTTCGCCGCGCTGCTCCGGTCGGGCTCGTCCTGGACGGTCTCGTAGGCGTCCGGACCCGACCGGCGAGACGCGCCCCGGACGGTCCCCTGTGCCACGGCTCGACACCTACGTCCTGCTGCTGCGGGGCATCAACGTCGGAGGACGCAACCGCCTGCCCATGGCCGACCTCCGTGCCCTCGCGGCCGGTCTCGGGCTGGGCGACGCGCGGACCCACCTGCAGAGCGGCAACCTGGTCTGCACCGGTTCCGGGGCTGCGGCGACCGTCGGCGACGCGCTGTCGGCGGCGATCCGCACCGAGCTGTCGCTGGCCGTCCCGGTCGTGGCCCGCACCGCGGGCGAGTGGGCGGAGCTGATGGCGCGGAACCCGTTCCTCGGCGGCGGCGAGGATCCGGCGCGACTGCACGTGACGGTGCTGGCCGCGGTGCCCGACACCGTTCGGGTAGCCGAGTTCGACGCCGCGTCCGGCGGGTTCGCGCCGGACCGGGTGGCGGTCGCCGGTGCCGACGTCTACCTGTGCCTCGCCGGCCGCTACTCGGACACCGTCCTCCAGAACGGACGGATCGAACGGAGCCTCGGACAGGTGGCCACCACCCGCAATTGGCGGACGGCGGCCGCACTGGCCGACCTGGCGGGCGTCTCCCGACCGGCCGGCCCGGCAGGTACGGCCTGACGCCGGGCACCTCGGGCTCCTCGGGCGCCCCGGGGCGGCCTCGGCGGCCGCGAGCTCAGGCGCCCGGGACGGTGGCGGGGGCCGACGGGAGGCCCGGGTCCCCGGGCGGGGTCACTCCCTGGTACGTGGTGTAGTCGCCGTCGCCGGTCAGCACCATGCAGAACTGCTCGGACCCGCACGACAGGCTGGTGCCGTCCCCCGTGTAGGCGGTCGGCGTCGGCACCACCTTGACGGGGGGACCCCACGCACCGCCGGACGACCGGAGGACGTCACCCGTGGCGTCTGCGGCCACGCACACCGCCGTCGAGGGGCACGAGACCGCGTCGAGGCCCCCGTTGGCGTCGATCGGCTGGGGCGCGGACCAGCCCGAGCCCGCGGTGCGCGTGGAAACCGAGGATCCGTGGACGGCGGTGCAGGTGCCGGGCGCCGGGCAGGACACGGCCGTGTCGCCGATGACGGCGGACGGGCCCCACGGTGCCGCCGACCGGTTCCATGCCGCGCCGTCCCAGTCGAGTTCGGTCCCGCCCACGAGGGCCGTGCACGACGTCGTCGTGGCGCACGAGACGGCCACCCGGCCGAACTGGAACAGGTCGACCGCCGACGACCCGACGGGTGTGGTGAACACGCGGGGTGGCGACCACGTCGTGCCGTGCATCGTGGCCACGTGCCCGGTGTTGTCGACGTAGGCGCAGAACTGCGAGTCGAGGCAGGCCACGGCCGCTGTCCGGGACCCCGGGTGGCCGGGCCCCGGGTCGGTCGGGTCGGGGGCCGGGGAGGGCACGGCGGCCAGCGCGACGGGGGGCCACCAGTTGGTGCCGTCGCCCAGCGACGTGTGGCCGGAGCCGTCGACGACGGCGCACAGCGGTCCGTCCGTGCACGAGATGGCCGGGAGCCACGGGGGTGGGGAGGTGCCGGGCGACGCCGCGAAGTAGGTGACGGGCGTTCCCCACGTGGCGCCGTCCCAGGCGGCCACGGCCCCGGGGCCGGTCGAGCCGGAGGCGTCGGCCTCGTTGGACCCTCCGCCGGCGGCCAGGCAGAACACGTCGGAGATGCAGGACAGGGAGGTGAACCCGCCGACCGGCGGCAGCGCGGTGGCCGGCGCCGACCAGCCGGGGACGGCGGCGACCGGAGTGGGCACCGTGGTCGGAACGGTCGCGGGGAGGGTGGTGGTCGGGGGCGCCGTGGTGGCGGGCGCCGTGGTGGTGGGCGCCACCGAGGTCGGGACGACGTCGCGCACGGGCGTCGAGGCCGTGGGCCCGCACCCGGCCGCCAGGGCGACCGCGCCGAGGACGGCCGCGGTCCGCGCCGCCGCGGCCGGAACGGTGCGCTTCGCCTCGCGTCGTGCTGCGGTCACTGCCCTCCGACCCGGTCCGTCCCCCGTACCGCCACGGAAGGCTAGCGGCGCCCCGGCGACCCGGCGACCCGGCGACCCGGCGACCCGGCGACCCGGCGACCCGGCGACCCGGCGACCCGGCGACCCGGCTACCCGGGGGCCTCCGGAGCGGGAGCGGCACCGGTCGGGTCGAGTGGCCGGAACACCATGCCCGTACGGGGCTTCGGGTGGAAGTACGTGCTCTTCGGCGGCATCCGGCGACGGGCACGGGCCCAGTCGCCGATCTGGTCGATCCGGACCGGCGGGAGCAGCACGGCGGCCTGTGCCTCCTCCGATCCCACGGCCGCCACGGCCTCCTGCCAGCTGTTGGCGAAGGTCAGCTCGTGGTCCGGCAGCTCGGCGATGGCGAGGGCGACCATCGACGAGTACAGGTCGGCGCCGGCCGCCTCGGCCGTGCCGTCCTTGGGGGTGAGCAGCCAGCACCCCGACGCCATGAGCAGCGCCAGGGCGGAGGACCCTCCGAGCGCGGCCGTGGTGCGGTCGTCGAAGTCGCCGGCGCGTGCCACGTCGAACCACGAGGCGAAGACGTCGACCAGGTCGAGGCCGTCGGGCAGGCCGGAGAGGAGCCGGTGGATGGGTCCCACCGACAGTACCTCGTCGGCCAGCTCGACCACGAGGGCGAGGACGCCGTCGGCCCCCGGCGTACCCGCTCCGGCGCCGGCCAGATAGTTCCCGGCGACGGCCAGGCGGTGGTGCCCGTCGGCCACGACGACCGGGGCCGTGGACACGAGGTCGGACACGGCGGCGATGGCGGCGGGGTCGTCGACCACCCACAGTTCGTGACGCACGCCGTCGTCGTCCACCGCCACCGCCGCAGGCGGACCCGTGACGTCGAGCAGGGCGGTCAGTCCCGGCGCCAGCGAGAGACCCCAGATGGGGGAGAGGTTCACCCGGGTGGCGGTCAACAGTTCGAGCCGGTCGGTGCGGGCCTTCGGGAGGGTCTCCTCGTGGGGGAGGATCTCCGCCGCGCTGGCCGCCTCGAGGCCGAGGACCCCGAGCACACCGAGCGTCACCGAGCCGTCGGGCGCGGTCATCCGGTACGGGTAGAGGGACGGGGCCGGGTCGGGGACGAGGATCCCGTCGGCGATCCACCCGGCCAGCCGGGCGGCGGCGCCGGCGTAGCGGTCCGTGCCGGTGCGCGGGTCGGGCTCGGGAAGCTCCACCAGGATCGAGTTGGCGCTGTGCCGTGCGGCCAGGGCGGCCCGCCCGTCGGGGCCCACCACGTCGTAGGGCGGAGCGACCACCTTCGCGACCTCCACGCGGGCCGGGTCGTAGCGGAGACCGGTGAACGGCGAGAAGCGGGGCATGGCCACTGACTAGCACACGGCCCGACGCACCCGGGCGTATCGTCTTCGGCGTGGAGAGTGACGCCGACTACGCCGACCCCCGGATCCGGTGCACCGGGGCCGGGATCGAGATCCGTGGCTACTACGTCCCGTGGGGGAGCAAGCACGTCGCCTACGCCTCGGTCCGCAGTCTCGAGCGGGTGGACCTGTCGGCGGCGCGGGGGCGTGCGCGCATCTGGGGGACGGCCAACCCGGGCTACTGGGCCAACCTCGATCCGCGACGGCCGCACAAGTCGACCGGCTTCGTGCTCGACCTCGGCCGGCGGGTCCGGCCGTTCGTGACCCCGGACGATCCGGACGCGTTCGAGGCGACGGTACGGGCACGGGCGGGGCTCGGTCCCGCCGTCGGCGGGGGTGCGCAGCGGGGCCCGGTCATCTGACGTCGCCGGGCCGGACGGGCGCCGCCGGACTCAGGCGTTCCGGGCGATGAGCGCGGCGAGGGCGGCGGCACCCGCCGGGTCGAGGTGGACCTGGTCGGCGGTGAACCACTCGGGGTGCGGGGACGACAGCGCGTTCCAGTCGGCCAGCACGGCGAGGCCCGGGTAGCGGGCCACGCCGGCGGCCAACACGGCGTTGTCGCCTGCGGCCCAGTACCGGGGCACGTTGACGTTCACGAACACGACCCGGTGCACACCCTGGGCCGCCTGCATCATCGCATCGACGTCGGACGGGGTGATCGCCCCGTTGGTGCCCAGCTCGACCACGAGGACGTTGCCGAGGGTGCCGGCGGCACGGTCCGCCTGCACGACCGCGATGCCGGCCTCGAACTGTCGGCTGACCAGCCCGTCGACGGACACCCCGGGCAGGTCTGCGGTCAGCTCCGGCTGGATGTCCAGCATGATCGAGTCGCCGACGGCCGTCACCGGACCGCCGACCGGTGGCACCGGGACGGTCGTGGTCGTCGATGTGCCGCCGGAGGTGCCGCCGGCCGACGAAACCGGTGTCGGGGCCGAGGTCGGTGTCCCCGTGCCGAGGGTCGCCGGCGGAGCCGTCCCACCCGGGGTCGGGGCAGAGGTCGGCGGCTGCGGCCTCGCGGCCGCCGGGGCCGAGGCGTGCGAATTGGTGGACAGCCCGAAGCCGACGAGTGCGGCGAGCACGGCCACGAGCGCGACCCCGATGCCCCGGTCGACCCGGCTGATCCCCGACACCCCTCCAGTGTGGCCCACCGTCCGTGGGGGGAGCGGTCACACGGCCGGACCGGGGCACCGCGCCGGTGGTTCCGGCCGGTCCGGGCGGACTCGTAGACTCGGCCTCGTGGACGGCGTCGACGCGAGGTCTGTGACTGCGACCGGCGGCGGAGGCGTGCCCGGGCCCGCCGCCGGGGACCAGGACGGCCTCGACCGCGTCCTCACCGTGCCCAACCTGGTCACGGTGGTCCGCCTGGCCTCCATCCCCCTCTACGTGTGGCTGCTCTTCGGCGCCGACCGGCAGACCGGCGCCGCCGTGGTGCTCGCCGTGCTGGGCGCCACCGACTGGGTCGACGGGTACGTCGCCCGTCGCTTCCACCAGGTCTCGACGCTCGGCAAGGTACTGGACCCGGTGGCCGACCGCATCCTCGTGGTCACGGCGGTCGTCACCATCATGGTGCAGGGGGCGGTCCCGGTCTGGTTCGGCGTGGCGACGCTGCTGCGCGAGGTGGTCGTGTCCGGGGCGGTGCTCCTGCTGGCCTCGCTCGGCGCCGCCCGGATCGACGTGCTGTGGGTCGGCAAGGCGGGCACCTTCGCATTGATGACGGCCTACCCGCTCTTCCTCCTGGCGCACGGACCGGCCACCTGGCAGACCGTGCTCCACGTCGCCGCCTGGGCCATCGGCCTGCTCGGCCTGGCCCTGGCCTGGGTGGCCGCCGCCTCCTACGTCCCGGTGGCCCGCAGGGCCCTGGCCGACGGGCGGCGACCCGTGGCGCGACACGACTCCGACGACGAGGGGAAGACCCGATGAAGGCAGTGATCATGGCCGGCGGCGAGGGAACGCGCCTGCGGCCGCTCACCTCCAACCAGCCCAAGCCCATGCTGCCGATGGTCAACATCCCGATGATGGAGCACGTGGTGAACCTGCTCCGGACCCACGGGTTCGAGGACATCGTGGTGACGGTGGCGTTCATGGCCAACGCCATCCGCACCTACTTCGGCGACGGGTCCGAATTCGGCGTCCGGATGGTGTACGCCACCGAGTCGACCCCCCTCGGCACGGCGGGTTCGGTCCGCAACGCCATGGACGAGCTCGACGAGCGATTCCTCGTCATCTCGGGCGACGTGCTCACCGACATCGACCTCGGCAAGGTGGTGGACTTCCACGACGCCCACGGCGGCCTCGCCACCCTCGCCCTCAAGGCCGTGGAGAACCCGCTCGAGTTCGGCATCGTGATCACCGACGAGGACGGCTCGATCGAGCGCTTCCTGGAGAAGCCGACCTGGGGCCAGGTGTTCAGCGACACCATCAACACCGGCATCTACGTGCTCGAGCCGGAGATCTTCGACTTCATCCCCGAGGGCCAGGCCGTCGACTTCTCCGGCGAGTCGTTCCCGGCCGCGCTCGCCGCCGGACGGCGCCTCTTCGGCTACGTGGCCGACGGCTACTGGGAGGACGTGGGCACGCTCGAGGCCTACCTCCGTTCGCACCAGGACATCCTCGACCGCAAGGTCCAGGTCGAGATCGCGGGGTTCCCCCTGCGCCCGGGCGTGTGGGTGGGCAAGGGTGCCGAGATCGACCCGAGCGTCGCCCTCACCGGCCCCGCCGTCATCGGCGACAACTGTGTGGTCGGTCCCGGTGCCATCCTGGGGTCGTACGTGACCCTCGGGCGCAACGTCCGGATCGGTGACAACGCCGTGGTCGAGCGCTCCGTGGTCCACGACAACACGTACCTCGGGTCCGGGGTCCGGGTCGAGGGCAGCGTGCTCGGTCGCGGCTCGGACCTCCGCCAGGGCGTTCGGTGCGAGGAGGGCGTGGTCCTGGGCGACGAGTGCTTCGTCGGCGCGCACGCCGAGATCAGCGCCGGGGTCAAGATCTACCCGTTCAAGACGGTGGAGGCCGGTGCCATCGTCAACTCGTCGATCGTGTGGGAGTCCCGGGGCGCCCGCTCGCTGTTCGGGCGCGACGGCGTCCGGGGCCTGGCGAACGTGGACATCAGCCCCGAACTGGCCGTGCGCCTGTCGATGGCCTGGGCTTCCACCCTCGAGAAGGGCGCCACGGTCACGAGCTCGCGCGACACCAGCCGCGCCGCCCGCGTGCTCAAGCGGGCGATCATGGTCGGCTGCAACGCCGCCGGGGTCAACGTGGACGACCTCGAGGCGGCGACCGTGCCGGTGACCCGGTTCCAGATCACGTCGTCCGCGTCCACCGCGGGCGTCACCGTGCGCCTCGACCCCGGCGACCCCCAGTCCGTCGTGCTCCGGTTCTTCGACGAGGACGGCATCGACGTCGACGAGGCGACCCAGCGGAAGATCGAGCGCCTCTACCACCGTGAGGACTTCCGCCGGGTGCTGGCCCGGGAGATCGGCGACCTCGGGTTCCCCCCGCGGACCCTCGAGCACTACACCGCCGCACTGGTGGATTCGGTCGACCTGTCGGCGGCCCGTTCCGCGGGACTCAAGCTCGTCCTCGACTACTCCTTCGGGACGGCCAGCTTCGTCATGCCCACCCTGCTGGCCAAGCTCGAGGCCGAGGTCCTGGTGGTCAACCCGTACGCCAACACGGCCAGCGTGCTCACCTTCGACCGGCAGGCCGCCGCCGCCCGGGTGTCGGAGCTGGTCCGGGCGTCGGGCGCCCAGATGGGAGCGGTGCTCGACCCGGGCGGCGAGTTCGTGGACATCGTCGACGACCTCGGCCACACACTCAGCCACGACGAGACCCTGTTGATCCTCGTGACCCTGGTGACCGAGGCCGTCCCCGGGGCCCGCATCGCCCTGCCGGTGGCGGCCAGCGGCGCGGCCGAGCGGATCTGCCAGGACGCCGGCGCCGAGATCGTCTGGACCAAGCTCTCGGCCTCCAGTCTCATGGAGGTGGCCCGATCCGAAAAGGTGACCCTCGCCGCCAGCCAGTCCGGTGGCTTCATCTTCCCCCGCTTCCTGCCCGCCTTCGACGGTGCCGCGACGCTGGTCAACCTCATCGCGCTGTTGACGTCCACCGGGCGCAAACTGTCGGAACTGGTGGCAGCCATGCCCCCCGTGCGGATCGCACATCAGTCCGTGCACACGCCCTGGGACCAGAAGGGGATGCTCATGCGCACCCTGGTGGAGCGGTCCCAGGGGCACGAGCTGGTGCTCGTCGACGGCGTCAAGGTCCTGGAGGACGACGGGTGGGCGCTGGTGCTGCCCGACCCCGAGGAGCCCCTGACCCATGTGTGGGCCGAGGCGCCGAGCGCCGCTCGGGCCGAGGCCCGGGCGCAGGAGTACGCCACGCGGCTCGAGCAACTGCTGCACTGAGGCCGGACCCCCCGTGGGTGGAGCCGCCGGGCGGCGGCGGGTTGCCTCCAGGGTGCCGTCGGAGTGCCCGCGGCGTGCCGACGGGGTTCCGGCGGCGTGCCGGCACCTGCCCGTCGTCCGGAGGCGTGCGCGTCGCCGGTCCGGTAGGGTCCGGACCCATGAACGTGCCTGAGGACCTGCGCTATTCGAGCGACCACGAGTGGGCCCGGGCGTCGGGCGACCGGATCCGCATCGGCATCACCGACTACGCCCAGGACGCCCTCGGCGACATCGTCTTCGTGGACCTGCCCGGACCCGGTGCCGCCGTCGAGCCCGGCGGGCTCATCGGCGAGGTCGAATCGACCAAGTCGGTCTCGGAGATCTACGCCCCCGTGGGCGGCGAGGTCGTCGCCGTCAACACCGGTCTGGCGGACGCGCCCGAGCTCATGAACAGCGACCCCTACGGGGGCGGCTGGATCTGCGAGATCGCCCCCTCGGACCCCGCCGCGGTCGACGGGCTGCTCGATGCCGCCGGCTACCGCCAGCTGACGGAAGGTTGAGCCCCGCCACCGGGACGCCACTCGGGAGCGGGCCGGCCGGAGCGGCTACGTTGGATCACGTGTTCTGCCACAGCTGCGGCCATCGCAATCCCGAAGGCGTGAACTTCTGCTCCTCGTGCGGCGCGTCCATGGTGACGTCGGTCCCCGACACCTCGGTCGGGGTCAGCCCGGTCGACGAGGTCGCCGACAACGGCGACCGCATCGCACCGGTCGGCCAGCTCGAACTCCCCCGCGGCGTCGGCCTCCTGGTCGTCATGCGGGGCAACGACGAAGGCGCCAGATTCCCCCTCGAGATCCCGGAGACCACCGTCGGCCGCCGCCCGGACAGCCACGTCTTCCTCGACGACATCACCGTGTCGCGCAAGCACGCCGTGTTCCTCACCGAGGGGCAGGTCACCAGCGTCCGCGACGCGGGATCGCTCAACGGGACCTACGTCAACCGCACACGGATCGACGAGGCCGTCCTCCTGGCCAGCGGCGACGAGGTGCAGGTGGGCAAGTTCAAGCTCATCTACCTGCGCGGGGCGGCCGAGTGAGCGCCCGCTCCTACCTGTCCATCGGCGACGTCCTGACCCTGCTGCGCCAGGAGTTCCCCGACATCACCATCTCCAAGATCCGGTTCCTGGAGAGCCAGGGCCTGGTCAACCCGGAGCGGACGCCGTCCGGCTACCGGAAGTTCTACGAGCACGACGTCGAGCGCCTCCGATGGGTGCTTCGTCAGCAGCGTGAACACTTCCTGCCGCTCAAGGTGATCAAGGACCGCCTCGACGAGGACGCCGTCGGGGCCGGGTCGGCACCGTCGGCGGAGTCCTCGACCGCAGGGGTGGACGCCGCGTCGACCGTCGGGGTGGCCCCCGACCCACCTGCAGCCTCGGTCGGGGAGGCACCGCACGCCGCCACCGCTCCGGCCACGGCTCCGGTTCCGGCCACGGCCGAGCCGGTCCTGGTGGGACAGGGGGCGTCGTCGTCGCACCGGTCCGCCGAGGCCGGTTCCGCGGCGGGGGACCCGTCGTCGGCACTCCCGGGCATCGAATCACCGGCCACCCGCTCGGCCGCGTCGACCACCGCCGCCGCCGCCAGTGCCCCACCGGTCGCCCGGGCCCACCGGGCGAGCCTCGCCGCGCCGCCGCACCGCGCCGCCGAGAGTGCGGGCAACGGGGCGGGCCACGATTCGGGGGGGCACGTCGCACCGACCGCATCGGCGGCGGGGGACCCGCCGGCCCGGCGCGCCTCCCGTGCCGTCACCCCGCCGGCCCCGCCGGATGCCGCGCCCGCCTCGGATCGGGCGCCGGACCCCGACACGGGTTCCACGGGCGCTACGGGATCCACGGGTTCCACGGGCGCTAGGGGCGCTACGGGTGCCGGTGGTGCGTCGGAACCGGCGGGCGCTGTGGGATCGATGGGCTCGATGGGCGGCGCCAGTCTCTCGCTCGACGAGCTGTGCGCCGCGAGCGGACTGGGTGCCGACTACGTCGGCCAGCTGCAGGAGTACGGGCTGGTCCGAGCAGCGGTGGTCGGGGGCGTCGAGTACTTCGACGAAGAGGCGCTGGCGGTGGCCAATGTGGCCGCCAAGCTCGCCGCCTTCGGCATCGAGGCCCGGCACCTGCGCCTGTACAAGAACGCGGTCGACCGCGAGGCCGGCTTCATCGAACAGATCGTCATCCCCATGGTGCGCCAGCGCAATCCCGAGGCCCGGGTCCGGGCCGGTCGCACGGCGGAGGACCTGGCCGCACTGGGCCAGCAGCTGAAGGGCTCGCTGCTCCGGACGGCCCTGCGGGATCTCCTGAACGGGTGATCCCGGCGCCCGGGCCGCCTCCCGGACGGCGCCCGTGCGGGCGGGGCGCCGTCGCAACCGGCGGCCTCGGCGAGTAGGTTTGAGGGCATGGTCGAGGTGCGGCTCCGAGCGGTTCGGGTGGATCTCCAGTCGAACACGCCGGTCCTGCTGCTCCAGGAATCCGAGGGACTGGGCCGCACGCTGCCGATCTTCATCGGGGCGCCCGAGGCCACGGCAATCGCCTTCGCGCTGCAGGGGATGGACACGCCACGGCCCATGACCCACGATCTCATCCGGGACCTCCTGGAGGCACTCGACGCGGACGTGGTCCGGGTGGTCGTCACCGAGCTGCGCTCCAGCACCTACTACGCCGAGATCGTCCTGCTGCGGGACGGCGACGAGGTGCCCGTCTCCTCGAGGCCGTCCGACGCGGTCGCCGTGGCCGTTCGCACCGGTGCACCGTTGTTCGTGGCCGACGACCTCATGGACGCCGAGGGGATCATGCTGGCCGTCGACGAGGAGGACGAGGAGTCCGAGGAGGAGCCGGCCGTGGCCGAGGGCAATCCCGAGGAGATCGTGGGGGAGTTCCGGAGCTTCCTCGACAGCATCCGACCGGAGGACTTCTCCTCGTAGGGCCGGTTCCCGGCCTAGGAGTTCCGGGTGTCGACCAGCAGCTCGATCCGCCGGGCCAGATTGACGGCGTGATCACCCAGTCGTTCGTAGAACCGGGCCAGCAAGGTCACCTGCGCGGCGATCGAGGCCGGCATCTCCTCGGCCCCGACCTCGAGGGTGAGGCGGGCGTGGAGGATGTCCATCTCCTCGTCGGCGGAGGCGAGGTGGTCGGCCACCCGGTTCCCCTCCCCGAAGGCGTCGGCCGCCTGACCCCACATCTCGCTGGCCACCTCGGTCATCAGCTGGACGATGCCCCGGCTGCGTGGGCTCATCGACGTCCCCAGGTGCTCGACGGCGCGCTGGGCCACGTGCTCGGCGAGGTCGGCGCTGCGTTCGAGCTCCGGGATGATGAGGAGGAGCCCCACCAGGTAGCGGAGCTCGTTCCCCTGGACCGGCCGTTCCTGGAGCTCCTCCCAGATGAGCAGTTCGACCTCGGCGGTCAGCGCGTCGACGGCCTGGTCGCCGTCGATGACGGTCTGGCCGAGGACCGCGTCACCGCTGAGCAGCGCATGGGTGGCACGGGACAGCGCCTCCGATACCAGCGCGAAGAGCTGGATGACCTTCAGGTCGATGGCGGCATGGCCGTCGGAGCGGTCTGTCATGTCACGCAGAGACTACCCACGACGAGGACGTTCTCCCTGGGCATTGCCGGCGTGCACCGCCGCCGACGGCCCCGGGATCCGGCGGACCGGACCGGACCGGCCGACGGTGCCGTCGGGTCCGCCGCACCCGTGGGGCCCGCGTGTTCCCGGTGCCGCGCCCCGCCCGTCAGTCGCCGGGCCGCACGAGCATGCGCCCGCGGACCCGGCCGCCCAGGATCGAGTCGAGGGCGTCGGAGAGGCCGACCAGGCCCACTTCGCCCTCCACGAGCGAGTCCAGGACGTCGCCCGGGAACGCCGCCGCCATCTCGATCCACACCGCCCGTCGTTCGCCGATGGGCGTCGCGACGGTGTCGACGCCGAGGAGGGCGGCGTTGCGCACGATGAACGGGTAGACGTCGGTCTCGAGTGCCGAGCCGCCGGTGAGCCCGCTGGCCGCCACCGCCGCGCCGTAGCGAAGGGTGCGCAGCACGGCGGCGAGCGTCGACCCCCCGACGCAGTCGATCGCCCCGGCCCACCGTTCCGGGCCCAGGGTGCGATCGGGTGCCACCACCAGGTCGTCCCGTCCGATGACCTCGGCGGCGCCCAGCCCCGTGAGGTAGGCGCGTTCGGTGGTCCGGCCCGTGCTGGCCACCACCTCGTACCCGCGTGCCGCACACAGGGCCACGGCCATGCCCCCGACGCCGCCGGACGCCCCCGTCACGAGCACCGGACCGTCGCCGGGCCGCAGGCCGTGGTGCTCCAGGCGGTGCAGCGACAGCGCGGCGGTGAACCCGGCGGTCCCGAGGGCGGCCGCCCGGCGGGCGGTCAGGCCGTCCGGCAGGGGTACCACCCATTCGGAGGGGACCCGGGCGAAGCGCGCGAATCCGCCGTGGCGGGCCACGCCCAGGTCGTAGCCGTGGACGACCACGACGGACCCGACGGCCACGGCTGGGGCGTCCGAGGTGACGACGGTGCCGACGAGGTCGACGCCGGGTACCAACGGGGACGTACGGGCCACCCGGTTTCCGGGCCGGGTGACCATGGCGTCCTTGTAGTTCACGGCGGACCACGTCACCTCGACCAGCACGTCTCCCTCGGGTAGGTCGTCCAGGGTGAGGGTGGCGACGCCGGAGCGCAGGGCGTCGCCCGCACCGCTGACGACGAAGGCGGGGAACCGGTCGTCCGGGCCGACCGCCCGGGTGCCACCGGACGGTGTCGGCCGGGGGGGAGACGGAGGGGACGAGGTCATTACGGGTACCGTACAGATTCCATGACGACTGAGGACGCGACCGGGGCCCGACCGCCGTCGGCGGAGCCGACCCCGGTGGCCCGGACGGACCCGTCCGTCCCCGTCACCCCGTCCACACCGGGGGTCCCCGGGGCCGGCTGGTGGCCGTCGCCGTGGTCGGCCGCCCAGGTGGCGGCGGGCAAGGTGTCGCGCAGCGGGCTGCTGGCCGACGGGGCCAGCGTGTACTGGACCGAGTCCCGTCCCGACGAGGGCGGCCGCCAGGTCGTCGTGCGGTGCGAACCGGGCGGGCCCCCGGGCGTCGCGCCCGTCGACGTGTCGCCGGCGGGGGTGAGCGTGCGCAGCCGGGTCCACGAGTACGGCGGAGGAGCGGCCACGGTGGCCGGCGGCGTCCTGCTCTACGTCGACCAGAACGACCAGGCCTGGCACCGGCTCGACCCCGGGGCGGAGGCCGCACCGGTGCGGCTGGGTGCCGACGGGGACCCGGCCCAGGACGTCCGCCACGCCGACGGCCGGCTGACTCCCGACGGGCGGTGGCTCGTCTCGGTGGAGGAGCGGCTCGGCCCCGACGGCACCACCCACCGGCTGGTGGCCGTGCCGGCCGGGGGACCGGGCGTACCGACGGTCCTGGCCGCGCCCGGCGACTTCGTGGCCGCGCCGCGGCCCTCGCCCGACGGGCGCTGGCTGGCCTGGATGACCTGGGACCACCCGGCCCTGCCGTGGGACGCGGGACGACTGCAGGTCGCCCCCTTCGCCACCGGTGCCGGTCCACCGGCCGCCGGCACCGCCGTGACGGTCGCCGGGGGGCCGGACACCTCGGTGGGCCAGCCCCGGTGGTGCGCGGACGGCTCCCTCTTGTTCGTCGACGACCGGACGGGTTGGTGGCTGCCGTACCGGGTGCCGGCCGGGGCGTTCGGCGGCACCGGACCGGGTCCGGGTGACGCCGTGCCGCTGATCCGGGACGAGGCCGAGTACCACGGCCCGGACTGGGTGTTCGGCCGGCACACGTTCGAGGAGCTGGCCGACGGCTCGCTCCTGGCGGTCCGGCGGTCCGAGGGTCGGGACCGCCTGGTGCTCCTCCGCCCACCGCCTGCCGGACCCGACGCCGGGGGTTGGTCGCGCGTCGATGTCGACCAGCCGTGCGTGACCCTGGCCGGCGTCGTCACCGCAGACGGCCGTACCGCCGCCGTGCTCGGCTCGACGCCGACGGAGGCGCAGTCGGTGTTCGCCGTCGACCCGACGGGGATCGTCCCAGCCCGCCGGCTGAGCGCCGCCCCGGCGGTGACGGTCGACCCGGACCGGGCCTCGCCACCGGTGTCAAGGGTCGGCAGGACCGGCGATCTCCCTGTGCCGGGCCTCTTCTTCGCGCCGGTGAACCCGGACGTCCCTCCGAACCGGTCCCGTCCGCCCCTCGTGGTCTTCTGCCATGGCGGCCCGACGGCGAGCGCGGAGGCGGGGTACGACCCCGTGGTCCAGTTCCTCACCAGTCGGGGCATCGCCGTGGCCGTCGTCGACTACCGGGGGAGCACGGGCCATGGACGGGCCTACCGGGACCTCCTGCGCGGCGCCTGGGGCGAGGGCGACGTGGACGACTGCGTGGCCTACGCCGAGTCCCTGGCCGCCGACGGACTGGTGGACGGCGCCCGAATGGCCATCCGGGGCACGAGCGCCGGCGGACTGACCGCCCTGGGCGCCCTGATCCGGGCACGGTGCTTCGCCGGCGCGGTCGCCTGGTACGGGGTGACGGACCTGCTGGCTCTGGCCGCCGACACCCACGAATTCGAGTCCCGGTACCTGGACTCGCTGGTCGGCCCGCTGCCCGCGGCGGCGTCGGACTACCGGAGCCGGTCCCCGATCCACCACGCCGACCGCCTGGGGGGACGCGTGCTCCTCCTGCAGGGGGCCGACGACCCGGTCGTCCCGCCGTCCCAGGCCGAGTCGTTCGCCGAGCAGCTGCGGGCGGCCGGGGCCGACTGCCGCCTCGTCGTCTTCGAGGGGGAGTCCCACGGTTTCCGCAGGGCCTCGACGATCGAGGCCGCCCTCACCGCCGAGCTCGACTTCTACCGCGGGCTGTTCGCCCGGGACGGCACCGATGACCGTTGACCCGCGGACCGGACCGTCCGGAGCGGCCCGGCGGCTGCTGGCCCGGCTCCGGGCGCTGACCCCGGAGGGTCGGGACGCCTTCCTGTACGGAGCGTCGGCCCTGTTCGCCGGCGTGACCGCCCTGGCCATGCGGATCCCCTTGTACCGCGAGTGGGGCCGCCTGGCGGTCGGCCCCTACGCCGCAGCCACGGCGCTCATGGTCGTCGTGACCCTCGTGCGCAGGTCGCGGCGCCGTGGGACCACGGGGCCGGGTGCCCCGGACGCCCCGGACGCCCCGGACGCCCCGGGTGCCCCGGGTGCCCCGGTTGCCGCGGTTGTCGCAGGACCCGTGCCGTCGGGTGGCGGGTGGCGTGCCGCCCGGATCGCCGCCTTCGCCGTCGTACTGCTGGGAGCCACCGTGGTGCCGCTCGCCCTCGAGGTGGTGTGGGCGAGCCACGGTGACGCCTCGCTGCACGTGCAGCCCGAGGTGCTGGTCGTCGAGCGGGCCGGCATCCGCGCCGCCCACGGCCAGGACCCGTACCAGGTCGTCGACCGCAACGGCCACATCCTGATCCGCCAGAGCGCCATTCCCGTCTACGAGCTCTACTACCCGTACCTGCCGGGGATGGTGGTGTTCGGCTTCTCGAGCGGAAGCAAGGTGGAGGCCCGACTGACCGATGCCCGGATCCAGTTCCTCCTCTTCACGGTCGTGGTCACCGTGCTCGCCCTCAGCCGGGTGCGCCCCGGCTCCGACGCCCGCTACCGGTCGCTGCAGGCCCTGACCGTGTTGCCCACGGCCGCGCTCCCGCTGGCGACGGGCGGGGACGACATGCCGGTGGTCGCGCTCATGCTGCTCGGACTCGTGGCCCTGCAGCGGCGACGACCGGTGCTGGCCGGGCTCGCACTCGGGGCGGCCAGCACCCTGAAGTTCACGGCCTGGCCGCTCGTGTTCCTGGCCCTGTTCGCGGCGTCGGACCTGAAGGGGCGGCGGGCGGTGGGCCGCTACCTCGTGGCCGTGCTGGCGCTGGTCGTGCCGGTGGTGCTGCCCGTCGCGCTGCACAACCCGTCGGCATTCGTCGACAACGTCGTCCGGTTCCCGCTCGGCCTGGCCGGCGTGGCCTCACCGGCGGCCAGCGCGCTGCCCGGCCACATCCTGGTGGCGACCTTCCCGGCGATCCACCGGGCGTACGTGGTCGTGGCCGCGGTGATCGGATTGTCCGTCCTGGGTCGGCGCCTGCTCCGCGACCCGCCGAGGGACGCGGCGGCCGTGGCCCGGCTGACCGGATGGGTGATGCTCATCGCCATCCTGCTGGCCCCCGCCACCCGGGTGGGCTACCTGCTGTACCCGATCAACCTGTTCGTGTGGTCCTGGATGTTCCGGCGGTCTTCGGACCCGATCGACGAGCGGGGTGGGCCGGTGGGAGGCGACACCGACGCGGGTCAGTTGCCGTCGGGGGTCTCGAACACCTCCACCGAGTACGACGTGGTGCCTTCCGGCGTGGTGGGGGAGACGACGACGCCGGTCTCCCAGTAGAAGCCGTCCCCACTGCCGCGCTTGGCCAGGACCTCGGTGGTACCGGGGCCGCCCTGGGGAGCCGGTCCCTGGTAGATGACCTGCCAGCCGACGGTCCGGAGCAGGTGGGCGTAGACGTCGACGACCTCCGTCTGGGAGAGCTGGCTACGGAGGCGTGCGGTCCGGTCGAACTGGGCGGTGTGCTGGTCCGAGTTGAGCACTCCGGTGACGACCGACTCCTTCGGGATCCCGAGGTTCCCGATGATGTCGGCGGGCGGCTCGTCGTTGCTGACGATGGCGTGCAGTCTGGCCGCCGCCGGGGCGAGGGGGACGGTGGTCCCGTCTGCGAGCGTCACCTGGCGGAGGGTGAAGGTCGGATCAGAGCCGCTGGTCACGGCCGAGGCGACCACGCCGCCGAGGAGCAGGAGCACGGCGAGCCCGAGGACGATGAGGGCCGGTCCCCGGATCGACATCGGCTCGTAGCCCCGTCCGGCCGACCCGGCCGACCCGGCGGACCCGGCCGACCCGGCGGAGGCCGCGGTGCCGCCGTCGTCGGGAGCAGTCCCGTCGCCCGGGGAAGCCCCGTCGCCCGGTGCGCCTCGGGGGGTGGGGCCGCCGGACGCCACCGTGCCCGACGTCGAGGTCATGCCCGCATGCTACCGGTGCCTTCCGTGCCGGCCCCCGCGCCCGTACCGCCGGCCGCCGCCGGGTCCGCGGGTCCGTCGACGGCAGTGCCGCCGGTCCCGAACGGGTGCGGGGCCGGATCGAGTGCCGTGGCCACCCGGAACGAGACGACGGCGGCGCCGAGGGTGGCGGCCAGGACGGCCCAGCGGCTCGGGGTCGGCAGACGGCGGAACGCGCAGAGGGTGACGCACGCGTCCACGGCGTCGGCCACCCCGGCCAGCGCCACCCACGGTCGGGCCTCGGTACCGTCGACGCCCAGCGCCCGCAGGGTTCCGATCCCGAGGGCCAGATCGCGTCCGCCCATGGCGCGAGCCAGGAGCCTCGCGTCCGGCGAGGCGGCGGCCCCGCCGATCCACGGCCGGGTCATGAGGGTCGGCGCCGCCAC